>DIME01000003.1 GCA_002425405.1 Candidatus Accumulibacter vicinus
TGGCCAACGACAGCGACCCCGACGGTGATTCGCTGCAGGTGATCTCGCTCAACGTCTCAGGCCTCCAGGGCAGTCTGTCGCCCTTTGCCGACGGCCACTTCAGCTTCACCCCGACCGCTGGCTTTACCGGCACGACCAGCTTCAACTACACGATCAGCGATGGTTTCGGCGGCACCTCGACGGCAACGGTCAAGATCGATGTCTTCAATAACAAACCGGTCGTCAACAACGACACCTACACCATCCGCCCGAATCAGGTGTTGAGCGTCGCGGCCCCCGGCCTGCTGGCCAACGACAGCGACCCCGACGGCGACACGCTGAGTGTCATCACCCTGGACGTCAGCGGCCTGCAAGGCAGCATTTCCCCGTTTGCCGACGGCCACTTCAGCTTCACGCCGACAACAGGCTTTGCCGGTACCACCAGCTTCAAGTATACGGTCAGCGATGGCGTCGGCGGCACGGCGACCGCAACCGCTGTGATCGATGTTGTGCCGATTCCCACCCACACGCTGAGCATAGGCAATGCTCCCGAGCGCCAATCCGGCCTTGGCGGCCAGTGGGCGGCTGCCTGGACCAACGCGGACATCGTCACTTCGATCGTCCACAAGGCCGACTACGCGAATGCGGCGGAGACCTGGAGCGCCGCGCGCTTGAATGGAGTAAGCCCGCAGACCTTGACGGGGGGCGACATCTACGCTGGCGACCTGGGGGTCAGCGGACAATCAGAGGCGACCAACCCGGTGCGGCAGGAAATCGACGGCAAGGAAGCCTTGCGATTCAACCTCACCGAGGGCGCGACCGGGCTGACGGTCTATCTGTCGCGTCTTTTCACCCAGGACGACGGCGGCGACTTTGTTGAAAGTGGGCGTCTGCGTTTGCTCGACGCCGATGGTCGTGTTATCAAGGAAACCAGCTTCCACGCTGGCGGAGCGGCGGGAACGCAGACCGTCACACTGACGTCGGACGTGGCTTTCAGGGCCATCGAACTGAGTGCCGGCGTATACGACGGAAGCACCTTCGTTGCCGGTGGCTATGCCCACGCAGACGGCAGCTTCGCCGCGATGGTCACGACCGACGCCATGGGAGTCCAGCATGGCAGTGACTTCCTGGTCGACAAGATCGACTTCCAGGTGCCGGTCATTGGTGTGCCGACCGACGTCTTTGCTCCGTAGCAGTGGCCGGAGCGGGCGGCGGAAGCCGTCCTCGGCTGTGAACGACAGTAAGTTCATTCAACAGCAATCCTCTTGTCGGCACAAGGCTGGTGTCGTGCCGATGGGAGCCAACAGAACGAGAATCACATGAAACTCCTCACCACCTTACGAAAATTCCCCGCCGCCTCCGCCTTGCTGGTGGGCTGTCTTCTCATGGCCGGCAACGCGTCGGCCACGCTGCTCGTCGAGCAATTGCCGGCCGTCACGGCTGTCGGCCAGCAAGCCGACACCAGTACGGGGCCCTATCCAGAAAGCGTGACCGTACCGGCGCCGGCGTCGATCAACAGAATCTTGTGGTGGGGCTATTACCTCGCCGGCAGCACACTCGACGACAGCTTCCTCATCGCGCTCGGCGGCAAGGCGCAAAGCGGTAGTGTGAAGAGTGTCGCCGCTGGCTCCGTCGATGGCCTTGATCTCTACCGCTACGAGCTGACGCTTGCCACTCCGTTCGCCGTGACCGGTGCGACGCCTCTCGAACTGGCGCTGGTAAACGATAGCTTCGACGTTGAATGGTATTGGCAAGGCGCGGCCACGTCCGATGGCCGACGTGCCCTCGTCATGCTGCAGGTGCCGGAGCCCGGAATGCTGGGAATCTTCGGGGTCGGTCTTCTGGGGCTTGCTCTCTCGTCGAGGCGCCGGCTGACCCGTAGCTGACCTCCCGGCGAGTTACGTGGGCCGGACGACTTTCCCTGCGGGAAGGCTGGGCAGGCAGCCCCGACGGGCTGCGGCTATCCCGGCGCCTTGACCCTCTTCAGAAAGGGCACCGCCGCCATGCTCGTCGCATCGCACAGGCCGAGCCGCTGGGCGCTGAGCGCCGCCTGCGTACGATTGGTGACGCCGAGAGCGCGGAAGACCGCGCCGAGATGCGCGCGAACCGTGGCTTCGGAGATCCCCAGGCGGCGGGCGATGGTCTTGTTCGGCTCGCCGGCGCAAACTCCCTGCAGGACTTCGCGCTCGCGCGCCGTCAGTGGGCTGGCCGTCGTTCTCGGGACGGTCGCCGGCGCCGGGTTCAACGCCGGCGGCAGGTAGAAGCCGCCGTCGGCGACGATGGCCAATGCGGCGGACAGGATCTCACGTCGCGCCGACTTCGGGATGTAGCCGCTGGCGCCAGCGTCCATGCAGGCGCGGATGGTGGCGGCATCTTCGTCGGCGGAAACCACCACCACGGGAACTGCCGGATGGCGACTGCGCAGCACCGCCAGGGCGGTGCCGCCGTCGAGCCCGGGCATCTTGAGGTCGAGCAGCACCAGGTCGAAGGTATCATCCTGCGCCAGTTGTTCAAGTGCCATCCCGGCGTCGCCCGCCTGCTCGACCTGCGCCTCGGCAAACAGTTGCGCCACCAGCACCGCCAGCCCGTCGCGATAGATTGGGTGGTCTTCGATGATCAGGATCTTCTTCATGTCACGACGCTCCTTCCTGCCGCCTCGGAGCGCTCTCGCGAGGGGATGATGGCGTAGCGCTGCCGGCTGGCACCGCTGCCGTTTCCGCGACCCGCACAGGCAGCCAGTGCGCCCCCAGCGCCGCGCGCAACGCGGCAGGGCGGACCGGCTTGTGCAGCAGCACGACGCCATGCTCGCGGGCGAGACGGCGCGCGTCGTCGAGGGCATCGCCGGTGATCAGGATTGCCGGCAGTGCAGCGCGAAAACGCTGGCGTACCAGTCGAACCACGTCCAGCCCATCCTCGCCGCCAGGCAGACGCCAATCGGTGACCAGTGCATCGGGCGCGGCAGGAATCGTCTCCAGCGCCACGCGCACTGCTGCAGCGCTGGCGCAGGCGACGACCTGGCAACCCCAGGAGGCGAGCCAGCTGACCAGGGCGTCACGGGCGTGCGCATCGTCTTCCACGACCAGGACCCGCCGCTCTGGCCAACCAGGCGGCAGGGTCGCCTGGGCATCATCCACGGCCGGGGCGGCATCGGACAACGGTTCCGGAACGGTCGCCAGCGGCACGCTGACGCGGAACACGCTGCCGCGCCCAAGGCGTGAACGAAGCTCGATGGGGCAGCCGAGCAGCGCTCCCAGGCGGCGCACGATCGCCAGCCCCAGCCCCAGGCCCTGCTCCGGGTCGCGCTGCCGGTTGGCAACCTGGTAGAACTCGTTGAATACCGTACCCTGCTGCGCGTCGGCGATGCCGATGCCGCTGTCCCAGACTTCGATGCGCAGCAGCGCAGCGCGCCGCCGGCAGGCGATGACGATGCCGCCGCGCAGGGTATAGCGCACCGCGTTGGCGAGCAGGTTGCGCAGGATGCGTTCGAGCAGCAACGGGTCGCTGCGGATCCAGACATCGCTGGCGCGACAGCGCAGCGACAAGCCCTTGGCGAGTACCTCCGGGTTGAATTCGTCGGTCAATGCGAGCAGCAGCGGACGCAGCGCGAAATCCGTGCGCCGCGGCTCGATCGCGCCGCTGTCCAGCCTGGAAATGTCGAGCAAGCCCGCGAACAGCGAGTCCAGTGAGTCGAGCACATGCGCCATGCGCGTGGCAGTCTCTTGCGCCTGCAGGCTCAGCGACTGCCCCTGCAGCACATCGAGCAGCAGGCCGAGCGCGTGTACGGGCTGGCGCAGGTCGTGGCTGGCCGCGGCGATGAAGCGCGATTTGTCGAGGTTGGCCTGTTCCGCTTCGCGGGTGCGCTGCTCCAGCGCCCGCGCAAGCCGCCGGTTCTCGTGACCGATACGCAGCGATCGACGTGTCGCTGCGGCAAGGCGTGACGCGAACACCGTCAGCACGAGCATCATCATCAGCGCACCGATACTCAGCCCGAGGTTCATCGCGCCGCCGAGCAGGACGCGGTAGACCGCCGTTGGCAGCAATGCACCGGCAATGAAGACTGCGTAAATCGGCAGACTCGCGCCGATGTTGGCGAGCACCGCGGCGGCGAGACTCAGCAGCAGCGCCAGGACGACCATCTCGGCTGGCCAGGGCGCCGGTACGAATAGCCAACCGGCGACCCCCCAGGACAAGCCGCTCGCAGCGACCAGGACATACAGGCATGGCCGCCATCCCGCAACGCCGTCGAGGGCGGGCGGGTGGCGCCGGTAGAGGAAGCCAAGCAGCAGCCCGAAGCCGAGGACGGTAGCAACCGCCATCACCCATCGCACGAGCTGGGGCGGCGAGGCCAGGAGCTGCAGGAGAACCGCAGACACGGCCAGCGGCACGAAGCCGCTGCCGAAACCCTCCGGCAAGCCGCGCGCGACCATGTCGAACACCTCGAACTCGACCAGTTCGTCGAGCGAGGGCTCACGCGAGTCGGGCGGAGGCACTCGGGCAGCAGTCGGGACGGGCATGATCACCTGGCACCAACGAAGGTCGGACGGGATGACATGGTAGTTGCTTTGTCGTACGACATAAAGTGGATTGGCACGAGTGACGCAAAGGCGCAAAGTTGCGATGCGCAGGCGGGCTTGGGCTTCGCCGGCGCGCCAGCCACGCTTCGAATGCGCGGTGCTTGACGATTACACGCGCCTGGCGCGCCCAGGCGCTCACCTGCAGATGGTCCCATTCGTTCATCGATGTCATGCAAGTCAACAAGGAGTCAATAATGAGCCTCTTGCAAAACTCCCCGGTGGGCCGGGCGGATGTGGCATGGCTCGCTCTGGACGAGCGACCGGCGCCTCCACCCAGGTCGCACCGATCGAACCCATCCTGTACCAGGAACGAGCGCACCCCCCCACCGACCCTGCCGGGTCGCACCGTGTTGCTCGCAGGGCTGCTGGCGCTTGCCAGCGTGCCGGCGTTGGCCGAAGTCGACGTGCTGAGCATGCGCTCGGACGCGCGCTTCACCAGTGTGCTGAAGGCACCACCGCCCTGGTCCAGCGGTTACTCGGTCACCAGCGCGGCCGAGTGGATTGCCCTGGGCCGCCATGCGCAGACCGCCACGCCGGCTGGCCAGCCCGTGGGATCACCCTTCAGCGTCGACAACGTGCAGGCCTGGGCCGACTTCCAGCAGGAAGACGAAGGCAGCAGCTTCCACAGCTATGCCCGGCTCACCGGCAACTACCTGGACGCCGGGCCGTGGAACTTCGCCCGCAACGAAATCTGGCTGACCAACCGCTACCTCGTTGAATACGACGCGTGGACCGGCCCGAAAATCAAATTCAACGTCACGCACGCCAGCCACGGCTTGCTGCTGGCGGGCGGTATCGCCTCCAACCTGAGGGCGCGCGCAGAAGAGCAGGTGTTCTGGGGCCTGCGCGTGCCGTTATCAGGCCTGGCGAAGCCCTACGCTTTCAAGGACGCCTGGTTCGGCAGTGCCGAAGTCACGCCGGACGGGCCACCCACGGCCACAGATGACTGGCGCACCCGCTGGTTCCCCACCAGCCGCGAATTCGACTACGGCGTGTTGGACGGCATGGAGTTGAGCGTGCTGCTGGTGGGCAAACCCATCACGATGGACCTGGGCGACACGCTCTGGCTCGACGTCATCTTCCACGGCATCTACGAGGTGCGGGGCACCGCCGACACCGGCTACTTCTCGGCGGCGCTGGCCGACTTCAGCCACAGCGGCGCGCTGAGCTTCCATGCCATCGACACCGACACCGGTCTGCCGACGGACGGCCTGAAGTTCACGCTGCTGGGACCGGTACCCACGGTGTCCGAGCCATCGTCCATCGCGGTGCTGGGTCTGGGCCTGGCGCTGCTGGTCGGATGGCGGGCAAACGCCCGACGGCGCGCCCGATACGGATGCCGCGGCACGCCGCCCCCAGCCCATCGCCAAGGGCGGGTATTGCGGGCTCCCTGGTCGCCAAGGACCTGCCGGAAGAAAGCCGATTTCGCCGGCTGAGCACCCACAGCAAGCCATCAACGGCGAGCGCATCGAACGCCCTGCGGTGCCGCATCGACACGGCGATCGATCGGGCGGCATCCTGCCCTACGTTCTCGACGAATTGCTCGGAGCCCCTGCGGGAAACACGACCGACTGACCCGCTCTGCGGTCGTAGTGGAAACGGACAAAGGATTCCGCCGCTGCCGGAGGGCTGTAGTAGTAGCCCTGGATGGCATGGCAGCCGTGCGCTTCCAGGTAATCGAGCTGGGCGATGGTCTCGACTCCCTCGGCGATGACTTCCATCTTCAGGCTGGTCGCCATGGCCACGATGGCATCGACGATGACCGCATCGTTACTGTCATTGGCAAGGTCGCGCACGAAGGAGCGGTCGATTTTCAGGCGCGTCACCGGAAATCGCTTCAGGTAGGCAAGACTCGAATAGCCGGTGCCGAAATCGTCGATCGCCATTTTCACGCCCGCCACGGCGAGTTGGTGCAAGGCTGCCGTCGCCTGGTCGGGATCGATCATCAGCATGCTCTCGGTCAATTCGAGTTCGAGGCTTGCCGGATCGATCCCGGAGGCGCGAATCATGGCCGAGATCCGCTCGCTCAGGTCCCGCTGCTGAAACTGCCGCGCCGACAGATTGACGCTGATGCGCAGACCGGGCTGTCCGCCAAGCTGCCAGCGCCTGGCCTGGCGGCAAGCCTCGCCGAGCACCCATTCGCCGATCGGCACGATCAGCCCGGTCTCCTCGGCGATCGCAATGAAACGGTCGGGCGCAATCAGTCCCCGTTGCGGATGCTGCCAACGAATCAGCGCTTCCATGCCGATGACCTCGCCGCTGCGGCAATCGACCTGCGGCTGATAATGAAGCAGGAACTCGCCACGCTCGATCGCCAGACGTAGATCGTTCTCGATCGTGACCCGTTCCTGCACGCTCTGATTCATCGCCTGCGTGAAGAACTGGAAATTGTTGCGGCCGCGTTCCTTGGCGTGATACATCGCCGTGTCGGCGTTGCGCAGCAAGGTTGCCGCATCCTCGCCGTCCTCCGGATAAACGCTGATGCCGATGCTCGGCGTCACGTGCAGCGCGTGGCCTTCGAGCAGGTACGGCGCGGCGGCGACCTTCAGCACTTTCCTGGCGACCACGGCCACGCGCCTGATGGCCGCCAGTTCGGGGATGACGATGACGAACTCGTCGCCGCCCAGCCGCGCCACCGTCTCGGTCTGGCGCAACACTTCCGTCAGGCGCTGGGCGAGTTGCTCGAGCAGGCGGTCGCCGGTATCGTGCCCGAGCGTGTCGTTGATCAGCTTGAAGTGATCGAGATCGAGGAACAGCACCGCCATGTGGTCATCGTTGCGTTTCGACTTGGCGATGGCCTGACGAATCCGGTCGTCGAGCAGGGTGCGGTTTGGCAGCTTGGTCAGCGCATCGTGGTGGGCGAGGAAGTGGATATCCTGCTCCCACTGCTTGCGCTCGCTGATGTCCAGGAAAGTCCCGGTGTAATGCGTCACTTCGCCGCCGGCATTGCGAACGGCGGTGATGGTCAGCCACCCGGGGAAGATCTCGCCATTCTTGCGCCGGCTCCATACCTCGCCGCGCCAGACACCGACGTCAAGAATGCTTTCCCACATGGCTTGATAGAAGTCGGCATCGTGCCGCCCGGAGGAGAAAATTTTCCAGCTCTGCCCGATCAGTTCATGCTCCGTATAACCCGACAGGGCAAGCAGGGCCGGGTTAACCGAGAGAATTCGCTTCTCGGCGTCGGTGATGCAAATGCCTTCGGCGCTCGCCGCAAACACGGTCGCCGCCAGACGTTGTGCTGCCTCGGCGCGACGCTCCTCGCCGAGGCGCCAGATTTCCTGGCTGATCAGTTGCAGGGTCTCGACCTCCAGCGGCGTGTAGGGTTCGGCCTTGTTGCCGATCCCTGCGATCAGCCGGACCTTGCCGTTGGCGATGACCGGCACGGTGACCAGACGAAGCAGGGGCGAATGCCCTTGCGGCAGGCCGCGACGGCCCTCTGCCGACGCATAGTCGTTGCAGACCACCGGCTCGCGGCGGCGGACGACATCGGCCCAAATACCGGCCTGGCTGATCGGATAATGTTTGTCGAAAGTCACCGTACAGGATTCGTCGAGCGTGCGCCGCGACCACGCCACGAACTCGATGGTCTCCTGATCGTCGGCAACGAAATGGACGAACGAGATTGCGCTGCTGGTCAAGCGTTCGACCACTTCGAGGCAGTACGGCATGAATTCGGCTTCTGACATCCGATCGGCGGCGCGCGGCATTTCGTGCAGCGCCGTGGCGCGTGCCGCCTGCAGGGCAAGCAGTTCATCCGCCTGTCGCTGCCTTTCTTCGGCACGCTGGCGCTCGGTAATGTCGGTCAGGATGCAGTGCGTCCGCGCCACCCCCTGCCGATCGTGAGTGATCCGGCCGTTGATGAGCACGGTACGCGTTTCACCGTCCTTGCGCCGCAAATCCAACAGCAGGCTTTCGATGTGGCCGGCAGCGACGAAATTCGGGAAGCTCTCGGCGAGTACCGGCAGCGAAGGTTCCTCGATGAAATCGGTGATCGGACGCCCGAGCACCTCGTCACGCGCATAACCGCCAAGCAGGGCGAGCCAGGCCTCATTGACATCGAGGATTGCCGCATGCATGTCCAGCGACTGGTAGGGCAGAGGCGCCAGACGGAACAGGCCTCGATAACGCTCTTCCGACGCGGCGAGCTGCTCGGCGGCAGCGCGTTCGGCGGTAACATCGCGGGCAATGCCGGAAAAACCGACGATGGCGGTGTTGTCATGGGTACCCGCACGGTCGGCGACAATGTTCCATTGCAGCAGATGCACCGCACCATTGCGCGCAAGCTGCCGAATCTCGAACTGCAAGGCCGGGTCATCGCCTTGCAGCCAGGTGGCGAAAGCCTGTCGAGTGCGCTCACGATCCTCGGGGTGGACGAATTCAAAGGCAGACAGTCCGATACAGTCAGCGGCCGGCAGGCCGAAATAGGTCTCGGCCATGTAATTGACAAAGCTCAGTCGCCCCTCACGATCGACGCAGGTGATCAGGTCGCGTGTAGTCTCGACGACGCCGCGGTACCTGGCCTCGCTCTCGCGCAGTAGCGCTTCCCGTTCGAGCACGGCCTGGGCCATGCGGCGCATGCTTTGTGCCAGCTTTTCGATCTCGTCGGTGCCCGAGGGTGGAATCTGCGCGCGGTAGTTGCCATCGGCGACCGCTTCCAGGTGCCTGGCGAACTGGCCAAGCCGCTGGGTCATCCGCCGGCTCGCCAGCACTGCCGCAATGACCGCCAGCAGCAGCGCCAGCAGACTGCCGAAGGCCAGCGACTGCAGCGTCGAACGGAACGTGGCGAAGGCCTGTTCGGTCGGCTGCGCGATCAGCGCCGTCCAGCCCGCTTCACGGACCGGCGTACTGCTGCCGATGTAGTCAATGCCGTCCAGACGGAAGCGCACGACTTGTGGCGAGACCGCGTCACCCCCACTCAGTAGCGGCAGGTGGCTGAGGTTTTCCTGATGCAGGGCGCGCTCGGCATCGGGATGTCCGACGACATTGCCACGCCGGTCGACAATGATCGGCAGCACATCGGCGGCGCTGGCGAGCAATTTGGCAAAGCGCGAGACTTCCTGCAAATTGAGTTCGCCCACCAGGACGCCGTCCTTGGGTGGTGCCACAGTGGCCGACTCCGCTGTGATCGTCAATGGCAGGGCCAGTGCCACCACGATGTGTCCACCGGTCGACAAATAGGTATCGGACCACACTGGCTGCTGCTGCGCACGTGCCGCATGCACAAAGCGGCGACCAGAGAAATCGATGCCGAGCTGGTTGTCGCGCAAGGCACGGCGAGCCTTCGGCAAGCCGACTTCGAGAACCCGATCGGCACCATCGACGACGTAGATCGACTCGATGGCGCCATCCGCCTGGGCCAGGGTATCGAGCATGACGCGCAGTTGGGCGGTGTCCATCCTCGGCTGGCTGCCGACATCGTCAGCCAGGAGGCCAAGATGAGCAGAAAATTTCTCGAGAAAAGCGTCGATCTGCGTCGCCGTTGTTGTTCCGAGCGCATGATTCTGGTCCTCCACACCGGTGTTGAGACGCGGCAGGAGAACGCCGAGCAGCACTACGATGACCGTCAGGATGGCCAGCGCGACCAGCGACGACAACCCGAGCGACAACCAGAATCGTAGCGAGCGTGACATTTTCAGCCGTGGCCTCGTCGTCCCTTGAAGCGGGTCAATGCAGGCGCACGAAGGCGCCATCGCGGATGGTGGTCAGATAGGTCTCGCGTGTGGCGTCGCCGGTGGCGTCGAAACGTATCTCCGACTGTGCGCCGGAAAACACGCCACGCGCAAGAATGACCTGCTTCAGGGTCTGGCCGGGCTGTCTGGCGACAAGCGCATCGAGCACCACGTTCGCCGCGTCGAAGGCGGCGAGGCCGCCAAATCCCGGCTCCTGGCCGAAGCGCTCGACGTAGCGCCTGCAAAAGGCCACATAAGCGGGTTGTGTGCTGTCGCGATCGACAAACTGCGCGATCACGACGCCTTCGACTGTCCTGCCACCCAACTCGATCAGACGCTCGGTGGCGGCCCACTCCGAGGTGCCGATGCGCACGACGGCATCGCGCTTGCGGATCTGCTGCGCGAGTAGAGCAGCATCGACTGAATTGGCCAGGATCAGCACCATCTCCGGTTTCGCCCTGAGAAGACTCTCTGCCAGGTCAGCAAACGAGGTTTCCTGGCCCGAACTAAAGGCCAAAACGGTACTGATCGTGCCACCGGCCAATTCGAAGGCGCGGCGATAGTCGGCCAGCCAGCCCTCGGTATAGGCCCGATTGTGCAGATCATAGGCGACCGCGACACGGCGCAGCCCCAATCGGTCGAAGTGATAAGCGGCACTGATGCGTGCGTATTCGGTGGTCGAAGCGACGACCCGCAGGAAGTGATCGTCGACCCCGGTCAGCGTTGTTGTCGTCACCGTCGGGCTGAGCATCACCAGTCCGGCCTCGTTGACCAGCGGTACCGTAGCCACCGCCATGGCGCTGGTCATCGGCCCGATGATCGCCTCGACCTTGCGCTCCAGGAGGCGGCCAACGGCTTTTCTGGCGAGATCCGGGTCCTGCTTGTCGTCCTCGACGATCAGTTCGACCACCCGGCCGTTCACACCCCCGCTACTGTTGCGCATTTCGACGGCCAACATGGCGCCGTTGCGACCGGCAATTCCCAGGTCGGCCACCCGACCCGAGATACCGCCGAGAAAGCCCAGGCGCAGTGGCTCCGGCGGTGTACAGCCAGTCAACGCACCACAAATCGCAAGCAGGACGGTGACACATTGCCACCAGCGTGGAAGCGAACTCTCTCCGGCCAAGGATCGATCCTCTCGACATCCGTCGAAAAAGACATGGCAGCGCGGACAACGCGCTTCCCGCCGCAGGCTAATTGCCTGAAACAATCCTGGACATTATGCAGAATGTCGGGCTCGCTGTCCAAGAAAGGTGCGTCAGCGACTCACGAATCTCCGCCCCCGGCAAGCAGGAGAGCAAAACCGGGGAAGAGGCAGAGGGCACTGGGTGGGTCAGAAAGCAGCTTACCTATGGTGACTATGCGCCGCGAGCAGACACCTGAAGTCGGTACATCAGGCCCCCGGAACGAAAACCGATTTGTCCGTTCAATGCTTCGAGGATCATTTCCGCCTTGACTGCAGCGGACTGTACCTGGCGTTGTGCAAAGGTCTTGCTCGAATAGACCCGCAGTTCGCCGTTGCCCGGAATGTAGCCGACAATGCCACGACCATTCGCAGCGGCATTGATGAAGGTCTCGTCCGTGTGCTCCTGCTCGATGGCGCACCATTGGCCGGCTTCGAGACGGCACAGATAACGCGAGACCAGCGCCGTCCGCGGCTCCTGCGCCAGAACGATGGCGAAGATGCCGTTGTCGGAAAAGACATCGAGGATCTTCTGCGCACGCAGGAACGCCGCCGGAAAGATGTTGACCCGGTCGGCGACGGTCAACAGATAAGGCTGACCGAGGTAATTCGACCAGCCGGCCGTACGGAAAAACACCGTCGCATTGGCCATCACCGGCCAGGTGGTGCGTACGATCCCTGCTTCGTCGAGTTCGATCAAACCGCGGTCGGAATCATTGACCACGGCAAACAGCCTGCC
>DIME01000004.1:0-10550 GCA_002425405.1 Candidatus Accumulibacter vicinus
TGTTTGCCGATGTGCTGATTTCTTGCAATTAATCAATGACTGACCTCAAGGGCACCGGGAAGGTCCGTCAGACCCTGTTCAGCGGCGTGTCTGCAGGCCGATCTGCGGGATCTCGCGACCTTGCCATGGCTGGTGGCCGGCACCGTGGATCGTTTCGGTCGCCTCGATGCCCTGGTGAACAACGCCTCAAGCTTCTTTCCGACACCTTTCGGCAGCATTGACCAGGCGGCCTGGGATGACCTGGTGGGCAGCAATCTCAAGGCCCCCCTGTTTCTGACCCAGGCTGCCGCGCCACATCTGCTGGCTGCGCGCGGCGCCGTCGTCAACATCACCGACATCCATGCCGAAAGACCACTCGCCGGTTATCCACTGTACTGCGCAGCGAAAGCGGGTCTGCTGGGGCTGACGCGTGCTCTGGCCATTGAACTGGGGCCGCTGGTACGAGTGAATGCCGTTGCTCCGGGGCCGATCCTGTGGCCTGAGGAGGGCTTTTTTGACAGCACCACGCGTGCAGCAATCGTGGCACATACCTTGCTGGAGCGCGCCGGCTGTCCGCAGGACATCGCCCGAGCGGTACACTATCTGCTTGAAGATGCGACCTACGTGACCGGTCAGGTGATCAATGTGGATGGCGGTCGCAGTGCGCATCTGTAATTCATCATGCCATTGGAAAGGGCCTGTTTGGAACCCTCGAATACCCTGCTGCGCCTGAGAAGGCGCCTTGAGAGCAAGGCCGGCAAGGCGATTGCCGATTACCACATGATCGAGGATGGTGATACGGTTCTGGTCTGCATTTCCGGCGGCAAGGACTCGTACACGCTGCTGTCGCTACTGATGGCCTTGCGCGAGCGTGCGCCGGTCGGTTTTCGCTTGATTGCCATGAACCTCGACCAGAAACAGCCGGGGTTCCCGGCTGACGTGCTGCCGCGCTATCTGGCGAAAATTGGTGTCGAGTACCGGATCGTCGAGCGGGATACCTATTCGGTGGTCAAGAGCAAGATTCCGGAGGGCAAGACGACCTGTTCGCTGTGTTCTCGACTGCGTCGTGGCATCATTTATCGTACAGCCAAGGAAATCGGCGCCAACAAGATTGCCCTTGGCCACCATCGCGATGACATCGTGCACACGCTTTTTCTCAATCTTTTCTTTGCCGGACAACTCAAGGCCATGCCGCCCAAGCTGGTCACCGACGACGGCGCGCATGTGGTGATCCGGCCACTGGCCTACTGCAGCGAAACGGACATCGCGCGTTTTGCGCGGGCTATGGACTACCCGATCATTCCCTGTAATCTCTGCGGCTCGCAGGACAATCTGCAACGCCAGAAGATTCGCGAAATGATGGCTGATTGGGACCGGCGCTACCCCGGACGCACCGAATCGGTATTTTCTGCGCTCCAGAAGATCGTTCCCTCACATCTGGCCGACCAGGCCTTGTTCGATTTCAGGGATCTGCGTCCCGGGACAGAGCTGACAAGCATGGCAGGAGGCGATTCGGTATTCGACCCGCAGCCCCTTGGCGATCACTGCTCATCGCCACAGCCAATTCCGCTACATGTCCGGCGATGAGCAGTCATTTCACCGGCGATGATGAACGGTTTGCCGAATGGATGCGGCAGGCCGATTCTCAAGGGCAAGACAGGGAGTATGATGCATGAGCAGCAAGGAAAGAATGCGGTCGATCGTGTTTGTTGCGGTCGCCGGGAGCCAAAGACTATTCGAGAAACTGGGTGGTACCGAGGCCCTGCACGCCGTTGACCGTTGCATGAAACGCATGCGCCGGGGCATCGACGGCTTTCACGGTCAGATCATGAAGGCCGGTCGGGACGACCTCACCGCGGTTTTCGCCAACGCCAACGATGCCTGCCAGGCGGCCATCGCCATGCAGCGGCGGGTCGCCGACCTGCCTCCCGTTTCCGGCGTTCAGTTGGCGATCAAGATCGGTTTTCACCACGGTGCAGTGATCGAGGAGAATGGTGAGTTCCTCGGCGATTGCGTGAACACCGCCGAATCACTGGCGGGGCTGGCCAGCGCCGGGCAGGTGTTGACCAACGGCGCAACATGGGCGCTGTTGTCGCCGCATCTGCAGTCATCGGCACGCCTCCTGAACAACCTCTCGATCCCCGGACAGCCTGCGGAACGGCAGGTCTTCGAAGTGCTCTGGCGAGAGCATGCGAGCGATTCTGCCAAAGTGATCGTCGATCATCTGCAGGTCCCTGTCAAGGAGCAGGAGTTGCGGCTCTGCATACGTTATGGCCGCTTTGTGACAGTGCTTGACAAGCAGCGGACCCGTCTGCTGATGGGCCGTGATGTGAGTTGCGAGATCGCAATTCACGATCGTCGTGCTTCGCGCAACCACGCCTTGATCGAGCGGCGAGGCGAGCATTTCGTAATCAAGGACACCAGTACCAACGGCACTTTCGTGACCATCAACGGTGAGCCAGAGCTGTTACTGAAACACGATGAGTTGGTCTTGCACGGCAGTGGCGTCATCGCTTTTGCCGCCCCAATGGGCAGTCCGGGCGCAGACATCGCCGAGTTCGAGCATCTTTGAGCAGGTCTGAACGCTGTTTCTGCACGTAATCCACAGGCGACAGGTCGCACCGGAAATCTTTTCCAGAGCGACTGGCGATTACACGGGCATGGTGCGGGCGACGACCAACAGTGCGACCTGCGCGGCGCCGTGCAACTTCAGCGTACGTGCCAATTCGTTCAGAGACGAACCGGTGGTCATCACATCGTCGACCAGGAGGAGTCGCTTGCCAGTGAAATCAGACGTGCAGTGAAAGGCCCCACGCACATTCCTTGCTCTTTCCCGCCAAGGCAGGTCAGCCTGGATGGCCGTGTGACGGATGCGGCTGCAACTGCGTTCGTCGATCGGAATCCGGCAGGCCTTGCCGACCGGGCGGGCGAGTTCAAGCGCCTGGTTGAAGCCGCGTTCGCGAAGGCGCATGGGGTGTAAAGGTAAGGGGATGATCAGGTCGGCAGCGCCGATTTCGCTGAGCCAGGCCAACTGGCGGCCGAAGTAGCTTGCGAGTGCCAGACGATGGCCATACTTGAATGACTGCACCAGCTTGTCAATCGGGAAGGCATAGCGAAAAGCGGCGGACGTGGCATCGTAGTACGGTGGCCTGGCGAGGCAGCGGCCGCAGACTTCGCCATGCGAGTTTGGCAGTGCACAGCGTGGACAGGCTGGCAACGGTGGTCTCGGCAAATCCGCCTCACAGGCTCGGCAGAGGAGGGTTTCGCCGCTGCCGGCGCCGCAAAGCAGGCAGTCTTGCGGCAGCAGGTGTACCCACGATCTGCGAATCAATCCGGCGCTTTGAGTTAAGATTGACATCTTTCAAGTGCTCGCAAGTAATTTGTATTGCCGAGCCTTAATTTACCCCAACCCTTAGGTTTACAGATCATGAACGCAATTCCTCAAGCCGCCGCGCTTACTCCCGAACACACCGCTGCTGCAGCCCGCACAGCGCGCTGGACTGTCGCCGAAGTCGAGGCGCTATACCAGCTCCCTCTGATGGATCTGATCTTTCGCGCACAACAGGTGCACCGCGAGCACTTTGACGCCAACGAGATTCAACTCTCGACGCTGCTCTCCGTCAAGACCGGTGGCTGTTCCGAGGATTGCGGCTATTGCGCGCAGTCCGCACGCTACAAGACCGAAACCGAGCGCGAAGACTTGCTGCCTCTCGACGAAGTCGTCGCCGCAGCACAGGCCGCCAAGGACAAGGGCGCCTCGCGTTTCTGCATGGGCGCTGCCTGGCGAGGTCCGAAAGACAAGGATCTCGCGAAAGTCAGCGAGATGATTCGTGCGGTCAAGGGCCTCGGCCTGCAGACCTGCGTCACCCTGGGCATGCTCAAGGACGGGCAGGCCAGTGAACTCAAGGAAGCTGGCCTCGATTACTACAACCACAACCTCGATACCGATGCCTCTTTCTATGGACAGGTGATCACCACCCACAAGCATGCCGACCGTATCGATACCCTGGGCCAGGTGCGCGAAGCCGGGATCAAGGTCTGCTCCGGCGGAATCATCGGCATGGGCGAATCGCGCCGCAACCGTGCAGCGCTGATTGCCCAGCTCGCCAATCTCAATCCGCCGCCGGAATCGGTGCCGATCAACAATCTCGTCCCGATTCCCGGTACGCCGCTGGCCGAGGTGGCGCCGATCGATGGTTTCGAGTTCGTGCGTACCATTGCTGCCGCGCGCATCACCATGCCGTCCAGTTTCGTTCGCCTGTCGGCCGGCCGTCAGGCGATGGCCGAAGAACAGCAGGCCCTGTGTTTTCTGGCCGGCGCCAATTCGATCTTCTACGGCGACAAGCTGCTGACCACCGGCAACCCCGAAGCCGACCGTGATCAAGTATTGTTCGAGAAGCTTGGGCTGCGGCCGATCTAACTGCCCCGGGTCGTCGATGAAAGCGCAGGCGCAGTTCGTCGAGCCGCGCCAGGTGCAACGAAATTTTGCGCGGGCGGCATCGACCTACGACGAAGTGGCGGTGCTGCAGCGCGAAATTGGCAGGCGCATGCTCGAACGCCTCGACTATGTGCGCATCGAGCCGCAGCGAGTCCTTGATCTTGGTTGCGGTACCGGCGCCAGTCTCAGCGCATTGCGCGAACGTTATCCCAAGGCATTGCTATTGGGCGTCGATCTTTGCGAAGCGATGCTGCAGGCCGGGCAGGCGCAGCGCTCGCGGCTGCGCTGGTTGCTCCCTTTCCTGCGCGGCAGGCCGCCACCGCTGCTGGTCGCAGATGCCGCCAGCCTGCCCTTGCCAGGACAGTCGATCGGTTTCATGTGGTCGAACCTGATGCTGCCCTGGCTTGACGATCCCCTGGCCGTGTTTCGTGAAGTGCATCGACTGCTTGCAGTCGAGGGGCTCCTGATGTTTTCGACTTTCGGACCGGATACTCTGAAGGAATTGCGCGCCAGCTTTCGCGATGGTTACGTTCATACCCAGCGCTTTACCGACATGCACGACTACGGCGACATGCTCGTCGAGTGTGGTTTCGCAGATCCGGTGATGGATGCAGAGGTGCTGACGATGACCTACGCGAGCTTCGACGATCTGCTCAACGATCTGCGCCACAGCGGTTCAAGCTGTGCGATGCGCGCTCGACGGCATGGCCTGATGGGACGATCAGCCTGGGCCGAGGTACGCGCCGCCTATCAACAACTCGCGAATGCCGGACGGCTGCCGGCGACCGTCGAAGTGGTTTATGGACACGCCTGGAAGGCACCGCCGAAAAAGACGACCGACGGGCGGGCAATCGTCCGTTTTGACCCCAAACAGCGCGTGCGCTGATTTGATCTGGAAGGGGCAACGGACACCGTCATCATCAAATCTCTATCCATCCCATTCCATCCCAAGATACAATCGCGGAATTCTTGCCGAAGGCATGCTTCCAATCAAACATCCGCTCAGTACCCTTTCCGCTACCTTCCTCGTCGTGGCCAGCATGTTGGGTACGGGAATCCTTACCACTACAGGAATCATACTTTCTCTGCTCAAGGCGCCGGAGGCGGTGATCCTTGTCTGGGTGATGGGGGGGATTCTGGCCTGTTTCGGCGCCTTCTGCTATGGGGTCATCGTCAAGGCTTTGCCCAAGAACGGGGGGGAGGCGATCATCCTGCGGGAATTCTTTTCCCCGGTCCTTGGGGAGATTGCTGGCTGGACGTCCTTTGTCGTCGGTTTTGCCGCCTCCAACGCGGCCACCTCGCTGGCCCTCGCTGCTTATCTGGATGCCGCACTTCCCCATCTTGCGCTGTCGCATGAGCTGGTAGCCTGCAGCACTCTCGTCTTGGTGACTGCGCTGCACAGTGTCGTGGGGCCGTCAGGCATACGAATCCAGACCTTGCTGGCCATCATCAAATTTTCTCTTCTGGCCGGCCTCGGTCTTTATGGATTGATGTTGGCCTCTCCCCACACGCCGGCCGATGTCGAGTCGGCATCCAGAATGGCGGGTTTCGGCCCCGACTGGGGCGTCGCCATGATGCTGGTCATGTTTGCCTATAGCGGTTGGAATGCTGCCATTTACGTCGCCGAGGAAGCACCCAACCCGGGGCGTACCGTGCGTAATGCAATGGTCATTGGGGCGATCATCACTCTTCTCCTTTATGTCACCCTCAACCTGGCGCTGCTCAACAGCCTGCCGACCACTGAAATAGATGGCGTCATCCCGGTTATGGCGATCCTGGTGAAATCGCTCTTCGGCACACAGGCCTCAGCCTGGTTCTCCGGAATCGTCGCCTTCGCTCTGCTTTCCTCCCTCGGCGCATCCGCTTTCATCGGGCCGCGGGTGCTGGCGACAGTGCTCTCCTGGTTGACGCCCCGGAAACCCACCTCCTCGCCCTCCGCCGAGGTTTCTCCCCAGTTTTTTTGGCTACAAGCAGGGCTCTCCATTCTGATGGTGATTACCGGCACCTTCGAGCAGATCCTCACGATAATGGGGTTCCTTCTCGGCGTCTTCCCGGTACTCTGTGTGCTGGGCATGTATCGGATCAAGGAACAGACGCCCGCTGTCGCCCGCTATCTGTTTGCTCCCTTGTTTGTTGGTGTCATGAGCATCATCCTGATCCTGGGTGCGGTGCAACGTCCCGCGGAAGTGAGCATTGCGCTGCTCCTGGTCTTCGCTTTTTCTCTCCTGCGCTTCGGCAAGTACCGATTCGCCTGATTCACTGGTTTCCGGAGATTCCTGCCCATGCCTCGTTCGCTACGCTGCCATCGCCATCTGGTTCTGATTGGGCTTTTCCTGGCGTTGTTGGGCGCAGGCGGATCTGCCCCTGCCCGTACTGCCGATTCGCTGGCCCGTGCCTACGCTGGCCTGCCAGACCCCCGGCAAGCCACCTCGAACGGCGTTCCGGAAGCCGGTGCGGCCTATGGCAAGACGGTGGACCAGTCGTGGATTGCTTACCGCAATAGTACTGGCCAACCGGCGGCAAACTGGGCGGCCAAGCATATCGCTGCACCGGCCGGTGGCACGGTTTTCTATCCCTTCGCTGGCCCAGACCTGGTGACGGTTGCCCAGTTATTCCCTGCCGCTGAGCGCTATGTGCTGGTGGCCATGCAGCCTGCCCAGCCACCGGTAGACCCATTGCAGTTGTCGGAAACCGCACGCCAGAGTTTCTACCGGAAGTTCAGTGGCGAGTGGCGGAAGTTCGGTCGCCTCGGTTTCTTTCGCACCAACGATCTGGATGCCGATGCCCGCGACAAGCAGGTCAGAATAGGTCTGACGCCTATCTTGATGGCCTTTGCTGCCCGCCTGGGATATACAGTGGTCGAGGTCTCTCCGATTGCCATGAGCCCGGAAACCGGCGAATTCGAGCCTCTCGTGAACGCGCGCACGGATGCCTGGAACGCTGTCCGGCTCACCCTCTCCCGGGCTGGGAAAACCGTGCGGGTCGATTATGTGCGCATGGATCTTTCCAATTCCCACCTGGAGTCCCACGAATTGTCGCGGGCCTGGATGGCACGCATGGCGCGCCATCCAGTGTTTCTCAAGGCCGCCTCCCATTTGCCCCAGAATGCCGGTTTCTCGATCATACGGGATGCTCTGGTGACGAATACCCCACTACTTGTACAGGATGAGACGGGCGTTGACTATCGCGAGTTGGGCAAGATCGGCGACGTGGCCTTGTATGGCCATTTCGAGCGGCCCCATCCCCTGTTCAATCCGAAATCCCAGCAATCCTTGGCTGCCGCCTATCGTGTCGGCAAGACCAGCGGCGAACTTCCCTTTTCCTTTAGTTACCAGAAGGGCAGCAATCAGCGATGTCTTCAGGTGGTTCGGCGGCGGGTCGTGGGAACTACGGCACAAGGTTACTGAAGACCCGGAGAGAGAAGTTCCGGACCAGAGTGTTGAAATCATCCGCAGCATCGAAGAAAAGCGCGTGGCCGGCGTCCTCGTAGACTTTGATTTCTGCCAGATCGGGTCCGCGCTTCCGACTCAGAGCAGCGGCCTGGTCACGCAGACGGGGCGTCACCGCGTAGAGGACCGGAACCTCTTGCCGGTTGACGATATCTCGCCAATAGGTACGCGGATAGGGTTGGGCGATCAATTCCATTGCAGCTTTGGGGGGGACTCCCAGGGCTGAAGCCAGTACCGCCTGACGTAAGGCTGGTGGCAGTGGCCGGCGGAAGAGGGAATCGCAGAAACCGGTGAGATAAGGGACACG
Source organism: Candidatus Accumulibacter vicinus (assembly GCA_002425405.1). Lineage (GTDB taxonomy): Bacteria > Pseudomonadota > Gammaproteobacteria > Burkholderiales > Rhodocyclaceae > Accumulibacter > Accumulibacter vicinus. The sequence goes on from DIME01000004.1 coordinate 8,174, forward strand.
TCGCTGCGGATCGGCCAGATTCTCCTGGCGTCGGGAGGGTCGAGGCGGCGGAGGGTTGCCCTCGCCTATCGAGTTGTCAATCAGGATCAGACCCCGCAACCGGGCCGGTCGGCGCTGCTCGATAAAATCCAGGGTTTCCAGGACACCCAGTGACCAGCCCGCCAGGATGAAATCGCCCACACCAGTTGCCGCTAGCAACTCATCCATATCCCGGAGGCGAATCTCGGGGCGATGGGATCCTTGGGACACCTGGGAAAGTCCCTGCGAGCGGGGGTCGAAGGCGATCACGCGGAACTCCCTGGACAAACCAGCCAGCTGCGCTTCGAAAACGGCCGCAGGCATCAGCCAACCAGGAACAAACAGCAGCGTGCGTTCACCTGAACCTGCCTCCAGGTAGTGGAGCTGCAATCCATCGGAAGTCTCAAAGTACCTGTCCATGGCGGCTGCCATACCCATCGCGCTGAAAATTCCTAGCGATACAAATACCCACCCCTGCCTCAGAGCCAATCTGAGGGCTGTCCTGTTAAGGAGATGGCCAAAGTCTCTCATGATGTCCTTGTGAGCCGCCTTCAGCCAGTCTGCTGGAGCGGGATGTTGAACGAAGCCGTTGCGCGGAGGATGCGGTGGCGATGCGCTCGCATGACAATGTGACCTCCCCCCCTCGACCGAGGGCCTTCCTCCTGAAGAAAGTGGAGGTCATCTTACGATGAGCACATCACCGGAAGCAACCCAGGGCAATCGCTTGCACAGAATTCATAATACTGTCTTGAGTCCGGTCGGAGAAAGCCAAAGTGATCAATGACTCGCGATAGCTCTCGTTTCGGTCGGCATGAAGACGGCGGCGGTTCAAGCCCATCTTGCAACCCTCTTCTTTGCGCAAGGGGGTCAGGACGAACTTGCGCAGAACGGAGAGGTTCCGCGCCGAGTGTCCCACACGGGCACGACACTGATCCTCGCGGAAGACCACCCCAAGCGTCCAGTGCAAGCCATTCTCGATGCCCCAGTGGCTACGGGAGGCCTTGGCAAACATGTTGACCGTTTGCACACCGCAGGAACCGATCGCGTAGCGCTGATCGACACTGGCCTTGTCGCCGATCTGCCGTATCGACTCGATCATGCCGACGCCGCCGAGTTTCTTCCACGCCGCACGCATGGACTGGCCCATCCCGCGGACGTCATTGATCCAGGTGTAGCGGCGGGTCTCGATTCGGCCATGATCCTTCTCGGTGTCTTCGCAACGCTCGACCGTGAGCCGACCAAACCCGGCTTGGGCACCTTCGTCAAAAAACTCCCGAATGGCCTCTGCCAGGTTCTTCTGGTTGTCCTTGACCTGCTGCACGTCATCCCCTCCGCGGGCCACGATCTTCTCGGCCAGTTCGGTCTGGCAACCCAGCGCATCCATCGTGACGATACATCCCTTCAAGATCAGGGCATCGAGCAGCGCCTCATCCCTGTCAGTTCGTGTCCTTGCCGCAGGGGCCTTCCTGCGCCAGGCTCAGGCCACTTTGCACCGCATACGCCGTGACCATATGCAGCAACTCGTTGCTCCCTTTCTTGCCGGAACCGCGCAGGGTCTTCCCGTCCATGGCCACCCCGCCTTCGATCAGACCGGCCAGCCCACTGATCCAGTCCCGAAAACGCGCCTCGAAGACCCTCGCGTCCAGCACCCGAAAGAGGTCGCCAAACGTGTCGTGGGATGGCGTGCCTCCTTCCAGCGGCCAATCGAACCGCTCACTCAGCCACTCCTTGCGATCCCTGCACCAGTCGGCCACCTCAACCCAATTGTGGGCTCCGCACAGGATGGCGCATACCGCCATGACCAGAATCTGCGCCAACGCGTAGCGCTTCGCCGGACCTTTACGTCTGTCCGGTCACCCGGAAAAGGCCCCCATCAGGGTCATCCCACCTTCCTCCCAAAAGGGAAGAGTAGACGGGATTCCTACAGAAAATACAATACCATGTCATAAGTAACTGATCGTAAACAAATATTCTCAAGGGGTTACGATATTTGCGTAAGCGATTGCCCTGTTCTTGACCACAAGCCGTAGATAGCTTTATAATCAAAAGCTCTAAGGTGATGTAGCTCAGTCGGTTAGAGCGATGGATTCATAACCCATAGGTCGGTGGTTCAATTCCACCCATCACCACCAAAGAAACAAAGACTTAGCCTCGGTCGAAAGCCGGGGCTTTTTGCTGGGGTTACGCCGGGGTTACATTTGCCGTAATCAAGCCGGTTTCTTGGCCATCAAATCTGATGCGCCATCGCCACCATCGCCGCCGGCCACCATGTGCCGGTGACGGACACCTTGCCGGACACCATCGCCGCCCCAACGAAAAACCCGGCGCACGGCCGGGTCTGGTCTGGCCTCAATCAAGC
>DIME01000004.1:10852-12183 GCA_002425405.1 Candidatus Accumulibacter vicinus
TAGTTCTCCAGGTCGACGGCGATGTAAGCCCCGGCAGCAGCAAGCTTGGCGACGCGCAGCGCAAAGTTCTCGCCTTCGACTTCGCGCTGGATGCTGATAAAGATCTCACGGAGCCAGCCGAAGCCCTCATCGGCCATCTTGATGGGGCCGAGAACATCCTCGGGGTATTGGCCGAAAGCTTCCTTGACGGCGGCGATCAGATCGTCGGGGTTCATTGCCCGCCCTCCGCAACCGTCTGAACTGCTTCCCTTCGGGCTTCAATGAACGAATTGACAACCGTGTCGACCAGGGCCTTCGCCATTTCCGCAAGGTGGCGAACGGCAAATATCGCGTTGACGTCCAGTTCTTCCGGGTTGCTGGCCAGGCTGATAGCCGTATCCAAAAACATCGAAGCGCCATCCAGCGCGGATTCGTTCGATATGCCCTGGCGGACGCTGAAGAAATCGGCAGGGTAGCCGGCAGCTGAGAAGAGCGGCAGGGGTGTGTTCTCAGACATGGTGCGCCCCTCCCACCGCCGAGAGGAACCCGGCCAGGGCAGCCGGCAGTGTGTCGGAAGCGCCGTACAAGGCATCCTGCAAGGGGTACGTCGCCTCGATCAGCATGCGCGTGCCGGTGTCTGTGGCGACCAGCTTGCCGGCGTTGATGACGTCGAGCAGCGCCAAGGCGGCCAGGGCCAGGGCAGTAGCGCCTTCGGGTTCGAGGGTAGCGAGTTTTGAGGCGTAGGGGGATGGGCGCACTTCGGCGCCGGGGATGTTGGACATGGTGATGCTCCTTTGTCTGAGACTCAAGGCCCGCTGTTCAAGGCGGGAGGGCGGATGTTGAACACACGGACAAAGTCGTGCCGCCGTCCTTACGGATAGGCGCATCCGCCCGTTGAGAGACAACAGGCGCAAAAAATCCACGTGTCGTCGTGGATACCGCTTTGCCTTTGGTGTGTTCAGCACCGTACCGGCAGTATCTGCCAGCCACCAGAGCACGTCAAGGGCTTGCGCCGTGCTCGTCACCTACAGAAGAGACAGAAGAGACAGAAGAGACAGAAGATGACTTCTGATTCCTCTGTAGGTGACGACGATCTACCCGCACGCACGGCGGGTTCCCATCTTTCGGAAACGATAGATAGCAGCCAGAAGTCGCTGCCACGTGCGCATGGCAGGTTCCTAACTCTGCAAATGCAGGGTGAGACTTTTTGAGTCGCCGCCACGTACGCGCGGCAGGTTCGTCTCACCCTGCATTTGCAGAGTCAGAAGCAGTGTCGCCGCCACGCACGCGCGGCGGGTTCTTACATATGGGATTTTCCCGTATCTACGCTCAAGTCGCCGCCACGTACGCGC
>DIME01000149.1 GCA_002425405.1 Candidatus Accumulibacter vicinus
GCTGACTGCCCGGCAGGAGAAGTTTGTCGAGCATTGCGCCCTCTCCGGGAATGCCACGGAGGCGGCTCGATTGGCCGGGTACGCCGAGAAGTCGGCGAAGGTGATGGCCTGTCGGCTAACGAAAGATAACCGCATTGCCGCTCGGATCGCCTCGCGCCGGGCCGAGAACGCTGCGAAGTTCGAGATCACCAAGGAAGAAGTGATTGCCGGAATCTTGAGCGCGATCGAGATGGCGCTTGAGCAGCAGAACCCGGCGGCGATGATCAGCGGCCTGGTTCAGATCGGCAAGCTGTGTGGGTTTTATGAGCCCGAGGTGCGCAGGATCGAACTCTCCGGCAGTGCGGAGCGATTACAGGCCAAGTTTGCGGCCATGTCGGACGATGAACTGCTAGAACTTGCTGCCAGGAGCAGCCACAGGGGGTTGATCTGATGGAGTGCGGCGCCGGGTGCCGGCAGCTTACTTTGAGCGGACCACTACAGGACGCCCATCAATCCACGTAACCTGGATCCCCCGTTTCGCCATCATTGCTGCAAGATGCACCTGAGCCTCTAACCTGTATCGTTCTTCAGGTGTCATTTTCAAACGCTCGATCCGCTGAACATCAGCCTGCGAAAGCTCACCAGTAAACTTCTTCAGGCAGAGCCGCTGGAGTTCAATTGCCTCGCCGAGTTTTCGCGTAAGTTCGCCGTGGTTGCCGGCAAATGCTCGTCCTAGCTGATCCAGAAACCCAGACGCAGGAAAGGCTTTATCGACCCATCTTTCCCGCTGGATTTGCTGGAGGTCCGCGAGGTGTTGGGTTAAGGCTGGTTCATCCAGACTCGAAGTATCTCGTGTGATCATGCTTTCAATCCACTCGTTCAGGGGCATGGAACCACGTTCGATGGCCAAGCGGGTGGTCGAGTCCACCAGCGAAAGCAGTTCCTGCCGATCATTGAGAACTGCATTGGGCTTGGGTCTGCCAGCGCGCGTTGGGCAGGGATACGCTGGCTCAAGAGCATGCGCAACATCGTAGAACCGTGATGCCACGTTTCTCATTCGATCCATGTCCGGCGGAACGAGTGATTTTTCCGGCGCCTGTTGAACATCGGGCTCAGAACTCAGGAAGAGGCGCGTCATGAACCCGGCGATTGCGCCTACGAATGGCGTCGCAACCACCGACACCCCGGCGGCTACGGCGCCGGCAAGGACGCCCTTTGCGAGCCGGTCGCCGCCTGAAGCCAGGGCGGCGTCGACCGTTTTCTTGCCCGACAAGACCCTGGCTGCCTCGGTGACGACGATGATTGAGACAGGCATGGCGCCGATGAGGCCATCGCTGAAGGCATCAGCCGATGCGTCAGCGACATGCTCACTAACTGAATCGGTGAGGATGTCATTGTGAAGCCCGGAATCGATGACCGTCCCGTGGTCGATCAGCTTTGAAGCCACTTCGTGTGTAGCAAGGATCGGTGTGTCGGGGTAGCGTTCGAGTGCTTCATGAACGTACCTTACTGATTCTGTCGCTTTGAGCTGGAGGGCGTCCGCAACGCTGCCATCACCATTGAGGATCTGGAGGTCCCAACCCGGCTGGGTTGCAGAGGCTGCTAGTTGAGCGTGTTGCCCAGCCTCCAAGTGGAGATCTCCCACCCATTCGCCAGCATTGAGCCGATTGGCAACCTCGACCTCGAACAGTTTGCCTTTCCAGCCGCTGATTGCACCGGCCAGGTCTTCCGTGGAACGTCCGGCGAGCGATTCGATGGGAACGTTCGGATACGCCTGTTCCCAGGCCGAGGCCATCTCGGGCGTTATCTTCGAGACGTCAAAAGCTGATTCGGAGAAAACAACGTCGAAAGCGAAGCCGATCGCTGCGGCATCCATGATCGACGTTCCGCGCGCTTTGATGTAGCCCCCTGCGAGCGCGCGCAGATCGTTGAGCTTGGCTCGCCGTCCGGCCGGTTCCCGTTCGTACTGGGCCGCGAGTGCCCTCAGTGTGTCAGCGTGATCCATGTCCAGAATCCCAGTGTCGAGAGAACCACCAAACCAGCACCAAGGGCCAACTGTCGGGTGCGTTTCTGCATCTGTAGCTCCCGCTGGTGGAGCGATGTCTGCTGTTCTCGCAATTCGCTGACCAGTACTCGATTCTCTTCATTGATCGCTTGAGCGATGCGAAGTGCCTCAGCCATTTTTTTTTGGGAAGCTGCGTGGGCCTTCTGCATATTTTGCTGCACTATCGAAGCAGCCTCCCGAAATGCGACATTTCTTTGCGCTACCGTGTCTAGAATAGTCTTTATGTCAGCTAGGGCCGCATCTCGCCCTATTAGAATCTCGTTCTTTGATGCGGCTGCAACGTCAGAAACCTTCGTTGCTACTGACTGACAATGTGCGAACACCTCTCGAAGAGCTGCTTCGTGGGTTGCAGACAGTCTCTGTTGGAGTACCTTACTGTGTGCCGAGAGATCTTCCCGTGCAACCATCTGACTCTCGGCAATACCCTGCTGAATCTCCTTGACCTGATCGAGGCGAGCCGAAGTGTCTCTTGAGAACGTCGTTTGAGCGGCATTTAGTGCGGTTGCGAATCCCTGGAGACTAGCCATGCTGGAGTCTCGCACCTTGGCAAGCTGCGTTGAAGACTGTATCGCCGTTTCGCGCAAATTGCTCTCAAGGTTCTGGTGGTCCTTTCGCAAAGCGTCGCGGGCATTCGCGCTTAGCGCACCAAGGGTTGCGAGGGTGGCAGCGGCCTGGGTGAGAATCTCGGAGTTCTGTGCCTGGGTCGCCTCGCCGGCAAGATCAAGCGCGCTGATCGTTTCACGACACTTTGCGGTGATCCTATCCAGGTGCACTTCCGTCTCACACCGTAGAAGAATAGCAAGCCGTTCCGCATCACCGACTTCCTTACTGAGGTCCGATTCCGCGGCGCCGACCTCGTCCAGGAATTCCTTCAGCCGGGACTCTAACTGTTCCTCAACATCCTTCTTGAGCGTTTGCAACTCCTTGTGCATGCCCAACAGGACCGTGCCGTGGACCTCGGTGAAATCATCAAGCAGATGTTCCAGTCGGCCCTTCTGAGCGGTTGCCTGAGTCATCGCTCCACTCCCCTGTAGCTGCTTGGTCGTGTTCAAGCTGATGGTGATGGTCTTGTTCGTTGCCTGAGTCATCGCTCCATTCCTCTAACTGCCCCTTTGCCCCTTCGCGGATTTGATAGTCCGGTTGATGGCGATGACCTGATAGTAATACGGGGTGGCCTTGCCACTGCCGTCGTCGTAATGTATAGCATTTCGACGGCTGCCCACTTTTCGCTGCTGGCGATGATGCACTTCCAACTGGAATGGCGCTGCCAGAGTTCCTCTGGGCGGGGGAACTCGTCGAGGGCAAGTTCCTGCTCGATCGGGGTGCGTTGCCCAGTTCGGTCATGCATCAAGAAGCCGTCGCCATTGCCGCTGAAGGCGAAGGGCGTATCCAGCGCCTCGGCATAGCCCAGCGCCTGCTGCATGCCGTCGCCGAGCGTGTGATTGTTGTCCTTGGACTCGATTACGGCGATCGGCAGCTTGGGCGCGTAATAGAGGACGTGGTCAGCGCGTTTCTGCTGGCCGCGGGTGTGCAGCTTGCCGCGCACGATGACGCGACCCTTGGTGAAGGAGACATCTTCCTGCACCTGGGTGGCGAAGTCCCACCCCGAACGCTGCAGTGCCGGGTTGAGGTATTGGGTGCAGATGTCTCGCTCGGAGAGTTTCTTCTTGTCTGACAACTCGGGATGTTCCGCAGAGGGTTATTTGGCATCTTACGCCCGGTGGCGGCGGAAGCGCTAGGGTTCGGGTGAAATGAACGTATTGGGCAGACACAGACTGCTTCTTGAGGCCAGAGACGGCGCTCTGAGGCAAGGTCAGCAGCGCCGGGTCTGAACCGTTGTGCAGCAGAGTATCTCATCCGCCACCAATAAACATGCGATGAACCCTCTCGGCTTCGTCTTCAATCCACGACTCCTGAAATACAGCCAAAACCGGCTTGCCAAGCGCCTCCCTGCGGACGGCCGACAGATAGGGCTTCATCTCCTGTTCGCAAAGACTGCCCTGCCTGAATAGCTGCTCTGTCATTGCTTTGGCCACCTCGCAATGTTGACCGAGCAGCCGCTCCACTACAAAGGTGCAACCAGCAAGGACTTTATCGGCCGGGACGTTGTAGCCCGATTCATAGGCTGACAGAGAGTCATACGAGCCTTCAATATCTTCAAGTCCGAGGTTGCCGTAGTGGTCGGACTCGCAAAAGAGGATCTCCGCAACGGCCCCGCTGATCTGGCAGCAAATTACTTCGAGCAAGCGTGCTTCTCGGACACTCTCTTTCTGCACCCATGCCCCTTGCGGTAGCACCAACCGGCACCGGGCCTTGATGCTCATGTTCGGCATGCTCATTAATTTCACCTTTACACCAACTGCTGCCAGTGTAATCGCCTGACCGACTGCATTGACCGCAATCTCCTTGAGAAAAGCTTTCACCTCTTTGTCATCTACGGCGATGTAGTGCATGAAATCGGCGTGAATTATCGTGCCGGCTGGTTGGGTGCTGGGTATGGTGTATGTGTTCATAGAAATGTCCTGATAAGGAAAGGTGCTGCAAAGACAACTGCTGTGCCCGCCTGATTGCTGCACGCTGTTGCGGGCACAGTTTTGCTCTGCGGAGTTGGTGCAAGTGGATTCAATGTTCACCACATTCACACCTTCACAGCGGGGGGTGAGTTGAGTGCGATTCATGGCTTGCTCGCCTTACTCCTCGGACTGACTGTGAATGTTGGTGAAGGTTGTGAACGTGTCTTCGATTGGCGCGGACTGTGCGGCGCTGTGGTGCCCCCGCCATCGCTAGCGAGGCGAAGTTCACAGTGCACCCCGTCGCGTCGTGGCTTCGTCTCAACGGACACCTGAATGCCAAGCTGACGCAGCGCGGGTGCAATGCGGCGCAGTGAGTCCCCCAATCCACGGGGGGACTTCGGCCAGTAATCCCCGCGCTCCATGCTCATGCTGAAAGCGTTGAGTTCAGTCAAGAGGCCCTTCACCGTGCCTGAGTAGGATTTCCCCTTCTCAACGAACTCCATGCAGGCCACAGACACCGGATTGGAATCCACAGTACGGCGGATAGCGTCCCGGCGGTGGTTCGTGTAGAGGTCCAGGAACTCGCCGGATTTGCCGCCCATGGCCCGGTTCATCGCTTCGCGAAGATGCGCAAAATCGGCCATGCGCGGCCGCTGCGCGGGTGGAATCGACACCGACGGCAGCAAGGCCAACGTCCTCGCAAAGAGATCGAGCAGCGCACCGAAGATGACTGGCGCGGCCTCAGTCAAGGCGAGCGTATGCTCGTCCTCGGTCATGCGCTCGCGGATCGTCGGCAGGCAGAGGGCAATGGTGCGGTCGAGCAGGTCCGCTCTGGTGATGACCGCGCCGATGCCGTTGAGCACGACCGGATTGTGCGCCTCGATGATGTGCTCTTCACCGTTGGTATAGAACTGTCGTCCTGCCTGACCGCCTCCGGTAGCGATGGTGCATAGCGCATCGGAGAGTTCAGGCGAAATGCCGGAGAGGTTTTCGAGGGAGACCAGGTGGTTGCTGCCTGCAGCGACATAGACGTCTTCCACACCCTTGGGCCGACCGCGCAGCATGACCTTGTTCGGATCGACGAAGATACGCAGCGTCTCCTGCGTCGTGCTCTTGGCGCTGCCCTGTTCGCCGATCAGTTCCAGGACAGGGTAAGGCGTGTCGGAGCGGTAGCATTCCAGTATCCAAGCCAGCACCAGCACACGGTCTTCCTCTGGGATGTTACACAGTCTCCACAAGTGATCTATGCTGCCGCCAGGCACCGGGATAGGCAGCGGGCGCATGGCCTTGTTGCGAAGGAAGCGCACGGGCGGTGAACTCACGATTTGCCAGCCTGTTGCTGTAACGTGAATGGCACGCCAACGGTCGTCACCCAGGTCGATCCAATACCCAGATTCATCCTTTGCCACGCGGCGAGCCGGCTTATGCTCGACGCCGTCGAACTTGGCGATACCAGACAGGGCATTCTGGCACGCCTTGATGGGTTCGGAGGCAGGTGCCGCCTTGAGTTGCGTGTGGGCAAACCAGCCGAGCCATTCGCGGAAGCCGAGTGAGTCGATGCGCCAATGCTCTGAGTGTATGGCGTCATCCTTGTCAGTACGCTGAAAAGTTGCATAGGCATTGCCGTCCTGGTCGTGCCATAGTTCGCAGCGTCGGGCCGCGAGATCAGTCAGTCGTTTGGCCAGCGAGTCTTCATGGCCACCGTCATCGCCGGCAGCGTGCCGGTCAACCAACGAATCGAGTGCGCAGACACGCACCGATGAGTTCGCCAGCTTGATGTCGATGCGCGCCGCTTCATACTCACGAGGGTCGTAGGCTTTGATGATGCTGAGGGCTTCTGTCGTGGTCGGTGCCAGATGGGCCTTGGGATCAGTGACCACGGCAGCTAGCACGCGCTGTAGCTCTGCGCGAGCATTCTCGATTAGCGACAGTTTTTCGGTTTCCCAATCCCATCCGTCCTCACGTGCCATAAAGAAGATGGTGCCCAGCATGACCGGGGTATCCTTGTAGCCGCCGAACGAATCCCACTTGATCTCTGTTTCGCCGTCGCGGTAGCTGCTGCCCGTCGCACTCCACTCGTCCCAGAGCGCGAAAGCTTCGCCACTGCCATCGCTGGCGTGGTGCAAGGCCATACCGACTTTCAACCAGTCCATATATTCGCAATCGGGCTCGATGGCAGCCAAGGCACTCTTGAGTTGGAGCGGGTTCTCGATTCCGCGACCTTGCAATGCCTGCATGGCCGCCCTTTCGACCCGCTTCTTGGGCAGCGGCTCGATCACGCTGGTGATTTGCTGCCAGGAGTAGGGCGGAATGGGCGTGCGGGCGTGAATGCGCACCATGAACGGACGGCTGGGATCCTTCTGGTGATAGAACCCCGGCAGGCGCAGAACGCGGGCAGGATCACACGCATTGGGGTCCGATCCGAAGTCCACCACCATGCGGTTCATCCCCTCTCGCCATGTGTCGAACTGCGGCGCTGTAGCGGGATCAATGAAGCAGTACCTGTGGAACTTGTCAGGTGACGACTCCACTTCCATATGCGGGTCGAGGGGCGGTGGCGGGGTGTTCGGGCGGTCGGCTTCCTGAAATATGGCCCGTGGGCTGACCATATTGCTCATCTTACGCCCGTTGCCATCGGTTCTATTGACGGTGACGAAAACGCCGGCGCCGCGTTGGTTGAGGTCAACCAGTGTGTCCCAGTGCTCATCAAGCGTACCGTTCAGAACGCGGGCCAGTGAGCCGTCCTTTCGTTCCTTGAAGTCGTCGAAGGTCTGGAAGCAGAAATGTTCCGCTTCCTCGTCCAGGGCGGTCAGGAAGGCGTCTGCCTGGGCACGGTTGGGAGTAAGCCGGCAAGCTGCAGAGCCCGTGGTGTTGGCGGGGTTGGCATCCATTACAGAACCTCCCCGTGCAGGAGTTTCTGAAGGTCGCTAACTTTCCAGGCCAGACGCCCGTTGATGCGGATTGGCCGGATCGGGCCGCATTCGAGGCAGGCCCACTTGCGTAGGGTCTGAGGGCGGCGTTGGAGTACGGCCGCTGCCTCGTCAGTGGGAAGAATTTCGGGCAATCCGGCCCGACAACCCATAAGGGAATTGAGAGTTTGCATCGTCTTTTTTCCTTCTGCGGATTCCCGCGTATTAATGACGATTGCAAAGCTATTCCCGAAATGGATGTCCTCCGATAGGTGCGGCGGCAAACATCGCCTAGCGGCGGTAAGCGGCGGTTATCCTCCCTTCTCGGCGCGTCTTCTTAGCCGCTTTTGGAGTGCCTCCTTGGTGAGCCATTTGGGCTTATTCTCCGCGTCTGTGTAGGCCAAACTACTGCCTTCAATCTTGCCGGTAAACGGCCCGTCTTCACTCAAGGCCAACTCCCGAAGCTGCTGATACACGGAAGCAGTGTTTTGGCTGCCGGCCTTCTCGATGGCTTTATCAATCACCGGGTCGAGAATGTTGGTTCGGGTTGCTATGCGATGCGTCCGTATTGGATCAATCACCCTGCCAGGAGCGGCCTTCGGCGTATCGCTGACCTCGGCGACAACATGGCTAGGCGCCGAAGTAACCTCCGGCGTCCCCTTGTCGCAATACCTCCACAGCTTTCCTTCGAGCCCAGGTGGCAACATGGCTGTCAGGCACAGGCTTTCACCTGCAGGTTGAAAGAGTTCGGCATCCAGTTCGTCGATTTCCTCCAAGTCAGGACTTGGTTTTTCAAGTGCAACCTGCCATTCGCGGAGCCGGTGCTTGTCGCCCTCACTGCGGATCATTGGTCTGGTCATTGAATACCAGGACTCGAACTCGTTGAGCCATACAAAGACGTTGTCAGGCAGGCTCAATATGGCGTCGATTCGCCAGGGGCCATGGTTTTCATCAATGGCGCCTTCACGCTCGTTGCCCTGCAGTCGCTTCGTCAGACTATTCAGAGTGATGACTGGATCCTTCCACTGACTTGCCGGTATCGGCTTGTAGTGGTCCTGGTCGAACATTTGGTACGCACACAAGGCGTAGCGGCTAGCAATTCTCAGACCCTGTCCGCAATCGACGGTCGCCGGTTCAGCAAGCGCTCTGACGATGCTGTCAGGCGATTCCCTCCAGGCCGTTACGTACGGGATCGCTCGAATCGGCAAGGCTTCGCGCCCACCAATCATGACTGTCCATCGTCCATTGTTCATGCAGCTCATCCTCCCGCGTTCTCTTTTGATTGAAGCTCCAGACAACTCGGCGAAGGTTCCAAATTTGCACGCCGTCGGGGTAGTCTGGTGTTCGTGCTCGGTCAAACCGCGGTCAACATGCGCAGGCCGGAGTTTGAATGTTCAAATTCGATGCCCGCCTGCTCCAGCATCCAGGACTCAATCTTGACATGCCAGCTACGCAATAGATCGAGGGGTCGGACGCGGTAATGCTTCTCGGCGGTCGCGCTCGGTTTGTGGCCCATGATCTGCGCCGCCACGCCTACCGGACATTCTACCCACTCGGATAGCGTGCCGAAGGAGCGGCGCAGGCCATGCAGGGTCAAGCCATCGATGCCGGCAATAGCACAAACCCTCCGATGTTGAATGCTTGGCTCGCGAAGCCGGCCAGAGGCAGCCAGGGGGCTGCTGAACACCCATTCATTACGACGCGGCAGCCTTGTGAGCAGCGCCGCGACGAAGGGCGTCAAAGGAATGGTGCGCTCTCCCTCGACTTTGTCATGGATCGTGATCGACTGCCAGCGGAAGTCGACGTCCTCCCATTTCAGCCCGGCCAGTTCCTCTCGTCGTGCACCAACCAGCAGCAAGACTTGCAAGTACGCCGAGATCACGGGGTTGCTGATGGTCCGAACAGCGGAGAACCACGCTGGCAGTTGCTCACGTTGCAGGCAATCGTCTTTGGCATGTTTCTTTGGCAGTTCCTCTTTCACTATGCGCGCCTGACACACTGTGGCGTTGGCGATACTGTGGTATTCGGGCGTTTCTGCACACCAATTGAGGAAGGCCCTGAAGAGCCGGAAGGCAAGGGCAGCTTGCGTGGGACGCCGAGCAGACTCGTCTCGTAGCCAAGCCTTCACTCGCTCCGAGTCGATTTCAGTCATCTTGAGGGGCATCAATGCGGCCAGGGCACCATGCGCTTTGTCATCGCCACAGTAGGCAAGTTTCTGATGGTCGGCTAGATGGCGGACGCTCCATTTGGGGCGACGAGCCTCGACGTAGCAATTCCATACTGCACCGACGGTAACGTTACCGCGCTTGAACTCTGCCTCCTGAGCCGCCGCAGCGGCAGCGTGCTGGGCCTTCTGTTGGCGCGGATCAATACCCTGGTCAGTCAGCATCTTGAGGCGCGTTGCCTCAGCCTGAGCGTCGCCGACTGTCCAAGTGCGCACGTCGCCGATGGATAGCCGGATGGTCTTGCCATTTAGCCTCGACTCGAAGACATATGTCTTGGTGCCGGCAAAGGTGACTCGCAGCCCGAGGCCAGGCGCCTTGCCATCCCAGTATACGGTCTGGTTGTTCTTGCCTTCGGCGCTTGGTTGAAACCTGAACGCCGCAACCCTGCCAGCCGTGAAATTCTCTCGATTTGTCATTATGACCTCCAACGTGTAGGCACCATGTAGGCAAATTTTATCAACATTGAGGAATAGAATGAAGCATAAACAGGACGTGCATTGAGTTTAAATAATTGTTTTATATACTTTACTGCCTACTCAATGAGCTTAGATCAACGCGACGGAATGCAAAAAATATCGGACTGAAAATCCGCGTGTCCGTGGTTCGATTCCGCGCTTGGCCACCAACCAAAACAAGCAGTTAGCCCGACCCAACACGTCGGGCTTTTTGCTTTTTATTCCTGTGTTAGCCTACATTCCGTACGAGCACAGCGAAGATTTCGCATTTCGTGTAAGTTCGGGCGCTACTTGGCACAGGACATTCGGATAATGCGAGGAATTTAACGCCGAAATTTGGGGCGGATCCGCATCCGTGCGATTGCCACGCGCACGGCTTGCCTGCTGTGCTCGATGAGCCCCCCGAAGCCGAGATCCTCGGGCTTGGAGCGGACGGACTGCCGCGCTGACGCAGGTCGAACCTGCTGACGCCGAATTGGTGCAAACAGCCTTCAACGCCTGGCAACGCTTTGGCTTCAGAGGTGCAACCGACCGCCCATCAGGTCCAGCCGACGCATGTCGGGCAGTTCGATGACGTCGCGATCATGGCAGGCGATCACCGCCGTGGTCCGGGCCGTACAGAAGCCGCGCAGCAGGTCGATGGTTTGCCGCCGCGATTCGGCATCGAGATTGGCCGTCGGTTCGTCGAGCAGCAGTATTTTCGGCTTCAGTACCCAGGCACGTGCCATGGCCACGCGCTGCCTTTCTCCCCCGGACAGCTTCTGCGGCGGTATTGCCAGAAGATGCGTCAGGCGTGCCCAGGCAATCGCTGCCGCGACCAGCCGTTGCCGTTCGTTCGCTTCGATGCCTCTGGCACGCAGCCCATAAGCAATATTGTCGGCGACACTGGTATGAAAAAGGTAGGGTTGCTGATGCACGTAGATCACCTGCCGGCGCAGCCAATCGGGATAGGGTCGCCAGTCGAAGCGCCGTTCCTGGTAGTGTCCGAACCCGCTGTCTGGTGCTTCGATGCCGGCCAGGATACGCAGCAGGGTGGACTTGCCGCTGCCGTTTTCTCCGGTCAGGACGTAGCTCTCGCCAGCCAGTAGCGTCAGCTCATCGATCGAGAACAGGCGTCGTGCCGCGAACGATTTGGTCAGCGTGGACACCCCGAGCAGGCTCATCGGCGTGACTCTCCCTGAAAGAAGGCGAAAGCCGAATTGATTCCCAGGGCAACGACCAGGAGGACGATGCCCAGGGCAATGCCCTGCGCGAACTCGCCCTTGCTGGTTTCGAGTGCAATCGCCGTCGGGATGTTGCGCGTCACGCCGGCGATGTTGCCGCCTACCATCAGCGAGCAACCGATCTCCGAGACGACCCGGCCAAAAGCGCTGCAGACCGCTGCCATCAGCGCAAAGCGCACTTCGACGAGCATCGTCCAGGCGATGCGCGGAGCCGACGCGCCGAGCGCGACGGCGGTCTCGCGGGCGCGCGGATCGGCGCCCTGGATCGCCGCGAGCGAGAAGGCGATCAGCACCGGCAGGGCGATCAGTATCTGGCCAATGACCATCGCAGTCTGGGTGAACAGCAGTTGGAGCTGCCCCAGGACCCCCTGGCGCGAAAGCAGCAGGTACAGGATCAGACCGACAACCACCGTCGGCGACGCCAGCAGTCCCTGCGTCACGACGATCAGCAGTCGCCGCCCTGGGAACTCCAGCGTTGCCAGCAGGTAGCCGATGCCAATTCCCAGGGGCATGGCGATCAGCATCGCGCGCAGCGTCACCGACAGCGAAACGCCGACGATCAGCCACAGCTCGGGATCGCCGGAAAACAGCAGGCGCAGCGCCGCTTCGCTGGCATCGAGAAGTCCCAGAGCGCTTACCTCGCCGGTGTGACGAAGAACAGCTGCTCGCCGTTCTGCCGGAAGGCAGCGATCGCCGAGCGCCCGGCGGCACTGCTCAGCCACTCGATCAGCGCCATGGCACCGGCAAAATGGATCTCCGGGTACCTTTTCGGATTGACGGCAATGACGCCATACGGATTGAACATGCGCGGGTCACCCTGGACGAGGATCGCGAGGCCGGTGCGGGTCTTGTAACTGGCGAAGGTGGCCCGGTCGGTCAGCGTGTAGGCCTGCATCTCGCCAGCCATGGTCAGCACCTCGCCCATTCCGAGCCCGGCCGAGACGTACCACGGCGCTCCCTTGGTGGCAATGCCGAGCTGTTGCCAATAACTTCTTTCCATCCGCTCGGTTCCCGAATCGTCACCGCGGGAAACGAAACGCGCCTGCCTGGCGGCGATCTGGCGAAAGGCCTCGAGTACCTCCCTGCCACCGCGTAGTGCGGCCGGGTCGCTGCCGGGACCGACGATGACGAAATCGTTGTACATCACATCGCGTCGATTGACTCCGTACCCGGCCGCGACGAAAGCCTCTTCGGCCTGGCGATCATGCACCAGCACGATATCGACGTCACCATTCTCGGCCAGCTTGAGCGCCTTGCCGGTTCCGACCGAGATGACCTGCACCCTGACCCCATGCTGCAACTCGAATTGCGGCAGGATGGCGCGCAGCAGACCGGAGTTGTCGGTGCTGGTGGTCGTTGCCAGACGCAGGTCGCGGGCTGCGAGGTGGGTGGAGAAGAAACCAAGCAGGAGAACAATGGCTGTTGCCAAGTGACAACAGCCGAAGAATGCGCGGGCCATGCCTGATCTCCTGTAGGAATTCATCGATAGTCGCACAGACCCTGTGGGGGGCTGAACGGTATGCGGTACGTGGTTTTTTCGCAGTGCCCCCCTGTTGCCCAGGGAGAGCGATCATCAGCAGCAAGGGGGTTCGCATCCTGGTCGTTGCGGCCGCCGCCACGGGGTATGCGGGCAGCGCAATGTCGGCAGATCGTCATCGGCAAGCGCAAGTATGGCATGAACCGTGATCTCATCGGTACACCGGCAATCCGCCCTTCTCGGGATGTACCGACGCTTGTCGCTGGGCTTCGCTGGCCGCCCGGCGCCTGGAAACGGACACCCCGGCGAGTCCGGACGGTATTTCGCCAGGGGACCGCCATTCCCGGGCACGCGCGGCATGCTGCGATGCGGTAAAATGCCGGCATGTTCTATCCTCTGTTACGTCGTTTTTTCTTCGCTCTCGACCCCGAAATCGCACACCTTGTCGGGATGAGCGGCGTCGATTTCCTCAATGCCACGGGTGCGCGCTGTCTGCTTGCTGCTGCGGTGCCGCCGGACCCGCAGCAGGTGATGGGGCTTGTTTTTCCCAACCCGGTCGGCCTGGCGGCGGGTCTCGACAAGAACGGCGAGCATATCGACGCTCTGGCCGCCCTCGGTTTCGGCTTCATCGAGATCGGTACAGTGACCCCGCGTGCGCAGCCCGGCAATCCGAAGCCACGCCTGTTCCGCATTCCGGAGCGGCAGGCGCTCATCAATCGCATGGGTTTCAACAACGATGGCGTCGAGAAGCTGCTGGCCAATGTCGCCCGTTCCCGCTTCGCTCGTACCGGCGGAATTCTCGGAATCAATATCGGCAAGAACTTCGATACCCCGATCGAGAACGCCGCCGACGATTACCTGAGCTGTCTTGAGCGCGTCTATGGCGCCGCCAGTTATGTGACGGTCAACATTTCGAGTCCGAACACCAAGAACCTGCGCGAACTGCAGCAGGACACTGCGCTCGACACGCTGCTCGGTCGGCTGAAAGGCGCCCAGTCGCGGCTCGCCGATCGCCATGGCCGGTATGTGCCGCTGGCCCTGAAAATTGCTCCGGACCTCGAAGATTCGCAGATCCAGGCGATTGCCGACCTGCTGCGCCAACACCGGATGGAGGGCGTCATCGCCACCAACACCACGCTCTCGCGAGCTGCTGTCACCGGCCTGGCGAATGCCGAACAGGCGGGCGGTCTGTCCGGTGCGCCGCTGCGGGCGATGTCCACCGCGGTGGTGAAAAAACTGTCGCTCGCCCTGGCCGGTGAGGTGCCGATCATCGGCGTCGGCGGCATCCTGTGTGGTGCCGACGCGGCCGAGAAGATCGCCGCCGGTGCCAGCCTGGTGCAGTTCTATACGGGCTTCATCTACCGCGGCCCTGGGCTGGTTGGCGAGGCGGCCGCGGCGATCGCCGGGCAGCGCCATGGTTGGCAACGTGGTTGAATGGACACACTTGCCGGGGGATAATCGCGGCGCCCCGGACCCCGTCGTTTCCTGCCCAACAGTCGTGGCTGCTCGGACACCCCGGATCATGAAAGCCATGAACTTTTCCACCAACCTTGCCCATCTCCCGCTCGCCGGCGATGGGGAGATTCGTCAGTCGCCAGCGCCACTTTCAGGGTAAGCGGAACATGACCCACTACCTGTTCATCATTGTCGGTGCCGTCCTCGTGAACAACGTCGTGCTGGTGAAAATCCTCGGGCTGTGCCCGTTCACGGGGGTTTCCAAGAAGCTGGAGACGGCGTTCGGCATGGGCGCGGCGACCACTTTCGTGCTCACTGTGGCGACCGGTGCCAGCTACGTCATCGATCACTACCTGTTGATGCCGTTCGGGCTCGAATATCTGCGGACCCTTTCCTTCATCTTCACCATCGCCGCCATCGTGCAGCTCACCGAGATGGTGATCCAGAAGACCAGCCCCTTGCTGCACCAGGTGCTCGGCATTTACCTGCCGCTGATCACGACCAACTGTGCGGTACTCGGCGTGCCCTTGCTGAACGTTGCCAACAAGCATGACTTTGTCGAGTCCCTGCTTTTTGGTGCCGGTTGCGCCATCGGTTTCTCACTGGTTCTGGTGCTCTTTGCGGGTATCCGCGAACGCGTCGAAGGGGCCGATGTGCCCACCCATTTTCGGGGAACGGCGATTGCCATGGTGACCGCCGGCCTGATGAGCCTGGCCTTCATGGGCTTTGCCGGACTGGACAAGTATCAATGATCAGCACACTGGTGATCATGGCGCTCGGTGCCCTCGTGCTCGGTGCCGCGCTTGGCTACGCGTCGATCAAATTCAAGGTCGAAGGCGATCCGCTGGTCGAGAAAATCGAAGCGATCCTGCCACAGACGCAGTGCGGCCAATGCGGTTATCCGGGGTGCAAACCTTACGCGGCGGCGATTTCAGCCGGTGAGGCCGACATCAACCTGTGCCCGCCGGGCGGCATGGACGGTGTGCGCAAGCTCGCCGACCTGCTCGGCCGCGAAGTCAAGCCGCTGGAGGTCGAGGAGAAGCCGAAACAGGTGGCGATCATCGACGAAACGACCTGTATCGGCTGTACCCTGTGTATCCAGGCCTGCCCGGTGGACGCCATCGTCGGCGCCGCCAAACAGATGCATACCATCATCGAACCGCTGTGTACCGGTTGCGAGTTGTGCATCAAACCCTGCCCGGTCGAGTGCATCCACATGCAGCCGATCACCGAGAATCTCGATAACTGGAAGTGGAAATACCCGGTGATCGAAATCAAGCGCGCCGCCTGAGTTGCCGGCAATGCTCCAACACCTGTTCGGTTTCAAGGGCGGTGTCAAACCGCAGACCAACAAGGCCCCGTCGGTGCAGCAACCGATCGGCCAGGCACCGCTGCCGGCGCGCCTGTACGTGCCGTTGCACCAGAGCATCGGCGGTTCGCCGAACCCGCTCGTCGAGGCCGGCGAGCAGATACTGAAAGGGCAATTGATCGGTGGGGCCGACGGCTGGATGTCGGCGGCCGTGCATGCACCGACTTCCGGCACCGTTCTGGCGATCGAGAAGCATGTGGCTGCGCACCCTTCGGGTCTGCCGACGCTGACCGTGGTCATTGCGCCGGATGGTCGTGACGAATGGATCACGCGCACGCCGCTCGATTACCGGAGCCTGGCGCCCGAGCGCGTACGCGAAGCGCTACGCGATGCCGGCGTCGTCGGCCTCGGAGGCGCCGTCTTTCCGAGCCACGCCAAGCTCACTGCGGCCAGCTCCGTCGCCGTCGAACAACTGGTCATCAACGGGGCCGAGTGCGAGCCTTTCATGACCTGCG
Organism: Candidatus Accumulibacter vicinus; assembly: GCA_002425405.1. GTDB lineage: Bacteria > Pseudomonadota > Gammaproteobacteria > Burkholderiales > Rhodocyclaceae > Accumulibacter > Accumulibacter vicinus. The sequence goes on from DIME01000149.1 coordinate 16,126, forward strand.
ACGACCTGCTGATGCGCGAGCGCGCCGAGGAAATCGTGCGCGGAAGCGCGATCTTTCGTGAGCTGCTGGCGGCCAGGCGAGTGCTGATCGGCATCGAGGACAACAAGCCGGAAGCCGTCGCGGCAATGCAGGCAGCGGTGCAGCGGCTGGGCGAGGATCATGAGGTGGTCGCCGTTCCCACCCGCTACCCGGCCGGCGGTGCCAAGCAGTTGATCCGCGTCCTGACCGGCAAGGAAGTCCCGGCCAGCAAGCGCTCGACCGATCTCGGCGTGCAGTGTTTCAACGTCGCCACCGCCTATACCGCGTATCGGGCGCTGGCCTACGGCGAGCCCGTGATCTCGCGCATCGTCACGCTGACCGGCAACGTCCTGCAGCCACGCAACTGGGAAGTGCGGCTCGGGACGCCGCTACGCGATCTGGTTGCGCTCGGCCAGCCAAAAGCCGACACCAACAAATACCTGATGGGTGGGCCGATGATGGGCTTCGAGATCCCGGACCTCGCTGCGCCGGTGATCAAGGCCACCAACTGTGTCATCGCCGGTTCGCCGACGCTGTTCCCGCCGAGTCCACCCGAGATGCCGTGCATCCGTTGCGGCGCCTGTGCCGAAGTCTGCCCGCACGAATTGCAACCATTCGAGTTGTACTGGTTCGCGCGCGCCAGGAACTTCGGCAAGACGCAGGAGTATCACCTCTTCGACTGTATCGAATGTGGCTGCTGCAGCTACGTTTGCCCGTCGCACATTCCGCTGGTGCAGTACTTTCGTTTTGCCAAGAGTGAAATCTGGTCGCGCGAGCGCGAAAAGCAGGCCGCTGAAGCTGCCAAGGCGCGCTTCGAATTGCGCAATGCACGTGCCGAACGGGAACAGGCCGAGAAGGCCGAACGCCTGGCCAGGGCCGCCGCTGCCAGGAGCAGCGAACGCAAGCCGGCCAGCGCCGCGGCGAGCCCGCCGGTCGCGGTCGCGGAATCGGGCGTTGCCAGTGCCGTGGCCAGCGAGCCGGCCATTGCCTCCCCTCCGATCGATGCCGATGCGCTGAAGAAAGCGACCATCGTCGCGGCGATGGAACGTGCCCGCGCCCAGCGCGCTGCCGTACAGCCCAGAAATACCGAACAACTCACCTTCCAGCAGCAGCGCGAAATCGCCGCCATCGAGGCGCGCCGCGCCAACCTGCAGGCAGAGTCGTCGCCGGACGAAGTGAACCGACCGCAGCGGGCAGCAGAATGATGTTGTTCTCGACCCCCCCTTATGTGCTCGGGCAAGGCAGCGTGCGGCGGGTGATGCTGCAGGTGCTGATCGGCCTGTTGCCGGGCATTGCCGCTTACATCTGGCTACTCGGCGCGAGCATCGTCTTGCAGTTGTTGATGGCCACGGTCGCTGCGCTGGCCGGAGAAGCGCTGATGCTCTGGCTGCGCGGCAAGCCGCAGGGCCTGTTCCTGAGCGACGGCAGTGCGGTCGTCACCGCCTGGCTGATTGCTCTGGCCTTCCCGCCGCTGGCGCCGTGGTGGTTGATCGTCGGCGGCACGCTGTTCGCGATCGTCGTCGCCAAGCATCTCTACGGCGGACTCGGTCAGAATCCTTTCAATCCGGCGATGACCGCCTTCGCCGTGTGCATCGTTTCGTTTCCGGCCCTGATGTCGCAGTGGCCGGCACTCGGCCTCAAACTGAACCTGGCGGAGCAGCTCAGGCTGATTGCCGGCCTCATCCCACGCGTCGACGTGATGAGTGGAGCGACTCCGCTTGACGCGCTCAAGACGGCCCTGAAACTCGGCGAGGGCGCGGTCGACGTGCCGACCCTTCTGGCGACCCAGGAGGTTTTCGGAAACTTCGCCGGGCGTGGCTGGGAATGGGTCTCTGTCGGCTATCTCGTCGGCGGTCTGTGGCTGTGGCAGAAGAAGATCATCGGCTGGCAGGCACCGCTCGGTTTCCTCGGCAGCCTGTTCATGCTCGCCGCTGCGCTCTGGGTCTGGAGCCCGCAACAGTTCGCCAATCCGCTCTTCCACCTGTTTTCCGGCGGCACCATGCTGGGTGCCTTCTTCATTGTCACCGATCCGGTTTCCGGGTCGACAACCAGCCGGGGCAAACTGATCTTCGGCTTTGCCGCCGGTGTGCTGGCCTACCTCATCCGCGTTTTTGGCGGCTATCCTGACGGCATCGCTTTCGCGGTGCTGCTGATGAATCTCTGCGTGCCGCTGATCGACATGTACACCCAGCCACCGATCTTCGGGATGAAGAACGAACGATGAAGCCGTTGCCCAGGACACCCAGTGCGACCGGGATGGCGATGCGCACGGCGGTCATCCTGCTGATCTTCGTGGTGGTGTTCACCAGCCTGCTGGCAGCCGTTTTCCTGTGGACCCGGCCGGCGATCGAGGCCGCCGCCGCCGAGGAAAAAATGAAGCTGATCAGCGAGGTGCTGCCGCGCGAACTCTACGATAACGACTTGCTGAGCGACCGTTTACAACTGCCGCCCAACCCGGCACTGGGTGCCGACGAGGCGTCGACTGCCTACCTGGCACGTCGGGCTGGTCAGGCCAGCGCGCTGGTCTTCGAAGCGGTGGCTCCCGATGGCTATTCCGGAAAGATCCGTCTGTTGATCGCCGTCACCGCCGACGGCACGCTGCTCGGCGTCCGCGTGACACAACACAAGGAGACGCCGGGCCTGGGCGACTACATCGACCCAAGGAAGGACAGGAACAAGGAGCGTCCGTGGATCCGGCAGTTCGACGGCCTCTCGTTGGCGACGGTCGCCGACCGCGAGTGGCGGGTCAAAAAGGACAGCGGACGTTTCGACTCGGTTGTCGGGGCAACGATCACGCCGCGCGCCGTGATCAAGGCGGTGCACAAGGCCTTACACTACGTTGCCGAGAATCGCCGGCAACTCTTTGCCACAGGAGGAGGGAAATGATCAGTCGTGAGGAATTCCGCCAGATCGGCGCCAACGGCGTCTGGCACCAGAATACCAGCCTGGTGCAGATCCTGGGCCTCTGTCCGCTGCTCGCCGTGACCACCAATCTGGTCAACGGCGTGATGCTGTCGCTGGCGACGATCATCGTCATGGCCATCGCCAACGTTGCCGTGGCATCGCTGCGCAACCTGATCCCGCACGAGATTCGCATCCCGGTCTTCATTCTGATCGTCGCAGCGCTGGTGACCGTGGTCGATCTGCTGTTCAACGCCCAACTGCATGAGTTGTACCTGGTTCTTGGCATCTTCATTCCCCTGATCGTCACCAACTGCATCGTGCTGGCGCGTGTCGAAGCCTTCGCCAACAAGAACCCGCCGCTGCATGCGGCATTCGACGGCGTCTGCATGGGCATCGGCATGCTGTGGACGCTGGCCCTGCTCGGTGGACTGCGCGAGTTGATCGGCGGTGGCACGCTGCTGGCCGGGATCGAGATGGTTTTTCCGGCGCTGCAGCCCCTGCAGTTGCTGCCGGCCGACTATCCCGGTTTCCTGCTGGCGTTGCTGCCGCCCGGCGCCTTCATCCTGCTTGGCTGTCTGATTGCCTGGAAAAACTGGGTCGAGGCCCGCGCCGCGGCGCGCCGGCCGAGTTCGCCGCCGCTGGCACTGGGCGATGGCGTCTGAGAGTCGGCGACGATGGACCGTATTCAGCGCCAGGAACTCTTTGCCCGCCTGCGCGCTGCCAACCCGGAACCGACCACCGAACTTGCCTACGCCAGCACCTTCCAGTTGCTGATTGCCGTCATCCTGTCGGCACAGGCCACCGACAAGAGCGTCAATCTCGCCACCCGGCAGCTCTTTGCCGATGCGCCGACGCCACAGGCGATGCTGGCACTCGGTGAAAGCGGTCTGATTCCTTACCTCAACCGCATCGGTCTTTACCAGGGCAAGACCAGGAACATTCTCGCCACCTGCCGGCAGTTGCTCGAGCAACATGGCGGCGAAGTCCC
>DIME01000182.1 GCA_002425405.1 Candidatus Accumulibacter vicinus
CAGGTCGTCGACCGAGAGCATGGCCAGGACATCGTCACCGCCGGCGTAGAGCAGCTTGCCCTTGCAGATGTTTTCGACGATGTGTCGGGCGACGTGCGTCGAAAAGTCGTTGAGCGCCGCGGAAATGGCGGCGTGGCGAGCCGGGGAGGCGGGCCGCGACGATTCGAGATAGGCGGCGACTGCCGGGTCGCTACGGAAGCGATCGAGCGACGCGCGGACCTGCGGGTGCCAGGTCGCCGGGAAGCGGCACTGGTAGTCGGGGTCATTGCCGGCAAGCCAGGCGCCCATGTGGTCGCCGTCCATCTGGAGCAGCGCGTAATAGGTTTCGGGTCTGGCGCCGAGCAGTTCGGCGATGCCTGCCGCGAGGCGCTCTTCGGCGTCTTCGCCGCGCGCTTCGTCGAGGGCAGAAGGCAGGCGCTTGACGATTTCAACGAGGTTGGGCTGCCGCAGCGCACACAGGCGGGCATGCAGCGAACTCGGAAGCGCCACGGGTGGGTGCTCGACAATACTGAATTTGCACGCCAGCGCCCTGAGCTTTTCAAGCGTTGTCTGCCCGAAGTCCTTTGCCAGGCGATCAAGCGAGGTCGCCAGCGCCATGGTGTGCGTGCTGATCACGAAACGCGTCGGCTTGTCATCCAGCAACTCGCCCAGGCCTTCGACGAACAGCGTCGGCCACAGGCGCTTGAGCGTGCATACGCCGCACAGATGTTCGCCCTTGCGGATGCCGAACCGACCGGCCTGTGCCTTGCGCAGCCATGGCGTCTCGCGACGCTCGCCGGCCGGGATTTGCAGTTGCGCAGCCGTTTCGGTGAGCCATTCACGTTCGCCGCACAGCGTGCAGCGGTGGCCGTGCTGTGGCAGCGGCGCAAAGGGACGCAGGCTCTTGGCAGCGGCCAGGCTGCGTTCGGCCAGTTCGTACACGGCGGGGTAGACGATGCCGGCGTTGGGTTTGAAGAATTCGGCGCCGTCGATCCGGACTTCGCGGTTGAGCACTTTCCAGACTTCTTCTCCGAACAGGCTGTCGGTGCCGTAGCCAGCCAGCGCCTGCCGTAGCCGATCGGCATCGGGCAGGCGGTCGCTGCCGCTGCCGATCGGCCACTCGGCGATGGCCCACTGCGCTTCGGGAAAACCGGCGAGTTGGCTGTCGAGTTGCTCCTGCCAGTGCTGCCCCTGGTCACGGTCATCAAGGACGTGCTGCGCCGCTTCTGCGGCCCAGGCGCGTGCCGCGTCCCGGACCGCTTCGACGACCTGCCGCGCGAGTTGCTCGGCCTGGCGAGCCGGTACGATGGCCATGAACTTGTTGGGCAGCGTTGCGGCGAACAGCGGGTTGGCGTCGGTGGTGCGCTGCAGCCACTCCGTGTCGATGGTGGTGAAGCGCTGGCGCCACTGATCGCCGCGGCCGGTGGCGTCGGCGACTTCGAGCAGCCAGCGGTCGACCGCGGCGACGCCGCGCAGGCTGGGGAAGGCGATGGCGTCAGGCCCGAGCGCTGCGCAGATGACCTTGAGACCTTCCCAGACCAGCGACGAGAGCAGGTGCGATCCCGCCCACAGATCGGAGGTTGAACGGGCCTGGGCGATGAAGCCCTGCACGGGGCCGAAGCTCATGCTGAGCAGGGCCGGTGCGTCGTCGGTGAGCGCGCCGGCCAGCGCCGATACGGTGTCCAGATGCGACCAGATCGAGTGATCGGGGACGCGGGTGTCGGCGGGCAGGACGCGCCAGAGATCGCCGATTTCCGGCGCGACGAGGGCAGGCTCCGGGCCGAAGCGCCAGAAGGCGAGATACGTCAGTCGCAGGTCGGGTTCGCCGTGCGCGTCACGTTCGATCAGATCGCTGAAGTGGTCGAGGCTGACCATGCGGATGTGCTTCGCCGCGATGTCGTCGAGACTGCCGAGGTCGATTTCTTCGCCGGAGAGGGGATGAATCAGCAGCGGCTGATTGGCGAAGCGGACGTTGGCCCACGCCGGGCGCATCCGGCCGGGTTCGCATGGCCATTGCGGCCGGTCGGCCGCAGCGGCGAATCGGTCGGCGCGCTTGTCGAAGTCGGCGCCGTTGATGCCGAGCCGTTCGCGAAGGGCTTGAACCGAACCGTGTTCGTGACCCACGTCGTCGCGCATCAGGACCAGCGCCTTCTCCGCCGGGTCGTGCAGCCAGGCGGTGAGTTTCGTTTTCCAGAGGCCGTTCATTTTGGGGCTCCAAGTCGATTCATCATTTTGCCGATGTTCTGATGAACAGCCGCCCAGATGTCGATCTGATGGCGATTGATCCACTGTTGATCGCTTGACGATAGTTTGTCGAACAGAATCCGGGGGACCGCGCAGGGCAGATGGAGCGCGACCGGCACCAGTCCTTGCCCGGTTTCAACGACCTTCAGGCGTAGCGACCCTGCGATCCGTTCATCGTTGCCCCAGCGTCTGTTGTTCGCTTTGGTTACCGGGTAGGCAATCAACTGGTTGGCGGAAATGTCTTCATTCCGCCCAAAGTGCTTTGCAGCAGCCCGGATGTCTCGTCGTAAGGTGGCGAGGAAAAACACGGCTTCCCGCCAGTTCCTGAAAGGCACTCCGTCCTTCCTGCCCACCCAGACCAGCGGACCACGTTCGTCTTTTCCGATGGCATGGGGCCAGTCGCGATCGGCTCCGAAGCATCCCCGGAAGGGTTGGCAATAGTCCGCTAGCTCGTTCGGGGAAGTCGGTAGCCGCGGGATCGTGTCGCCTTGCAGCGTGACCGACCCCCAGCCGTTGCGCGAGCGGCTGCCGATGCCGCCAAACCACGAAGCGAGCCTGATTGCTTGGCGAACTTCATCGATCTGGCTCTCGGTCGCTGTTCGGGCAAAGAAGACCGAGAGTTTATTGCGCTGTTTCGGGTCAATTGCCAGCCGTACATGCTCCGCAAGTCCCTTCTTCGTACTCGCTGGCGTGATGGGGCCAAAGCCGAGGTAAAGATCCGCACGAATGCCTTGTCCCGGCTTCCCGAGAGAAATCTTGGCTATTTCCTGTCGGGGCCAAGCGGAATTGGCCAGTTGGCCCACCGCCCATTCTTTCAGACGCAGTCTTACGAGGGACTGGTGTGATTGCTCACCGTAGTTATCCGAGGCGCTGCCAAAGAGGCTATTCTCGGCAGCCCGCAATCCGTCGGGTCCTTCGACGCTGAAACGAACCTGCGGGGCCTTGACGACTCGCCACCATTGGCGAATCAGCGCCTTGAGCGGTGGGGTGCGCCACTGTCCCTGTTGCGCCGCATCGCCGATGAAGGCTGGCGTGGCGAAGCTGAGGTCGTACTCGATGTGTGTTCTTGTCATTGATTGTTCCTCATCGGTTCCGGATGGTAGGTCGGATGCCTGGCTGTGGGACGGCTACTGGCTGGAATCCTTGCCAGCATAACGGCTATTGTGCAGGGACTGAGCCACGGCAAGCCTGTCGGTTGCCGTGCAACGGTGCTTCGGGCCAGGATTCGATCGTGAGGCGAGTGGATCACTCACCGCGCACTGCTGTAGAAGGTTCATGACTTTTGGGGCTCCGGGTTACGGCTTGAAGAGTTTGTTGCGCAGCGCCTTGAGCATGCTGCGCAGGCGGCCTTCGTCGTCGAGGGTACGGGCTTCCTGCTCGGCACGCGGTCGGACGCCATGCGCGAGAGAATTGCGGAGGTATTCCAGCTTGGCGACTTCGGGCTGTTGCGCGCGGGCGGCGGCGTAATCGCGTTTGCGCAGTTCGAAGTCGGTGGGGTCGTCACTGCGTTCGTTGCAGGCGCGCGTGACGAAAGCTTCGTACATGAAGGTGGCGGCGCGCAGGTAGTCGCCGCGATCGCGGTAGGCGTCGGCGAGCGACAGTTCCCAGTCGTCACGCTTGCCGCGCCGAAACCAACTGATGCGCTTCTGCAGCGTTTCCCGGAACAGGCCGCCGAGGGCGCCCCGATGTGCCTCGACCGAGGAGAAGACGCTGCGCAGCGTTTCGCTGGCGCGCACCGGGTTGCCAGTGCGTTCGAAGTAGGCGGCGCGGGTCAGCAGATCGGCGCGGCCCCTTTCCATGCCATCGGCGGTGAGTAGCGGCGCAAAGACGCCGTAGTCGCCGTCCTTGTCGTAGGTGGCCAGCGCGTCGACCCAGTCGAGCATCGCCAGCAGGCCGGCGAGCCGCAGCACCGGCGTCTCGCCCTCGGGCGGCGTCATTTCGAGGGCGCCGTAATAGACTTCCTCGACCTTGACGCCGACGACGCGGGTCAGATAGCGCGCGGCCACCAGCGCCAGCATCGGCAGGTGGCGAAAGCCGTGCGTGACGTCGAGGAAAAGGCACTCTCCGGGCTGCACGACACTGGCGAGCAGGCGGAGGATCTCGGCCTGCTCGGCGGCATCGCGGGCGTAGGGGATGAGCAGACAATCGACGGGTATGCCGAGCTGCTGCTCGAGTTCCCGGCGCGGCAGCTCGAGCATGTCACGAGTGACCTTGCCGGCCTCGACGGCGGCCATCAGTTGCAGCGTGGCATCGTCGTCGCCTCCGGGTGGGAAGAAGACATCCCACATGCTGCCGGCGGTGCCGACGAGAACGAGGCGATCGGGTTTGAGGTATTCGGTCAGGGCCTTGCCGAAGAAAGCGACACGGCGCGAAAAACCGGCGTCGAAGCGGTAGGTCGCGGTGCGGTAGCCGGTCTGCGGGTCCGCTTTGCCTTTGCCGAGAAAGCTGATGAGCGTGTTGATGGTCATGCTCCGGGAAGAATGTTGCTGAGGGTGGCGCCGATCTGCTGCGGCGCCTGGAGGATGTCGTAACTGATCGCTGACGGCCGCAGGCCGAGGCTGTAGCGGCGCGGCCGGCGGCCGCCGTCGCTGATCAGGTAGGGTTCGGCGGCCGGGCCGAGTTCGCGCCTGAGAATCTTCTTGAGCTTCGAGAGGTGCGCCGAGAAGTAGCCGCCATCCATGCCTTTGCGCAGGGCACGCTCGGTTTCGTCGAGATCCTTCATCGGCCCGGCGATCCAGCGCAGTTCGACGAGGTAGCGCTGCTTCCAGTCGGCGTCGGGGAGTTCCTTGGCCGGTGCCGGCAACGGCGCTTCGCCGCGCAAGGCACGCCGGGCGAAGACACTCAGCAGCGCGAGTTCGGCGGGCGGCAGCGTGAATGCCTTGCCGGCGGCACGCACGCGGCGCGCTTCGAGGTCGATCTGCAGCTCTGCCGGTGCCAGCGCGTGGCGTGCAGCTTCGACGGTTTCGTTGTAGCTCGCGCGACCGGTGAGCAGCGCTTCGGGAAGGCCGTGACGCAGGCTGACGAAGGGCAGTTCGGCGAGCGTGATCTGCGCTTGTGCGCTATCGACGAGGCGGCCGCCGGGCATTTCCAGAACGTGGCTGGTCGGCGTCGGGTAGTAGAAGCTGAGGCTGGCCTCGAAGGGTTCGGAAACCAGGACGTGCGACAGCTTGTCCTGCGGGCGGCCGTAGAGCGACAGCGCATAGCCGAGGAAGAAGCCCATCGTCTTGCGGCCGCCGGCGATCGAGACATGGAGTGCGCAATCCGGGTCGGCGGTGAACTCACGGATGATGCCGGTGATGCCGTCGGCGGCGCGACGGTTGTCTTCCGGCGAGCGGATGTCTTCAAGCGGCTTGCCGTTGACGTCCTCGAGGACGTGGATGGTGTCGGCGCCGAAATGGATCGGCGGCAGCGCGTAGTCGTGGCTGAGACGGTAGAACCAGCCCGGTTCCTCCGAGAGCAACGCCAGGCGGGCTTTTTCGGCGCCGCTGCGCGTGCTGATCAGGTGGATTTCAGTGGGAATGAAGGCGCTCGCTGTTGGCGCAACGGCCAGGGCGTAAAGGGTCTCGGTGACGATCTGCGGCGACAGGCCGGTGACGGCGATGAGGATGCGGCGAGGATAGTCGTGGGGGTTTTGTCGGGCGTTGGGCATCGTCTTGTCTGAGCGGGGATGGACAGTCGGTCATTGTCCATATTTTTCTCCGGCAGGGACGGATGGCAAGCTTGCGGTGGGAAGGCTGGGGGCTGGCCGGTTTGTGGCGATCATGCTGCAGCAGGTGGCCCGCCTCGGGCGACCTGCTGCAGGTGGTCAAGAAGCCAATGTGACCCTTGAATGGCCAGGCTTTGATGGGTGGTTCAAACGCCGTGCTGCCTGAACCAGGCCTGCAGGCGACGCCAGCCGTCGTCGGCCTCGGTCTTGCGGTAACTCGGCCGGTAATCGGCATGGAAAGCGTGCGGCGCCTGGTCATAGACATGGATCGTCGAGGCCTTGCCGGCCGGATCGACCGATTCGGCGAGGGCCTTGCGCATCTTCTCGACGCTGTCGAGCGGGATGCCCTGGTCGAGTCCGCCATAGAGCCCCAGCACCGGTGCGTACAGCTTGCCGGCGATGTCGATCGGGTGCCGCGGGTTGCGTTCGCTGGGCACGCCGACGATCCGGCCATACCAGGCGACGCCGGCCTTGAGCTGCGGATTGTGCGCCGCGTACAGCCAGGTGATGCGGCCGCCCCAGCAGAAACCGGTGATGCCGAGGCGTGCCGCATTGCCGCCATGCGCCCCGGCCCAGGCCACACAGGCGTCGAGGTCGGCCAGTACCTGCGCATCGGGCACCTTGCTGACCACCTTGCCGAGCAATTCCTCGATATTGCTGTACTGGCGCGGGTCGCCCTGGCGTGCGTAGAGTTCGGGGGCGAGGGCGAGGTAGCCGAGCTTGGCCAGGCGGCGGCAGACGTCCTTGATGTAATCATGGACGCCGAATATCTCCTGCACCACCAGGATGATCGGCCAGTTGCCGCCGCTGGCAGGCTGTGCGCGATACGCCGGCATTTCGCCATCGCCGGTCGTCACCTTGATCTCGCCGGCGCTGAGGCCGACGCTGTCGGTCGTGATCACCGTCTGTGCAACAACCGGCTGTACCGCCAGTGCGAAACCGGCGCCGATGGCGCTGACCATGAACTGCCGGCGGTTGAAGGGAACGGCAGGAAGCAGGCTGTCGAAATCGCTGCAGTCACGCATGGTTTTTCTCCTCTGATCGATGTGGATTTTGTGTATCATGCCACGATCTGGAGTCCTCGGACCAGACAGATAATGGTCCATTTACCTGGAGCGTGTTACCGAGCCATGAACTCGCCGATCAGTCGTTTCCCCGTACCCGAACTCGATCAACTGCCGGAGGACATGCGTCAACGCATCCTCGAAGTGCAGGAAAAATCCGGTTTCATCCCCAACGTTTTCCTCACCCTGGCGCACCGCCCCGACGAGTTCCGGGCTTTCTTCGCCTATCATGATGCGCTGATGGAGAAGCCAAGCGGTCTGAGCAAGGCCGAACGCGAAATGATCGTCGTCGCCACCAGCGGCGCCAACCAATGTCAGTATTGCGTCGTCGCGCACGGTGCGATCCTGCGCCTGCGCGCCCGGAACCCGCTGATCGCCGACCAGGTCGCGGTCAACTACCGCAAGTCGGACCTGACGGCGCGGCAGCGCGCGATGCTTGATTTTGCGATGAAGACTGCGCTGCGTTCGGCCGAGATCGGTGACGTCGATTTTGCCGTGCTGCGCGAGCATGGCTTCTCGGATGACGACATCTGGGACATCGGCGCGATCGCCGCATTTTTTGCGATGTCGAACCGGCTGGCGAATCTGAGCTCGATGCGGCCGAACGACGAATTTTTCCTGCTCGGCCGCCTGCCGAAATCCTAGTCTCCTAGACCACCCAGGCGCTGAGCCGCCCGCCTGGAGCGCTCAGAGCCGCGTGGCGAGAATCCCGGTCAGTTCGGCATCGCTGAGCTCGACCGGATTGGTCTTCATGCTCGAGCCGCGGCTGGCGGCGACGATGCGCGGCAGATCGGCCTGGCCGATGCCGTAAGCCGACAGGCGGGGCAGCGCCAGTTCCTGCTCCCAGCGGCGCAGCGTGTCGACCAGAAAGCGGCGGGCGTCGGGGCCGTTGAGACCCTTCTGCATCGCGAAGCGACGGCCGACCTCGGCATACTTCGGCAGTGCCGGGTGGTCCGGTGCGCGGGCTTCCAGGGCGGCAATGTTGCCGGCGGTCGCGCTGGCCACCAAAGTGCCGCAGACGACCCCGTGCGGAATCGGGAAGAAGGCGCCGAGCGGGGAGGCCAGGCCATGTACCGAACCGAGTCCGGTCTGTGCCAGGCAGATCCCCGAGAGCAGCGAGGCGTAAGCCATCTGCGCGCGCGCCGCGGCGGACTGCTGCCGATGCAGCGCGGGCAGCGCCGCGCGCGCGGCCATGATTCCCGAGCGGGCCAGCGCATCGGTCAGCGGGTTGGCGCGTGTCGATACAAAGGATTCGAGGAGCTGCGTGAAGGCGTCGAGGCCGTCGGCGGCGATCAGTTCCGGTGGGCAGGTGGCCAGCAGATCCGGATCGACGATCGCCCATTCGGCGACCAGCCGGTCGTCGCGGAAGGACTTCTTGAAACTGCCGGGCACGCTCAGCACAGCATTTTTCGTGGCCTCCGAGCCGGTACCGGCGGTGCTCGGAACGGCGATCAAGGGAATGGCCGGTCCCCGGTAGGGTCGTTCCGGGCCGACCCCTTCGAGATGCTCCAGCACCGAATTGCCGGGCAGCAGCAATCCGGCGATCGCTTTTGCCGCATCGAGCGCGCTGCCGCCGCCGATACCGACAACGCAGTCGAAGGGCCTTTCCCGCCAGGCGGCAACGGTTGCGTCGATCCATTCCGGCGACGGCTCGCCGGCTACCCGCACCTGTTCCCAGGACAGTCCGCGCTGCGCAAGTTGCGCGAACAGCCTGTTGCCCGCCCCGGATTCGGCCAGGGAGCGCAG
>DIME01000072.1 GCA_002425405.1 Candidatus Accumulibacter vicinus
GGCCGAAACTCAGGTTGTGTACAGGTTTGTCGGCAAACGCTGCCATGCCTACGGCTTGCAGCGCTGCACTGACCCGTTGGCGTGTCGTTGCGATGTTCAGACCGAGGTTGAGCGGACCAAAGGAAACGTCTTCGAGGACGCTCGCCGAGAACAATTGGCGATCCGGATTCTGAAAAACCATGCCGACCTTGCTGCGCAGTTGGCGCAAGCCACTGCGACGGTAATCCACCGCTTCCCCGGCGTAGTAAACGACGCCGGATTGTGGTCGCAGCAAACCGTTGCACTGCTGGAACAGGGTGGTCTTGCCAGAGCCGTTGGCGCCGATCAGGACGTTGCGGCTGCCCCGCCGGATGGCAATCGAACAGTCGTTCAGTCCGCGGCTGCCATCGGGATAACAGAAGCAAACCTGCGCCAGTTCGAGCAGGAGGTCGTCTGCCGATCGCGTCATGATATCGCCACCGCCAGTGCAATCAGCGTACCGCCAGCGATCATTGCGATGGCCAGGTCGCGACCGGCATGGGCAAAGACCGGTGCAAGAAAATGCAAGGGACCCTCGTTGTTGCGCGCCTGCGCCGCGACATGCAGGTCGTTCGCCCGTTGCCACACCTGCAGCGTCAGATTGGCGGTCAAACCGGCCAGCGAGCGCAGTGCCAGGCGTGGGGTTGCGTAGCCCAGGCGCGCCGTCTGGGCGATCCAGATGTCCTGCACCGCCGCGGAGAAGACGAACAGCATCCGGTAACAGAGCACCATGACTTCGAGCAGGATCTCGGGGGTCATCAGTCGGCGCAACAGGTTGATCAGATCGGGAAGCGGCGTGGTCAACGTGAGAAAGAGCAGCGCCGCCAGGGCGGCAAACGAACGGGACAAAACGTTCGCCAATGGGTTCAGGCCGTTCGGGAGCAGTTGCAGCGTGATGCCGTGCTCATCGACGCCCAGCGAGAACGCCAGTGACAGGCTGCCGAGAAGCAGAAAGGCCAGGGCTGGCGAGGTGACGCGCAGGTAGGACGCTGGCGCGACACCGGCCCCCAACAGTGTCACGGCGGCGAGAATCGCCGCCACGCCGGCAGCGACCATCGGTGTCCCGGCGGCAAAAGCGGCGATCAGACCCGCGAGCGCAAAACTTCCCTTCGCCACCGGTGAAACCTGCCGCCAGCGATTGGCGTAGGCCGATCGCTCGATCAGCACCGTTGCGCCGCTCCACTGGCTTCTTCCGATTGCCGGCGCAGTTTCTCGCGGGTCACCGAAACACCCAGGTAGTAACCGATAAACCCGGCACCCAGCGCCGCCTGCAAGGCGAACAACAGGGAGGCGATTTCACTGCTGGCCGGCTCCATCAGCGGCTGGAACCAGGGCTTGAAATCAGGATTGATCGCGCCGATGAGATCCCTGGCCTGGTTGTCGGCGCCGGCAAAGATCTGGACAGGATGATCGGCATTCGCCGCCGGTTTCTGCACCAGCCACAGCGGCAGTGCAGACAGCAGGACCACGGCGAGCAGCAGCAACAGGTTTTGCCAGCGTTTCATACCCGTACCTCGTCGTTCCTGACGAGCTGCAGATCCTGCAGTTCCCTGACGTTGAAGCGCCTCAGGGCATTGAAGATCAGTACCGTCAGCAGTCCTTCGCTGATCGCCAGCGGGATCTGGGTGATCGCAAAGATGCTGGCGAATTTGGCCAGGGAAGCGACAAAACCCCCCGTCGGATCAGGAAAGGCCCAGGCCAGTTGTACCGAGGTGGTGACGTAGGTCAGCAGATCGGCAAGGCTGGCGGCGAGAAAGACGCTGGTGGCAAAGGAGAGTCTGATGCTGCGCGCCACACGAAATACTGCGGCCGCGGCGAACGGTCCGACAATGGCCATCGCAAAGAGGTTGGCACCCAGCGTCGTCAGTCCGCCGTGCGCCAGCAGCAGCGCCTGGAAGAGCAGGACCACCATGCCAATCGGCGCCATGGCTGTCGGGCCGAAGAGAAGGGCACCGAGCCCGGTGCCGGTGGGGTGCGAGCAACTGCCGGTCACCGACGGCAATTTGAGCGCCGAGAGAACGAAGGTAAACGCGGCGGCAACACCCAGCAACATCCGCTGTTCCGGATGTTCGCGGATACGTTTCTTGATGACCCACAGGCCATAGGCCACGAAGGGGATCGAAGCGACCGTCCACCCCAGGGCGTGTTCGACCGGCAGAAAGCCTTCCATGATGTGCATGCTTCTCTCCCACAGCGAGCAATGGCAAGCAGTGCCAGGCGGGGAAGCGGTACCTGCGGGTCGGAAGAAAAGCCGAGAAAAGCTGCGGTCGGCAAATCCACATGGCCCTCCCTTTACCCCGGGGAACGGCACTACGTTTGCTTTGGGCCGGTCTTCTGGCTTGCCGTCAATCTTCTCCAGCACCTTCCCATGCGTCAAGCACAGTGGCGTATTGCGGAGTCGTCAGGCTTACAGCAGCGGGGGCTGCGCCGGAATGTCTGAAGATTCAGAGGCACCGGCTTCCCGTTTCACCTGCCCCACGAGCGTGGAGCAAAGTACCCAAAACGGAGTTGATTATACGACAGGGCCGATCGGGGTGCCTGAAAAAAGTCGGTGCCGTAAGTCCCCCGCTGGCACACTCCGGTAGATCGCGATATTCTTCGCTCCATGCCACACACACCCTACCCGCACGACCGCAACCGCACCGGCCCGACCGATCCGGCATTGCTCATCCGCGGATGAAGGCAGTGATCCTTGCCGGCGGAGCGGGCACCCGGCTGGCGGAAG
>DIME01000157.1 GCA_002425405.1 Candidatus Accumulibacter vicinus
CTCAATGGACAAATTCACCGTGATCCGGGGGGAATTCACCCTTGACGATGGGGTGCTGGAACGGAGATACTCTGCCGATGGTGGTTGAATTTCCTATCCTTCAACGCGGACATCGCGCCCTGGTCACCTTCCATCGCAGGCACGGCTGCTTGGCGACGGTCACGGCCATGCAGCCGGCAGGCCGTTTCGGTGCACTCGCGGTCGAGGCCGACCGCGTCATCGACTTCCGCGAGAAGCTGCAGGGCGACGACGCGTGGATCAACGGCGGCTTATTCGTTCTATCGCCCAGGTGCTCGACTACATTGCGGACGATAGCGCCCCCTGGGAAGGCGCCCCCGTCGCACGGATCGCGCGCGACGATCAGTTGCGCGCCTGGTTCCACCGGGGGATTCTGGCAGCCGATGGACACGCTGTGCGACAAGAACCATCTCGAAACCCTGTGGAGCAGTGGCAGCGCTCCCCGGAAGACATGGGAATGAGCATGGCGAAATGCACGAACATCATCACAGCCGACGCCGACTACATCGTCGAGAAAATGGGAGACGCCCTTGCCCCGCTGGCCAACTCGACGATGCTGGTGACCGGTTCAAGCGGCTTTCTCTGCAGCTACTATCTCGACATGGTCGCCGCATTCAACCGGCGACATCCGAACCGTCCCTGCCGCGTCATAGCGATTGACAACGACCTGATCGGCCACTCCGAACGCGTCAGGCACTTGGCGGACGATCCCAATTTCCTGTTCGTCGAGCATGACATCAGCAAGCCCTACGAGCCGCTGTGGCCAGTCCATTGGCTGATCCATGGCGGCGGCATCGCCTCGCCGACCTACTACCGTCGCTTTCCGCTAGAGACGATCGACGTCAATGTCGACGGCCTGCGCCAGATGCTGCGCCTCGCGCGCCAGCCGGAGACACGCAGCATGCTTTACCTGAGCACCAGCGAAGTCTACGGCGATCCCGATCCGGCCTGGGTTCCCACACCGGAAACCTATCGCGGCAACGTCTCCTGCACAGGGCCGCGCGCGTGCTATGACGAGTCCAAGCGCCTGGGCGAGACGCTCTGCGTCACCTACCATCAGCTGTACGCGACGCCGGTCAAGATCATCCGGCCCTTCAACGTATACGGTCCCGGCATCTCCCTCGACGACCACCGCGTCATTCCGGATTTCGTCGCGGCCGCGCTGCAGAAGCAACCGATCACCCTGCTCAGCGACGGCCGCGCCACGCGCTCCTTCTGCTACGTGCGGGACTTCATCATGGGCAGCCTCTGGGTCATGCTCCGCGGCCGGGACGGCGAACCCTACAACGTCGGCAACGATGAGGAGGTGAGCATCCTTGACGTGGCCCGGCTCGCCGCTGCGCTGCGTTCTCCGCCTCTGGCGGTCACCCACGCGACGAGCGAGGATGCCCACTACCTGACCGACAATCCGCAACGCCGCTGTCCGGACCTCGCCAAGCTGCTGGCGCTGGCACCGGCCTGGCACCCGGAAATCAGAGTGCGCGAGGGACTGGCGCGGATGTTTTCCTCGTACGCCGGATGATGGCGATGCCGGCCGTCACCGTCGGACGCAAGCTGGTCCATGTCCCGCGCGAAGCCTATGCCGATGCGCTCGGTCCGGACAAGCACGTGTTCCTTGTCGGCGACCTGAAGCAGCCGACCAACTACCCGTTCATCGCCGAAACCAGGCTGGAACTGGCGATGTGCGCGTATGAAGCCGGCGACGACGGCCGTCCGCACTGGCATGCCGGCGTCACTGAATACGAATTGGCTCTTTATGCGTTTCGGACTGCTGAGCAAAGAGGGCATCGCCCAAGGATTTCCTCAAGCCTTTGTCATGAATTTAGCGTTTTTTATGACTTGACAGAGCCAGATGGAGCAGAAATTCCTCCTTCGAGAGGCTCCGGATGGAAGGTAGACGACAAAAAGGCTATCGAATGCTTGCCTCCCTGTGTGACGATCGCCAACCGCCCGAAACACATAAAGAGCCTACGAATTTGTCATAACCGGCCGCATCGGCTATCGCGACATCGCGGCCGATGCCGTGATCTGGGCGGGCGCGGGCGACTTCCTGTTGGTTCCGGCCGGCGTATGCGCGCAGCGCCTCGTGCCCGAAAGATCGGCCACGGTCGCCGTCAAGGTGCCGTCGTCGCCCGAGAAGACCCATTGCGACGCCTGTCCGCGCGACTGCAGGTATCGCGTCGCGGGCAGCGTTGCCGGCGCCCGGCCGCACGAGAACTGACGCGTCGTTTCACTGATCGTTTTCCTACCATGATTCAGGCAATCACCGTCATCGGCCTCGGTTTCGTCGGACTGACCACAGCGCTCGGCTTCGCCGAGAAGAGTTTCCGCGTGCGCGGCGTCGACAAGGACTCCAGACGGCTCGCCCGGCTGGCTGCGGGCCAACTGCCCTTCCACGAACCCGGCCTCGACGATGCGTTGCGCCGGCATCTCGGCAAGGGCTTCCTGCTCACGCCCGGCATCGCGGAGGCGGTGCGCGGATCCTCGCTGGTGTTCCTCTGCGTCGGCACGCCGAGCGGCCCCGACGGCGACGCCGATCTGTCGATCCTGCTGCAGGCGGCGCGCGAGGTCGTCGCGGCGATCGACGACGTGGCACCAGTCGTGCTGGTCATCAAGTCCACCGTGCCACCCGGGACGACCCGCGACGTCGTCGCCCCTCTGCTGCGCTCCCTGCCGGATGCCGCGGGCGAATCCGTGGCGCTGGCCGCGAATCCGGAATTCCTGCGCGAAGGCTGTGCCTGGGATGACTTCCTGCGACCCGATCGCGTCGTCGTCGGCGTCGACGACGATCGCGGCTGGGCGCTGCTGGCCGAGGCCTATGCCGGCTTCGCCGCGCCGGTGGAGCGCGTCACGCCCACCGAGGCCGAGTTCATCAAGTATCTGTCGAACACGCTGCTGGCGACGCTGATCAGCTTCGCCAACGAAATGTCGATGATTGCAGGCCGCGTGGGCGGCATCGACATCCGACGCACGTTCGGCATTCTCCATGGCGACAAACGCTGGCATGGCGCGCCCGCCGCCATGGCGTCGTATGCCTTTCCCGGCTGCGGTTTCGGTGGCTACTGCCTGCCGAAGGACACCCAGGCGATAGCCCACCTAGCGCGCCGCCTTGGCGTTGAAGCGGGTCTGCTGGAGCAGGTGATCGCCACCAACGCCGCGATCAAGCGCGCCGCCATCGACCGCATCACCGCTACGGCGGGCCCCGCGCAGATGATCGGCATTCTCGGCCTCTCCTTCAAGCCGGAGTCGGACGACGTGCGCGAGTCGCCGTCGCTCGACATCATCGCGGGCCTGCTGGAAAGGGGCTATCGGCGGATCGTTGCCCATGACCCGATGGCAACGGCCAATTTCGCCGAGAGCTATCGGTTGCCGATCGAGTACGGGCAGTCCGCACGCGAGGTCGTCGACTGCTCCGATGTGGTGGTCATCGCCACGGCTTGGTGCGAATATGTGAATCTTCTCACGGGTGTGGCCGACAAGCCGGTCGTAGACTTGCGTCATTGCCTGAAGCCACCGATTGACGACGCGGAGCAGCCGACACCATGACGACACGCCAGGCCATTCTTGACTCAGTGGCGCAGTACGCCGAAGCCGCGTTCGCGCGCACGCCCTTCGTCGCGGGTGAGACGTCGATCCCCGCCTCGGGCAAAGTGATAGGCAAAGCGGAGTTGGTAGCTCTGGTCGATGCGGCGCTCGACGGCTGGCTGACGGCAGGCCGCTACAACAACATCTTCGAGCGCCGACTCGCCGACTACATCGGCGTCGAGCATGTGCTGACGACCAGTTCCGGTTCGTCGGCGAACCTGCTCGCCGTTTCAGCCCTCACGTCGCCGCAGCTGGGCGAGCGCGCGCTCAAGCCTGGCGACGAGGTAATCACCGCGGCTGCAGGTTTCCCGACAACCATCAACCCGATCTTGCAAAACGGGCTGCTCCCGGTCTTCGTGGACTCGGACATCCCCACCTACAATCCGAGCCCGGCGCATGTCGAGGCCGCGATCTCGCCCCAGACCCGCGCCATCATCGTCGCCCACACCCTGGGCAATCCATACGAGGCAGACGAGTACCGCCGCATCGCCGACCGCCATGGTCTCTGGCTGATCGAGGACTGCTGCGATGCGCTCGGCTCCGAGTACCACGGCCGCAAGGTCGGCACCTTCGGCCACATCGGCACCCTGAGCTGCTATCCCGCGCATCACATCACTATGGGCGAGGGTGGAGCGGTATTCACTTCGGATGTGACGCTACGGCGCCTGCTCGAATCGTTCCGCGACTGGGGGCGCGATTGCTGGTGCCCGCCGGGCAAGGAGAACACCTGCGGCAAGCGTTACCAGTGGGAGCTCGGCGACCTGCCGGCGGGCTACGACCACAAGTACGTCTATGCGCATGCCGGCTACAACCTCAAGATCACCGACATGCAGGCGGCGCTCGGCGTCGCCCAGCTCGAGCGCATCGGGGAGTTCTGTGCGCGGAGGCGCGAAAACTTCAGACGGCTGCGTGCCGGGCTGGCCGGACTCGAGGAATACCTCATACTTCCCGAGGCCACGCCCGGCGCCGACCCGGCGTGGTTCGGCTTTCCGCTCACGCTGCGGCCCGAGGCGAACTGCAACCGCGTCGACCTGCTGCGCTATCTCGACGAGCACCGCATCGGCACGCGGCTGTTGTTTGCCGGCAACGTCACGCGGCAGCCGTATTTCGCCAACCGGCACTACCGGGTCGCGGGCAGCCTAGCCAATGCCGACATCATCATGAGTAACACCTTCCACATCGGCACCTTCCCCGGCATCGACGACGCGGCGATCGACTACGTCGTCGCCAGGATGGGCGATTTCTTCGGGGTCGGCTTCTGAGGTGGTAGCGCCACATCCGCTGTCCAGCGACCTCGACGATGTGGTCGATCGAACGCCGGAGCTCTGGCCGACGCTTGACGGCGGCCACCTTTTCATCACCGGCGGCACCGGCTTCGTCGGCAACTGGCTGCTGGAAAGCCTGGCCTGGGCGAGACAGCGTTTGGACCTGCGCGTCACGGCCACGGTGCTGACTCGTGACCCGGCTGCCTTTGCGCGCAAGGCACCCCACCTCGCCAGGTCGGGCTTTATTCGGCCACTCTCCGGCGACGTGCGCGACTTCGCCTTCCCGCGCGAGCCTGTCAGCCACGTGATCCATGCGGCGTTCGACTCGGCCCGCGCCATCGTCGACCCGCGCGCGGCCTTCGACACCATTGTCGACGGCACCCGCCGGGTGCTCGACGGCGCCGCCGGCCACCCGGTGCGGCATATGCTGTTCCTCAGTTCCGGCGCCATCTACGGCCCGCAACCGCCCGACATGGCATGCATGGCGGAAGATTACCGCGGCGGGCCCGACCCGGCCTCGGTTTCATCCGTTTACGGCGAAGGCAAGCGCGCCGCGGAGCTTCTTTGTGCCATCGCCGCGGCGGAGAGCCTGCCGGTCGTGATTGCGCGCTGCTTCACCTTCATCGGCCCCGGCCTGCCGCTCGACGCCCACTTCGCCGCCGGCAATTTCCTGCGCGACGCCGCCGCCGGCAACGAGATCGTCATCAAGGGCGACGGACGCCCGTTGCGCTCCTACCTCTACGCCGCCGATCTCGCCATCTGGTTGTGGACCCTACTGCTGAAGGGAAGAGCCGGGCGCGCCTACAACGTCGGCAGCGAGGAAGCCGTCAGCATCGGCGAGCTGGCGCGGCAGATTACTACGTGCGCCGCCGCGCCGGGCGTCGCCATCCTCGGCAAGCCCGGCGGAGGCGCTGCCGAACGCTATGTGCCCGACACTGGCCGCGCCCGCTCCGAACTCGGGTTGGCGCAATACCTCGACTTGCCGGAGGCGATCCGGCGCACCCTGGCCTGGATGGAACTCGCGGCGACATGAGCAGGATCGCGCTGCGCCCCTGCCCAATGTGCAGCGGCCGCGAAATCGACGTCCTGCATCGGCAGGCATTGCAGCAACCGGTGGGAAGCCCACTGCCCGACGCCTACGACGTCGCCGCCTGCCTGGCCTGCGGCTTCGTCTATGCCGACACGCCGGCAACCCAGCAGGATTACGACCGATACTATGCGGCGTTCTCCAAGTACGAAGACCCGGCCGTGGCCAGCGGCAGCGGAATCGGTGCGTTCGAGGCGGCTCGTTTCAAGGAAACCACCGCCGCCATCGCCAGTCGGCTCGGCGCTGCGGCGCGCATCCTCGACATCGGTTGCGCCGGCGGCGGCCTGCTGACGGAGTTGCGACGACGCGGCTTCACCTCGCTTTGCGGCGTCGACGGCGCACCGGGCTGTGCGGCCAGCGTGCGCGAACTCGGCTTCGAGGCCCATTGCCTGCCCCTCTCGCGGCTGCAGGAATTGAAGGACAGCGGGCCGTTCGACGGCATCATCCTGTCCCATGTGCTCGAGCACGTTGCCGATGTGCACAGCGTCATGATCGCAGTGACCTCGCTGGCGACGGCAGGAGCCAGAATTTACGTCGAAACACCGAATGCCGCGCGGTACACGGATCACGCTTATGTGCCCTTCTATTTTTTCGATAGCGAACACATCAATCATTTCGATCCACAGCGGCTTTCGATTCTCGGCGCGCGCTTCGGTTGGTGCACGGAAGCCATCGGAGAACGTACGCTCGAAGTCGCCCCAGGCAAGCACTACCCGGCAGCATGGGCCTGGCTGCGTAAAGATGCCGGTTGGGCAGCTACGTCGCAGGCAACGAACTCGACGCTGAGCGCCGCCGTACGTCGCTATGTTGCCGACTGTCATGCGGCACCCGTCTATCCCGCGTTGCAGAGCTTGGTCGCCGAAGGCGTGCCGACGATCGTCTGGGGCGCTGGCTCTCTCGCTCAACGCCTGTTTGGTCAGGGCGCACTCGACGCCTGCAACATCGTCGCCATCGTCGATCGCGACCGCAACAAGCAGGGCCTGCAGATTGCCGGGCATCATATCGAAGCACCCGAAGCGGCATTGGCGAGGCATCCCGAGGCGGCCATCCTGATCCTGGCTGCGGTGCATGGCGACGCCATCGTGCAGGACGCACTGACACGGTGTCCCAACGCATGCGTCGTGACGCTGGATGCCCCATCGCCGGGACAGCCGAGGGGGCCATGTCACAAATGACATGGCTCTGCACTGTGCAGCACCACCCTCGTCACCCCGACTCCACCACCAGCCTGACGGCACGGATCCCCGACACCTACGACCGATGAAGATCGTGCCGATTCTTTTCCCGTATCCCTGTCGCGGTGAAGCCGCACCCTACCTGTGCACATTCCTGCGCAGCATCTGCACCCACTTGCCGCAACAAGCTTATTACATTACCGACGCGGCCTGCATGCACTGGGACAGATTCCGGGAGAGCTGGGAGTTTGAACCCTGGAATCCATGGGTTCACGAGTATCGCATCGACTCTGAAGACAAGTCAGAAGCCATTTAGGTATCCTCGGTGCTTCTGCTGCCGGCCCGAAGAAATGACAGCCATCTAGCAATAACTGAGCGTAGCCAATGAAGCAATCTGCGCACCGGAACCCAACGGTCAGTTAAGTCAAGCAGATGCATTAGCGCACGGCAAAGCGCCGTCGGCATAAAAAGAATTGGAAACGTAAAAAACCAGAATTTCGTCAGGCCGCCAAATCGCGAAATGCTATTTCGAATCATGGATATTTGCTTACGTATTGACAAACGGGGGTCCGACAAGTATACGAAGATTGAAATTGGGTTCCAAAAAATAAAATACAATCGGTTCAGTAGATTCTTCTTTACGATGGAGGGGGTGTCCGTCAGATTCCAGACCTGTATTAGGTCGTGAGTGAACTCGTCAGCGTACTCGTAAAGAAAGTTTTCGTTTTCATCGAGAATGCAGAAATTATCCATTCGTTGAATCACACAATAATCGGACAACCAATACCACTGGCTCGACTTTTCAGCAATCCGGAGAAATATATAGGTGTGCGGGAAGTGGCGAGTGGAACAGAGCCGGTCTCGACCGAATTCGTCAACTACGTTCTGCCACGCATCCCTGTGGAAAATATGTGATGACATATATGTGAACGAGATGCCCAGGCTATCCGCAATGTCAATTCCGTATAGAGGGCGTGTGTAATTTGGGTGAGTAGGCAGCACCAAGTCATGGTCAGGGCCGACGAGTATGGTCAAAGTCTTATCGAAGTTCAACTTGTTTACAGTCATCCCAGATAAACCTGGCCACTCTCTTAAGTTTGCTAGGACTTTGGCAACACTTTGAGGCGGTAGCATGTCATCCGAACCAATCAGCCAACAATACTCAGCGTCCGAAATGTCAACAACGTTGAGGAAGTTGCGGACGCCACGCATATCCTGATCGAACCGGAAATACGTAAGGGGAACAGGGTAATCTGCTTGGAGTTTGCTGATCATTGCCTCGGTGCCATCATTCGATGCGTTGTCGCTCACGCAGACTTGGACTGCAGTGCTCTCTAAGCCCGTGCATTGCTCTCCCACGCAACTCAGCAATGCGTTAAGAGTTTCGCAGCGACCGTTATGGGTGGGAATGCAAATCGATAAAGTAAATGTTGGCATAGTGAGGCTTGTCTTCAGGATGGCTCTTTATGCGTTACGGGC
>DIME01000147.1:0-36116 GCA_002425405.1 Candidatus Accumulibacter vicinus
ATGAAAGTCATGCCCGTTTCCCTCTCCCCCGACCCCTCCCCCACAAGTGGGGAGGGGAGATTCGTGAGTCGCTGACGCGACTTTCACATTAAGCAGTTCCAGACAAGTTCTCCGACATTCATGCGGCGGAATTCCTCGGGCTGTTGCTGTTGAATGGCGGAAGACTTCCCTCTAATGGCGCTTAAGCGTCGGCGGGGCATGCGCTTCCGCGTTTCCTGACGGCAGATTAGGGGATTTCCGGAAGGTCCGGCACGGAGCCAGACCGTTCAGTGTCCGGTTCCATGCAGCTTATCGGCTGACATCGACGACAACCCGCCTACATACCTTGCCGTCGAGCAATGAGAGCATCGCCGTGTAACCGGCGGTGCCGATGGCCATTGCCTACCCGGCAGCGCCACCAGCCATGCGCCCTGGACGCGTGCCAGCTCGGCCAGTCCGCCACAATCCGTCTCGCCATCTTTGCATCATTTCTCGGTGCATTTTGCGCAGAGCTCGGCATTCCTGTCCGACTCTTGGTATAATCTCAAGTTATGTGTCTAGGAACATGATTTGCCGTTGTTTTTTTGATTTGCCCGCCTTTGGAGAATGACGCATGGCCATCGAACGTACCCTTTCCATCATCAAACCCGACGCCGTTGCCAAGAATGTGATCGGCAAGATTTACTCCCGTTTTGAGACCAATGGCCTGAAGGTCATTGCCGCCAAGCTGGCCTGGTTGTCGCCGCAGGAAGCGGGCGCCTTCTACGCCGTTCATAAGGAGCGTCCTTTCTTCAACGATCTGGTTTCCTTCATGATTTCCGGCCCGGTGATGATTCAGGTTCTTGAGGGCGAGAACGCCATCGCCAAGAACCGCGAACTGATGGGCGCAACTGATCCGAAAAAGGCCGATCCAGGAACCATCCGCGCTGATTTCGCCGAGTCGATCGACGCCAACGCAGTGCATGGTTCCGACGGAGAGGAAACGGCGAAGGTGGAAATCGCCTTCTTTTTCCCGGCGATGAACGTCTATTCCGGCCGCTAGGTCGGAGTCATTCGCCCAGATGACGGTCAATCTGCTCGACCTGGATGCTGCCAGACTGACGGCCTTTCTGGCCGATAACGGTGAAAAGCCGTTCCGCGCCAGACAGGTGCTGCGCTGGTTGCATCGTTTCGGGCAGCGTGATTTCGACGCCATGACCGACATTGCCAAGAGTCTGCGCGAGAAACTCAAGACCCTGGCAGTGGTAGTCCCGCCTGGGCTCATCGCCGATCGGGTCTCGGACGACGGCACGCGCAAGTTCCTGTTCGATGTCGGTGACGGCAACGTCATCGAATCCGTCTTCATCCCCGAGCTTGAGCGGGGAACGCTGTGCATTTCAACTCAGGCCGGCTGCGCGCTCGATTGTTCGTTCTGCTCGACCGGCAAACAGGGATTCAACCGCAATCTGACAGTGGCCGAGATCGTCGGTCAGTTATGGCAGGCCAGGCAGGCGCTGAGTGCCTGCCAGGAACAGGGGGGGCAGTCCGAACGGGTGATCAGCAATGTCGTGCTGATGGGCATGGGTGAGCCGCTGGCCAACCTCGACAATACGGTGACAGCACTGCGCCTGATGCTTGACGACCATGCTTATGGCCTGTCGCGCCGACGGGTCACGGTATCCACCTCGGGTCTGGTGCCGGCGATGGATCGTCTGCGCGATGAATGCGCGGTAGCGCTGGCGGTCTCTTTGCACGCACCCAATGATCGCTTGCGCGATGAACTGGTGCCGATCAACCGGAAATACCCCCTGCGCGAGTTGCTGGCTGCCTGCCTGCGTTATCTCGAGAAAGCGCCACGTGATTTCGTGACCTTCGAGTATGTGATGCTCGACGGGGTCAATGACACCGATGCACAGGCGCGCGAGTTGCTGGTCCTGACGCGTGACGTGCCGTGCAAATTCAACCTGATTCCCTTCAATCCCTTCCCGGGCTCGCCCTATCGGCGTTCGCCGGCGACGCGCATTCGGCGTTTCGCCGAGCTTCTGAGCGACACCGGAGTGGTGACGACCACTCGCAAGACGCGTGGCGACGACATCGCTGCTGCCTGTGGTCAACTGGCCGGACAGGTTCTCGACAGAACGCAGCGGACGGGTCGGCGAAGCATTGCTCTCTACCTTGACCGTCAAGAGGTCTGCACTTGAGGAGGACGTCGTGCTGGGCGATCCTTGCCTGTCTGTGCATTGCTGCCTGCTCGTCGACAGGCGCCTTGCAGATGACAAAGCAGAAGGAAGTCGATGAGGCGGCCGATTCGCGTACCCCGACCAAACCGCGCGACGCCCGCACGCGCGCCAAATTGCATACCGAACTGGGTTCGCTCTATCTCCAGGAGGGCAATCTGGCGGTCGCTCTTGAAGAGCTGACCATCGCCATCGACATTGACCCCGACTACGCCAAGGCCCATGCGACGCGCGGACTGGCGGGCTTCCGGGTGCGTGAGATGCAGGCCGCCGACCAGGACTTTCGTCGAGCCTTGAGTCTCGACGCCAACGACCCCGAGATCAACAATAATTACGGCTGGTTCCTCTGTCAGGTGGGGCGGGAGAAGGAAGCGATCACATTCTTTCAGCAAGCGATCAAGAACCCGCTCTATGAGACACCCGAGAAGGCCTATCTGAACGCGGGTGCCTGTTACGCCAAGCTCGGCGAACTGGTCACTGCCGAGAATTATGTTCAGCAGAGCCTGCTGATCGCGCCGAATAACCTGCAGGCCCTGCTGCAACTGGCCAGCATCAATTATCAACGCGGTCATCTGGAGCTGGCCAAGCAGCAACTCTCGGATGTGTTGCGCAGGACCGAACCAAGCGCCGAAGCGCTGTGGCTGGGCGTTCGGATTGAGCGCCAACTCGGTGAGCGTGTCGCTGAGGCCAAATACGGCAGTCAGTTGCGGCGAAGATTCCCGCTCTCGCCCGAGGCGCAGCAACTGCTGAGGGGCAACTTCGAATGAGTGAACCATCCCGTTTTTCGGCGCCGGCTGCGCCCGGTCTGCCAGCGGCCGATCCATTCCGCGAGCAGCTGACGAGTGGCGAAACGCTGGCGCCCGTGAGCGGAAACGTCGGCCAACAGTTGCGTACTGCTCGGGAGGCTAGAAACATGAGTCTGGCCGAGGTGGCACAGTCGCTCAAGCTGGGTCCTAGACAGATAGCCGCGATCGAGGCCGAGGATTGGGCGTCATTGCCCGGTAATACCATGATTCGTGGTTTCGTTCGTAACTATGCGCGCCTGCTCAATGTGGATGCCGATACCCTGATGCACGGGCTGGATGCCGCACAACTTCAGCAAACGGCGCAGCTCGAGGTGTCGGCCGGAACCACTGCCAGCCTTCCGAATACCAGCAACCGGCGCCCACAACGCCGGGATTATCTTGCCGTATTGGCGGGCTTGTTGCTGTTGGGACTGGCCGTGCTGGCCTATTTCTATGCTCCGGCGGATTTCTGGCAGGAAAAGCTGGCGGCGTTGCTGGCCCGCAACCCAATCCCTGTCCAACAGCCGGCTGCCCCACCGGTTGCGCCACTGCCAGCCGCAATCGGCGAATCGGTGACGATCGTGCCGACGCCGAATGCGACGGTACTTTCGGACACGACCAACAGCGGCCGTGGTCTGCGGCTGCGTTTCACGCAACCCGCCTGGGTCGAGGTCCGCGACGGACGTGGCCAGATCGTCTTTGCCGAGTTGAGCCCGGCCGGTAGCCAGCGGGAAGTTGCAGGGCAGCCGCCGTTCTCTCTGGTCGTGGGCAACGCGACACAGGTGACGATCGAGTACCAGGGCCGGATGATCGACATTTCGCAGCGCATCAAGGGCGATGTCGCCCGACTGACGATCGAATGAGCCGGTGTCGGCCAAGGCGCCCATCGTGAGCCAGAGATTGCCCGGCGCAGTACGTCGGCGTACGCGTTCGGTCAGGGTTGGCCAGGTCACGGTAGGCGGCGAGTCGCCGGTGGTCGTCCAGTCGATGACCAATACCGATACCGTCGACGTGGTCAGGACGGCGATTCAATGCGCCGAATTGGCGCGCGCCGGGTCGGAACTGGTGCGTATCACCGTCAATACGTCCGAAGCGGCGGCATCTGTGGCGGCGATCCGCGCCCACCTCGACCGTATGGGTGTCGACGTACCGTTGATCGGCGATTTTCACTATAACGGTCATCGCTTGCTCGCCGATCATCCCGCCTGCGCCGAGGTCCTGGCCAAATATCGCATCAATCCAGGCAATGTCGGGCACGGCCGCAAGCGCGACGAACAGTTCGCGCAGATGATCGAGATTGCCTGTCGGTACGAAAAACCGGTGCGCATCGGGGTGAACTGGGGAAGCCTCGATCAGGATCTGCTGGCGCGCATCATGGACGAGAATGCGCTTCGCCCGGATCCCCGTGATGCGGTCGAAGTGATGCGCGAAGCGATGGTTGCGTCGGCGCTCGAATCGGCTGCTCGCGCCGAAGCCATTGGCCTGCCGGGAGAGTGCATCATCCTTTCGTGCAAGGTTTCCGGCGTGCAGGATTTGATTGCCATCTATCGCGAGTTGTCGCGCCGCTGTGACTATCCCCTGCATCTCGGCCTGACCGAAGCCGGCATGGGCTCCAAAGGCATCGTCGCGTCGACGGCAGCGATGGCGGTGCTGCTGCAGGAAGGCATCGGCGACACCATCCGTGTCTCGCTGACCCCCGAACCCGGCGGCAAGCGTACCCAGGAGGTGATCGTCGCCCAAGAGTTGCTGCAGACCATGGGCTTGCGGGCGTTCACACCGATGGTTGTCGCCTGTCCGGGTTGCGGACGGACGACCAGTACCTTCTTTCAGGAACTCGCGCAGTCGATCCAGGCGCACGTTCGCCGGCAGATGCCGCAGTGGCGGGCCGACTATGATGGTGTCGAGAACATGACCCTGGCGGTCATGGGTTGCGTGGTCAATGGGCCGGGCGAGAGCAAGCATGCCAACATCGGCATCAGCCTGCCAGGTACCGGCGAGGCTCCGGCAGCGCCGGTGTTCGAGGATGGCGTCAAGACCGTCACGCTGCGTGGCGAGCATATTGCCGAGGAATTCACCCGCATCGTCGACGCTTATGTGGCGCGCAGCTATCAGAGAAAGTCCGCAGGTTCGTGATGATTGCGAAAATCCAGTCGGTACGCGGGATGAACGATATCCTGCCGGACGAGGCGGAATTCTGGGACCGGTTCGAGGAAACCATCCGCTCATGGCTCAAGAGTTACGGCTACCGCCCGCTGCGCCTGCCGATCGTCGAGCCGACACCGCTATTCAAGCGCGCCATCGGCGAAGTGACCGACATCGTCGAGAAGGAGATGTACTCCTTTGTGGATAGTCTCAATGGCGAGCCCCTGACGCTGCGTCCCGAAGGGACCGCAGGCTGTGTGCGTGCCGTCATTCAGCACAACCTGATCGCGCAACAGCCGCAACGGCTTTACTACCTGGGCCAGATGTTCCGGCACGAACGGCCACAGAAAGGGCGCTACCGCCAGTTTCATCAGGTCGGCGTCGAAGCACTGGGATTTCCCGGACCGGACATCGATGCCGAACAGATCCTGATGGGAGCCCGCCTCTGGGATGACCTCGGTCTCGAAGGCATCACGCTGCAGCTCAACACCCTGGGCCAACCTGCCGAGCGTGCTTGCCATCGTGCCGAGTTGATCCGCTATTTTGAACGGCACAAGGAAGCACTCGACGAAGAGGGCAGGCGGCGCCTGTACACCAATCCGCTACGCATCCTCGACAGCAAGAATCCGGTTTTGCACGACCTCATCGTCGGCGCACCACGACTGATCGATCACCTGGGTGCCGAGTCGCTGGCACATTTCGAGGGCGTGCAGCAGGTGCTGCGTGACGCCGGCTTGCCGTTCCAGATCAATCCGCGTTTGGTGCGCGGCCTCGACTATTACAACCTGACGGTTTATGAGTGGCTCACTGATCGCCTCGGCGCACAAGGAACCGTCTGTGCCGGCGGTCGTTACGACGGTCTGGTACAGCAACTCGGAGGCAAGCCGGCACCCGCCTGCGGTTTTGCAATGGGTGTCGAGCGTTTGCTGGCACTGATTCGCGAGGCCGGCGGCGAGGCCAGGGCGGCAGCCATCGACGTCTATGTGGTGCATCAGGGCAGTGCCGCTTCACGTCTCGCTGCGCGCGTCGCCGAGGGCCTGCGCGACCATGGCATCGATGTCCTTTTCCATTGTGGCGGTGGCAGCTTCAAAACGCAGATGAAGAAAGCCGATGCCTCGGGTGCGGCTTTTGCCGTGATCATCGGCGATGACGAGGCCAACGCCGGCGAAGTGACTCTCAAGCCGATGCGCCCGCTTGGCGAGCAGCCGAATGAACAGACGCGAGTGCGTGTCGACAACCTCGCCGACGCAATCATCCGCTCCATTTTGAACCAGGAAGACTCGTAATGGCAACTTACGACCTCGAAGAGCAGGAACAAATCGCCCAAATGAAGGCGTGGTGGCAGCAGTACGGCACTCTGCTGACCGGCCTCGTGACCGCGGCCTCGATCGGCGTGGTTGGCTGGCAAGGCTGGAACTGGTATCAGCGCAATCAGGCAGGACAGGCCTCACAGGTATACAGCGTCATGCAGAAGGCCGTTCTCGATAACGATGCCCAGCGCATCAAGGCGGCGAGTGGAGAACTGCTCGAGAAATACCCGAGAACGGCGTATGCACCCTTGGCCGCCTTGATCGCCGCCAAGGCGACGTATGCCGCTGGTGATGTGAAAACCGCCAAGCTGCAGTTGCTCTGGGTGGTGGAACATGGCAAGGACGAACTGCGGGATCTGGCGCGTTTGCGTCTGGCCAGCGTGCTGCTCGACGAGCAGGCCTACGATGAGGCACTCAAGCAACTCGATGGCGCGTCGAGTGCCGGCTTTATCGCCCGTTTCCAGGACACTCGTGGCGACATCCTTGACGCCCAGGGCAAGACTGCCGAGGCGCGTGCGGCCTACCAGACTGCATTGGCCAAGCTGGATGAGGCTGGCCCGGGTGGCAAGAATACCCTGCAGGACCGGCAGGCCAATGCCGCCTATCGTGAATCACTGCAGCAGAAGCTGGATGCGCTTGGGGAGTCGAGCTGATGAGGCATCCCTTCCGCGTGGCGGCAGGGCTGTCGTTGCTTCTGGTCGGCTGTTCGACGCTGGATGCCCTGAATCCGTTTTCTGGCCCTAGCGGGCCGAAGATGGCTGAACTGCAGGCGATCCAGCCAACGGATGCCGTGCGCGTGCTGTGGTCGGCAGATGTCGGCAAGGCCGGCGATCATACCTTCGTTCCGGCGGTGGTGGATTCCTCGGTCTACGCGGCGGCCCTGGACGGTACGGTCGTTCGCCTCGACGATGGCCAGCAGGTCTGGAAAATCAACGCCGGGAAGCCACTCTCGGGCGGGGTTGGCGCGGATCAGCGAATGGTCGTGGTCGGTACCGCCAAGGGCGAGCTGTTTGCCTTTGCCACGGCGGACGGCAGCCTGTTGTGGAAAGCCCGTGCCAGTAGCGAGGTTGTTGCGCCGCCGACGGTCAGCCCCGGTCTGGTGATCGTGCGCACTGGCGATCATCGCCTGGCTGCCTATGACCCGCTCGACGGCAAGCGCAAATGGGTCTATCAACGTCCCAGCACCCCACTATCGTTGCGTGTGGCGGCCGGCCCGGTGCTGATCGACAGGTATGTCTTTGCCGGTTTTCCCGGTGGCAAACTGATTGCGGTAAGCGCAGAAAATGGCGCGCCGCTGTGGGAGGGAACGGTGGCCTTGCCGAAAGGCACCACTGAACTCGACCGGGTCGCCGATGTCACCAGCGTGCCGGTCATCGATGGACGCATGATCTGCGCGGTTGCTTTCCAGGGGCGGGTGGCCTGTTTCGACCTGGGAAACGGCAACCTGATCTGGTCGCGCGATATATCGAGCGCTGCCGGCGTGGCGATCGACAGCCGCTACGTTTATGTTGCTGACGACAGGGGTGCCGTGCATGCGCTCGACAAGGCCAGTGGTGCCAGCCTCTGGAAGCAGGACAAGCTCTTCCTGCGACGGCTTACGGCGCCGTTGCCGATGCACAACCTGATCGCCGTGGCCGATGTCAAGGGCATTGTCCATTTTCTGAGTCGCGACGATGGTTCGTTCGCGGCGCGCCAGACGACCGATGGCAGCGCGGTGCGAGCGCCCCTGCAACGACTGGGTAGCCACCTGGTCGTGCAGACCGCCAATGGGCGCCTGCTCGTGATCGAAACGCAATGAAGCCGAGTGTGGTTCTTGTCGGGCGCCCCAATGTCGGCAAATCAACGCTTTTCAATCGCCTGACCAGGACCCGCGACGCTTTGGTGGCCGATCTCCCTGGTCTGACACGCGACCGTCATTATGGCCACGGAAGACTCGGCAACAAACCCCATCTGGTGATCGATACCGGCGGCTTCGAACCGCTCGCCAGGGAGGGCATCATGTACCAGATGGCGCGCCAGACAGAGCAGGCGATCTTCGAGGCCGACGTCGTGATTTTCGTCGTCGATGGTCGCAGTGGCATCACTGACCTTGACAAGGAAATTGCCAACCGCCTGCGCAGGTCCGACCGTCCGGTGCTGGTTGCCGTCAACAAAACTGAAGGGATGAGCCATGGACTCGTCGTCGCCGATTTCCACGAACTCGGCCTCGGCGAACCATTTGCGATCTCGGCGGCGCACGGCGAGGGGGTCAGGACGCTGATCGAGGAGGCACTCGCTCCGTATGAGGAACCGCCGGAGGGCGAATTCGACGGCGAAATGATCAAGGTCGCCATCGTCGGACGCCCGAATGTCGGCAAGAGCACCATGATCAACGCGCTGCTCGGCGAAGAACGGGTCATCGCCTTCGATCAGCCGGGAACCACTCGCGATGCCATCGAAGTCGATTTCGAGCGCGGCGGTGGCCGGTACACACTCATCGACACCGCTGGCCTGCGCCGTCGCGGTAAGGTTTTCGAGGCCATCGAGAAGTTTTCGGTGATCAAGACGCTGCAGGCGATCGAAGGCGCGCAGGTGGTGATTCTGGTGGTCGACGCACGTCAGGACATCTCCGACCAGGATGCGCACATCGGCAGCTTTATCCGCGAATCCGGGCGCGCGCTGGTGGTTGCCGTGAACAAATGGGATGGACTCGATGCCTACGTTCGCGAGCAGGTCAAGGACGCTCTCGAAAGCCGCTTGTCGTTCATCGATTTTGCCCGTTTTCATTATGTGTCGGCGCTCAGGGCGCAGGGTCTCGAAGCGCTTTTCCGCTCGGTGGACGCCGCTTACCGGGCCGCTATTGCCGATCTGCCGACACCCAAGCTGACACGTGCGCTAATTGACGCGGTGGCTCGCCAGGCGCCGCCACGCAGTGGCCTGATCCGGCCGAAGCTGCGCTACGCGCATCAGGGCGGCAGGAATCCGCCGCTGATCGTGGTTCATGGCAATGCGCTCGACAAGATCCCGGAATCCTATCGTCGCTACCTCGAACATACCTTCCGGGAGGTGTTCAAGTTGCAGGGAACGCCGTTGCAAATCCAGTTCAAGGTCTCGATCAACCCCTTTGCCGACAAGTCGGCCCCCGAGCAGAATCAGCGCAAGCTTAAGCCCGGGAAGCTTGCTGCCAGAAGCGAAGTCCGGCCACTCTCCGGCGGGAAAACCCGATCCAGGCCGCTCTCCAGGACGCGTTGATTGGCCACTGGTGCCGAAAAGCCCTAGCGAAGGCATGTCGATC
The DNA here is from genome assembly GCA_002425405.1 of Candidatus Accumulibacter vicinus. Taxonomy (GTDB): domain Bacteria; phylum Pseudomonadota; class Gammaproteobacteria; order Burkholderiales; family Rhodocyclaceae; genus Accumulibacter; species Accumulibacter vicinus. Next base: position 9,707 of record DIME01000147.1, read on the forward strand.
ATCCTCCCAGATGCTCGCGCAAGGTTGCAATGGTGGCCTTTTCGACGGATGATGAAGGCCTCGGCAGCATGTTGCTGTTGCCAGCGGATGGGTCAGGTAAGCGGGCGACTGTCGTTTGACACAAGGAGCGATGATCGGCGCGACAGACCTGTGGCCGTCGGGACAGGATCGGTCGAACGGAGGCAGGGGAACAAACGTATCTGGAAAAATGGACGGTGATCAAGGTTCTATTTGTTTGCATGGGGAACATTTGCCGCTCGCCGACGGCTGAGGGCGTTTTCCGCCACCTTCTGCGTCAGAGGAACCTCGAAGACAGGATCGAGGTCGATTCGGCGGGGACGCATGGCTATCACGCGGGTGAGGCACCGGACCAACGGACGCAGCGTGCCGCAGCAGTTCGTCAGTACAAGCTGTCCGACATGCGGGCGCGCAAGGTGACGGCGCAGGATGTCGAGTACTTTGACCTGATTCTCGCGATGGACCACAACAACCTCGCAGTTCTGAAACGCATCTGTCCTCTGGACAAACATGACCGTTTGGGACTGCTGATGAGCTACTCAAAGAATTTCGATGACGATGAAGTTCCCGATCCCTACTACGGTCTCGGGCATGGCTTCGACCTGGTGCTCGACATGATCGAGGATGCCGCCAGCGGGCTGATCGAAAGTCTCGAGCAGCGCCTCATGGAGGAGGACAACCCAGGCGTCGAGGAAAACCCGCCGGTTGCAGGTGACGGCACGAACTGATCAAATCAGGGCAGGTTGTGCGTGCGCAGCCATTCGGCAAAGTCGTCTGGCGGCAGCGGTCGGGAATAGAGATAACCCTGGCCACTGTGGCAGCCGGAAGCGTCCAGTTCGGCATGCTGATCGGCGATTTCGACGCCCTCGGCGACGACGCTCATCCCGAGGTGGCGTGCCAGCGAAATGATCGCCGAACCAATTGCGCGGTCATCGGCGTTGCTCGATATGCCGTCGACGAAGCTGCGCGCAATCTTGAGTTCGTGGATCGGGAAGCGCTTGAGGTACGACAAGGACGAAAATCCGGTACCAAAGTCATCGATGCTGATCACCAGGCCGAAAGCCACCAGTTCAGCCAGCATGCGCTGAGCACGCTCGAAGTCCATCAGTACCCCTTCGGTGATTTCGATGCACAGTTGTTGTGGGGAGACGCGATGCGCATTGACGATCTGCATCAGGTCCGCCGCCATGCCCTCCTTGCGGAAATGCCGAGCAGAGATGTTGACGCTGATGCGGACGGCCGGCAGTCCGGTCTTGTTCCACTGGTCGATCTGGCGACAAACCTCTCCAAGTACCCATTCGTCGATGGCCACGATCAGGTTGCTTTGCTCGGCGACCGGGATGAACACCACAGGATCCACGACTTCACCGTTGTATTGCCAGCGCAACAGCGCCTCGGCACCGACGACACGTCGGTTTTCGAGGTTGACCTGCGGTTGATAGTGAATGAACAACTCGCCGTTTTCGATCGCACGTCGCAAACCTGTTTCCAGTGCCAGTCGCCGCGTCGCCAGGTGAGCCAGGTCGGCGGTGAAGAAGCGAAAAGCGTTCTTGCCGTGATCCTTGGCGCGATACATCGCCGAGTCGGCATTGCGCATCAACGCACTGGCGTCGGTGGCATCCTCCGGGAACATGCTCAGCCCGATGCTGGCACTGATGAAGCATTCGTGCTCGTCGAACTGATAACTGGTACTCAAGGCCCTCAGCAAACGCTCGGCAGTCAGCGTTGCCTTCTGACGATCAGCGGTTCCGAGCAGGACCACGAACTCGTCACCGCCCAGTCGTGCCACCGTGTCTTCGGCACGCACGCAGTCGAGCAGACGCAGCGCTGCCTGCTTGAGCAACTTGTCGCCGGTGGCATGACCGAGGGTGTCATTGACCATCTTGAAATTGTCGAGATCGATGAACACCACGCCGACACTCTCGCGTGATCGCTCGGCTCGTGCCAGAGCGAGATGCAGGCGGTCATTGAACAATGCCCGGTTGGGCAGTCCGGTCAGTTCATCGTGGGTTGCCAGATACTCGACGCGCTGCTGCGACTCGCGCACCTTGGTAATGTCGCTGAACATGCCGACGTAGTTGACTATCTTGCCGCTCTTGTCCTTGACGGTATTGATCGACAACCATTCGAGGAAAGTCTCGCCGTTTTTCCGTCGATTCCAGATCTCGCCCTGCCAGACGCCCAGGCGATTGACCCGGTCCCACATTTCGACATAGAGCTCGGGCGGCGTCTTTTCGGATCGCAGAAGGTTGGGCTTCTTGCCGACGACCTCCTGGCGGGTGAACCCGGTGAGGGTTGTGAAAGCGTCATTGACGGTCAGGATGCGTTGCTCGATATCGGTCACCATGACGCCTTCGGAAGCGCGATCGAAGACCATCGCCGCTAGCCGCAAACTTTCCTCAGCGCGCTTGCGGGCGGTGATGTCGGTGGCCTGGAAACAGAGGCCGGTGATTGCTCCGTCGTTGTCGAAGAGCGGAAAGCGGACAGCCAGGAAGTGGTGATCGCCACTCGCCAGCGGCAGCGTTTCTTCACGTTCGATTTCCCTGCGCAGACGCATGGCTGCGAGTTCGCTCTCGCGGAAGATCTCGGATACGGCGTCGGGAAAGAGCTGCAGATCGGTTTTCCCGATGACCCGCCCGGTGGCGAAGCCAAAAGTCTGTTCGAATTTCGGGTTGGCAAACTGGTAGCGACCGGTGGCGTCCTTGACCGCCATCAACGAGACCGAGTTGTTCATCACCGCCAGCAACCTGACCTGTGTTTCGCGCGCCGAACGCTCGATTTCGTACAGGTTCGTGTTGTCGGCAAACAGCAGGATCACGCCGGCACTGCGTTGCGCATCGCGCAATAGCGGTGCGATGTGCAGCGCGTAGTGGCGTCGGTTGGCGTTGACGATCTGGCGGTCGAGGGCGTTTTGGGTGTCGATCACCTGTTGACTGTCGGTGACCAGATTGGGCATGTCCGGCAGCGCCAGATCGCGCAGATGCCGGCCGATTTGTGGCGGGCCGAGCCTGAACAGCCGTGCGGCGGCACTGTTGAAGCGCTGCAGGGTAGATTTCTGGTCGAGGACCAGCAAGGGGTAGTCGACGCTGTTCTGGATACATTCCAGTTCGATGTTGAGTTCCTGCGTCTCGGCGGTCTTGATCTGCAATTCCTCGTTAACCGTTGCCAGCTCTTCGTTGGTCGATTGCAGTTCCTCGTTCGAGGCCTCAAGTTCCTCGTTGGAGGCCTGCATTTCCTCGTTCGAAGCCTGGATCTCCTCATTGAGTGCCTGCATTTCCTCGTTGGAGGTCTCGAGTTCTTCGACCAGTGTTTGCAGATGTTCGCGCGTTGCGGCCAGTTCGTCTTCGAGTTCCTTGTCGGTGACATTGTTGCTGTCCTCGGCGGGACTCTTGCCGGCTGGCGTCGCAATCCACTCGATACAGACCATGAACAGCGTTTCATTGTCGGGAGCCAGGATCGGATGCACTGAAAGGCGGACGCCGCGATTCGGATCGAGCGCCTTGATGTGCCTTGGCCGTCCGTGCGCCACGGTCTGCTTGACCTGTGCCTGCCGCATCAGAACCTGGACCTCGGTGCGCAGCTCGCGACGGATCAACGAGATCAGGTCAAAAGCTGGTTTGCCGGGTGAAACGTTGAGCAGTCGGCTGGCGTCACCATGAATGTGGCGAATTTCGAACTTGCTGTTGATCAGGATGCTGGTGGGGATGAAAAACCGTCCGGCCGCTTCAAGCAGGATGTTCTCGAAACCCAGCGAGGAGGTGGGTTTGGCCGGCCTCTGATGCTGGTTCAGACCGGCTGCCGCGAGGGGCATCTCGGTGCGTAGCAGCGGTAGTCGGGCAGCGACCCCGTGTCGACGGTAAAGACGTCCTTCCTTGTCGACCACGCCGAACAGCGCCTCCTGCTGGAAGATTCCCTCCGATTTGCCGAGGAACAGGTAGGCGCCCGGATTGAGCGCGTAATGAAACACCGACAGCAGGCGGGCCTGCAACTCGCTCTGGAAATAAATCAGTACATTACGGCAACTGATCAGATCGAGGCGGAGAAACGGCGGATCCTGCACCAGATCCTGGCGAGCAAAGATGACCACATCGCGCAGGTTCTTGTTGATTTCATAACGGTCACCGTGCGGCGTGAAATGGGCGCGGATGCGATTGCGATCCATGTGCGCCAAGCTGGAGGCGGCAAACACGCCGCGCCGCGCCAGCGCCATTGCGTCGAGATCAATATCGGTGGCGAAGATCTGCAGACGGTACTGATCGAAGGAAGCCCCCAGACGTTCAGAAAACAGAATGGCCAGGGAATACGCTTCCTCGCCGGTAGCGCAACCGGCAGTCCAGACGCGGATATCGTCACCAGGCTGCTTGTTGGCGAGAATGTCGCCAATCACCTTGTCTAGCCGAGCGAAAGCGTCGCCGTCGCGAAAGAAGGCAGTAACCGAGATCAGGATGTCCTTGCACAGCCGGTCGAGTTCGACCGGCGTGTCGTCGACCACCCGCAGGTAATCTTGCAGTGTACTGACATGGTTTGCCGCCATTCGCCGCTCGATCCGTCGCCACAGCGTCGGCTCCTTGTACTGCGAGAAATCGACCTTGGTGCGGCTGCGCACTTTGCCGAGCAACGTCTTGAGCGTTGCCGGTGCACTTGCCGCCTGGGTGGCCACCGGAATCAGTCCACGATTGAGGACGATTAGACTGATCTCGGCGCCCATCGTCTCGGGCGGCAGAATCCAGTCGACACTACCGGTATCGATCGCCGACTGGGGCATGCCGCTATACTTGGCGGTTTCGGGATCCTGGGAAAAGGTGAAACCACCAGCCGCCTTGATCGCGTGGATTCCCGCAGCACCGTCAGAGCCCGTGCCGGACAGGATGATGCCGATCGTCGATTCGCCGATCTCCTCGGCCAGGGAGGCGAAGAAACGGTTGACCGACGGTTTGGGCATCGATTCCTTGGTGGGTTCGACGAGCCGGAAGTGACCCGCCTGCAGCGTCAGATTGCGATTAGGCGGTGTGATATAGACCGTATTTGCTTCGGGCAACATTCCGTCTTCGATGTCCCGAACCGGCATCGTCGTCTCACGACCGAGCAACTGTGCCATCATGCTGCGGTAGGTCGGCGACAGGTGTTGTACGACCACGTAAGTCAGCCCAAGATTCTTTGGCAGGCTCGGCAAGAGCAGACTGAGTGCTTCCAGGCCACCAGCCGAGGCGCCGATCCCGATAATGAACGGTCGCTCGTCCGACCGGACGGGGTGCTCTGCATCGCCGACCGGCTTCGCCGCTGCAAGAAGCGGTTTCTTTGAGACTGAGCGTCTTTTTCCGGGTTCTTCTGCATTGCCAATGCTCATTGCCTGTTGTCCACCTGATCTCGAGTCTTCGACGACTGCACTTGATCATACCACGGGAAGTACCGCTGACCCGCTGCCGGTTCGCTGGCCTAGAGCCCGCTCCGCGACGACGAAAAGCAAGCCAGCACTTGGAAAGAAACCGGCGAAGTTCATGGATCGGGCAGCCGGGGATCGGTGTTTGCTGATCCGCGCGTTGCCGTATTTTTTGACAAGCTGATGAAGTCAAGCATCCTGATGCGATTTTGAGCTACCATCGTCGCTGAGGAGGGGCTTCCTCGCTTGCGACAGGTCAGCAATTCTTTCTTGCTGGTGGATGAATTGACAAGGAGATTTTGGATGCTACAGCAATTGTTCGCAGTATTTGCGCTGGCTTTCTTCGGGTCTATCGGTGGCGCCATGGCAGCGGAATATGGGACGCCAGCCGAAGCCAAAGCCCTGCTTGAAAAGGCCGTTATGGCTGTGAAGGCTGACAAGGCCAAAGCGCTGGTGATGTTCACCAAGGGTGAAGGTGGCTTCAAGGATCGTGACCTGTACCCCTATTGTGGTGGTCCGGACGGGTACTTCACCGCGCATCCGACGCTCCTCGGGAAGAGTCTCAAGGATCTCCGGGACAAATACGGAAAACCTCTGGGAGAGGAGGTCTACGCTGCAGGCAGGGAGGGATCGATTGCCGAGGTGTCATACATGTGGCCGCGCCCTGGTCAGACCGATCCGGTGGCGAAGGTCGCCTTCGTGACCAGGGTTGACGACCAGGTGTGTGCGGTCGGCTACTACAAGTAGGGGATTTTTCCGAGGGGCTATGGTCTTGCGATGGCGTAATTTCCCGGAGTTCCTGTACCCTGTAGAGTGACAAGACCCCGCGACAGCGGGGTTTTTCTTGTCTCAGTACTCAGTACACTTCCGGAATGAAGGTCTGGTCGGAAAGCGGCGGGCGAACATAACCCCCCTCGTCCTGACGGGGCGGCAGGACGATCGGCTCTGGTGTCAGATCCTCGTAGTCGATCATGTTCAACAGGTGCGTGATGACGTTCAAGCGGGCACGCTTCTTGTCGTCGCCGTCGACGACATACCAGGGTGCCTGTTTGATGTCGGTGTGGGCGAACATGGCATCCTTGGCTTTGGAGTATTCGACCCAGCGCGCACGCGACTCGAGATCCATCGGACTGAGCTTCCAGTGTTTTTCTGGATGAAAGATGCGCTTCTGGAAACGGCGTTCCTGCTCTTCGTTGCTGACCGAGAACCAGTACTTGATCAGGATGATGCCGCTACGAACGAGCATGCGCTCGAATTCGGGGCAGGTACGCAGAAACTCCCGGTATTCCTCTTCGGTACAAAAGCCCATGACCCGTTCGACACCGGCACGGTTGTACCAGCTGCGATCGAACAGGACCATTTCGCCGCCGGCAGGAAGGTGCTGGACGTAGCGCTGGAAATACCACTGCGTTTGCTCACGGTCCGTTGGTGCAGGCAGCGCGGCTACCCGGGTGACACGCGGACTGAGGCTCTCGGTGATGCGTTTGATGGTGCCACCCTTGCCGGCTGCATCGCGCCCTTCAAACAGGACAACGACTTTCAGCTTCTTGAATTTGATCCACTCCTGCAGTTTGACGAGTTCGATCTGCAGCTTCGACAGTGTCTCTTCGTAATCCTTGGTCTTGATTGCCGGTTTGCGAGTGCTGCGGACGTTTTCGTTCAGATTGACCGTGCTTGGGGTGGTTCCCACCTTTGGTTCAACAGCTTTCCCTCTCGGCGCTTTTTGAGCCTTGTCCTGCACGGGTTTGGGTTCCGTCTTCTGTGCAGCATTTTTTGCTTCTGCTTTGGCGGGTTTCTTCTGCGCCGCGATTTTGGTTGCAGCAGCCGGCGGCGGGGCTGCCTGCACCGCGGTCAGCTGTTCAGTTTGGGTGCCTTCCGATACGACCTCTTCTTGCACGGCTTTGACTTCACTCATTGGTGCCTCCTTGGTGTGGCGAGAAACTGGTGAGGGGGGAACCGTCTTGCGGACAGGAATGCTCACCTGACACGGACGGTGTCCCACAACGCCGGCTACCCACGGTTTGCCCGATCCGACCAGGGCTTGATGAACGAACGAGACGAGTTTTACTTTGGCCATGAATTCTTGGCATGGTTCTACTCCTTGTTGCACTCCTTGTTGCGCGGGAGTGTCCCGGGCCGGCAATTATCGTTCTTTTCTTCGCAAAAATGAACCATCCAGTGCACAAAACGTGCAATCGATTGAGAGGGCAGACAATCTGGAAGCGGTGTCGTGCGTGCACGGCTTACGGGGGGTGATCGTCATGCTGACCGCTCGTGATTCAGACCCCGGCCGGCGGCGTCGTGGTATTGCCCAGGAATCGGCGTGCAGCGAGCACGATCTGCCGGAGCAGAGCGGTGGACGGGCAGTGCCTGCCCGTCCACGACCGGTCGCGGTCAGTGGGGCCCGTTGTCAAGGGCTGCCTGCGCCGGCATAGGCGGGTATTTTCAGGCGAGTTTGGCGAAGGCTTCGACGACTTCCGGTGGCGCCTGCACCATCTCGATCAGCACGCCTTCACCGGCGATCGGGAACTCGGTACTCGCCTTTGGGTGCAGGAAGGTGATGTCGAAGCCAGCGGCACCCTTGCGGATTCCGCCCGGCGCGAAGCGAACGCCATTGGCCGTGAGCCATTCAACCGCCTTCGGCAAGTCATCAATCCAGAGACCCACGTGATTCAGCGGCGTGGCATGCACGGCCGGCTTCTTGTCGGGGTCGACCGGCTGCATCAGATCGACTTCGACCTTGAACGGTCCCTTGCCCATTGCGACAATATCTTCATCAACGTTTTCGCGTTCGCTAACAAAGTTGCCGGTGATTTCAAGGCCAAGCATGTCAACCCAGAGTTGACGAAGTTTGAGCTTGTCGGGGCCACCGATGGCGATTTGCTGGATACCGAGGACTTTGAAGGGACGTGGATTCATGGTTGTTCTTTCTCTTGGCAGGATTACAGGGAATATGGGTGTGTGGTTGGGTGTGTGGTGGTGTTGTGCAATCTCAATCGCGGGCTGAACGACGTATGGTGGCAGCGGCAGCGATCTCGCCGCTGCGCGAAAAGGCTTCGACGTTCGCTTCGATAGTATCAGGGTCATAAAGATAATTCACCATCAGGCCGTATGATTGCTGCTGACCGCGTGCCGAGGTGTCAGCCAGATAATTCAGGCGTTCGATACGCGCGCCATTGCCCAGGTGAAAGCGGGCGACCGGATCGTAAGGCCGCCCACTCTTGCTGGTGGTCAGCAGATAACGTGCGGCCAGACGCAGCAGGCCATGTTGCAGGGCACGTGCCAGGCGCGCGTCATTCATCCAGCGTGCGTCGGCAAGCAGCTTCGCAAGGTCGCTGGCGTCGGCCGGTTGCGGCATGTCCGGTGTCAAATGGCGTTTGATCCGTTCGAGGTCGGCAGCGCTGAAAGCCTGTGGCCAGGGCTCCGGGTTCTTCTCGGCCCAGTGCCGGAACGAGGGCAGGGGAGAGAGGGTGGCAAAGTTGACCAGACGTGGGTAATCGCGTTTCAGGTCGTCTACAACCCGCTTGAGCAGGAAATTACCGAATGAAACGCCACGCAGGCCGACCTGGGTGTTTGAAATCGAATAGAAGATCGCGGTATTTGCCCTGTGCGCATCGAATACCGGTGCATGCTCGTCGAGCAGTGTTTGCACGTTGTCGGCGAGATGTTCGGTCAACGCCACCTCAACGAAGATCAGCGGCTCCATGGGCATGCGTGGATGAAAGAAGGCATAGCAGCGACGGTCTGAATCAAGGCGGTTCTTGAGATCGCTCCAGGAGCGGATCTGATGCACCGCTTCATACTCGATCAGTTTTTCGAGCAACGCTGCCGGTGAACTCCAGGTGATGCGCTGCAGTTCAAGGAAGCCAACGTCAAACCAGGCACCCAGTCGGGATTCGAGTTCGCGATCAAGCGAACGCAGAGCGGCATCCTTTTCGACAAAGCGCAGCAGATCGGCACGCAGGTCGACCAGGAACTTGACGCCGTGTGAGAGCGTGTTGAATTGCGTCAGGATGCGCAGGCGAGAAGATCGCATGGCGTTGCGCAGGGCGGACTCGGCAGTCCACTGCGCGTCGCTGCCAATGGCCGCCTGATAGTCGGCGTGCGCCTTGGCGACCAGCTGCGGGTCGGGGCCGAATTCGGTGGCGACAATTCTCAGGAAGCTGGCGCGCCCTTCGTCGTTGAGGCGCAGATAGGTTTCCGCAAGACGGCCGGCACGCTGCCTTGCCGAGACCTCTCCGCCGATGCCGCTGGCGCATTCATGAAGCAGATCACGAATGCGTACCAGTTGTTTTCCCTCCAGGCCGCGCGCAGCGCCGCCATCAGCGAGTAGCGAGCGCACGCGGCGCAGCCCCCGCACTACCATACCTTCTGCCATTGCTTTCTCCTCAGTCTCGCGGCCAGCGACGCGCCGACTCAGCTGCGCTGGCGATTCGCGACGACGACAAAAATGATTCCGGCAACAATCATCGGCAGCGACAACCACTGCCCCATGCTGACGGTGTATGAAAACCCGAAGATTCCCTCATCCGGCGACCGAAAATACTCGGCGATCCATCGCAGGACCCCATAGCCGATGAGAAAAACTCCGGAAACCGCGCCGCGTGCCCGCGTCTGGCCTGAATAGATCCACAGGACAACAAACAGGGTGAGCCCCTCGAGTCCGGCCTGGTAGAGCTGTGACGGGTGGCGCGGCAAATCGTCCACGCGGGGGAAAACCATCGCCCACGGCAAGGAAGGATCAGCCGCACGTCCCCATAGCTCGCCATTGATAAAGTTGCCGATGCGCCCGACAGCCAGGCCGAGCGGCACCAGCGGCGCGACGAAGTCGGTGATTTCGAGCCAGGTTCTGCCAGTTTTGCGCGCGTACAGCCACATCGCGAGCAGCACACCGAGCAACCCCCCGTGAAACGACATGCCTCCCCGCCAAACGGCGAAAATCTGCAGCGGCTGCGTGAGATAGTAGCCCGGCTCGTAGAACAGAACCTGACCTAGACGGCCACCGGCGATCACGCCAAGGACGCCGTAGAACAACAGGTCATCGAGCTGTTGCACCGTCCAGCCAGCTTGCGAAAGTGGCGGGTGGGCGAGAATTCGCTGCCGGCCAAGCCACCAGAACTGGAGAAAGGCCAGGAGGTACATCAGTCCGTACCAGTGCACGCTGAGCGGGCCGAGTGAAAGCGCAACAGGGTTGAACTGCGGATGGATTAACACGGAACGAACATCCCGGGGGCTTTCGGATAGAATTGGCATTATATCGCGCCACCCTCGGGCGTGTTCCGGATTGGAGATCGGCAATGCCACACTATCGTTCCCGCACCTCGACGCATGGTCGCAACATGGCTGGCGCGCGCGCCCTTTGGCGTGCCACCGGCATGCAGGACGGCGATTTCGGCAAGCCGATCATCGCCGTCGTCAATTCCTTCACGCAGTTCGTTCCCGGACACGTTCACCTCAAGGATCTGGGCCAGTTGGTCGCGCGCGAGATCGAGGGTGCGGGCGGTGTGGCCAAGGAGTTCAATACCATTGCCATCGACGACGGGATCGCCATGGGGCACGATGGCATGCTGTATTCGTTGCCCTCGCGCGATCTGATCGCCGACTCGGTCGAATACATGGTCAATGCGCACTGCGCCGACGCGATGGTGTGCATTTCAAATTGCGACAAGATCACACCCGGCATGCTGATGGCGGCGATGCGGGTGAACATTCCGACGATCTTCGTTTCCGGTGGTCCGATGGAAGCCGGCAAGGTGAAATGGGGTGGCAAGGTGATTGCGGTCGACCTCGTCGATGCGATGGTCAAGGGTGGCGACAGCAACTGTTCGGACGAGGAAGTCGACACTTTCGAACGCTCGGCGTGCCCGACCTGTGGTTCGTGTTCGGGGATGTTTACCGCCAATTCGATGAACTGTCTGACCGAGGCGCTCGGCTTTTCCCTGCCCGGCAACGGTAGTCTTCTGGCCACCCATGCTGACCGCCGAGGGCTTTTTCTGCAGGCGGGACGCCAGATCGTCGACCTTTGCCGCCGGTATTACGAGCAGGACGACGCCTCGGTGCTGCCGCGTGCCATCGGCAGTTTCGCAGCCTTCGAGAACGCGATGACGCTGGACGTGTCGATGGGCGGTTCGACGAATACCGTGCTGCACATTCTGGCGGCTGCGCAGGAGGGGGGGGTGAACTTCACGATGGACGACATCGACCGCATTTCGCGCAGGGTTCCCTGTCTGGCCAAGGTCGCTCCGGCGACACCCGATTATCATATGGAGGATGTGCATCGAGCCGGCGGCATTTTCGCGATTCTCGGCGAACTCGACCGTGCCGGCCTGCTGCATCGCGGCGTGCCGACCGTGCATGCAAGAACACTCGGCGAAGCGATCGACCGCTGGGATGTGATCCGTACAGAAGACCCGCAGGTGTTCGAATTCTACCAGGCGGCACCAGGCGGCATTCCGACACAGAAGGCTTTCTCGCAGAACCGGAGGTATCCGGATCTGGATCTCGATCGCGCGCGCGGCTGTATTCGCAACCAGGCCAACGCCTATTCGCGGGACGGCGGCCTGGCCGTGCTCTACGGCAATATCGCGAGTGACGGCTGCATCGTCAAAACCGCTGGTGTCGATGAGAGCATCTGGGTGTTTACCGGCAAGGCACGGGTGTTCGAGAGCCAGGATGATGCCGTACAGGCAATTCTCGGCGACCAGATCAAGGCGGGCGAGGTGGTGGTGATTCGCTACGAAGGGCCGAAAGGCGGACCGGGTATGCAGGAAATGCTCTACCCCACGTCCTACCTGAAGTCCAAAGGCTTGGGCAAGGTCTGCGCGTTGCTCACTGACGGCCGCTTTTCAGGAGGGACCTCGGGATTATCGATCGGGCATGTTTCACCGGAAGCCGCTGAAGGCGGCGCGATCGGTCTGATTGAGGAGGGCGATCTGATCGAGATCGATATTCCCGGACGCCGCATCCATCTGGCCATTGCCGATTCCGAGCTGGCCAGGCGTCGTACGGCAATGGACGCCAAGGCGGCGGCGTCTGCCTGGCAGCCGCGAGCCGAGCGCCAGCGGGTCGTTTCCCAGGCCTTGCAGGCCTATGCATTGATGGCCACCTCGGCGGCGACTGGCGCGGTGCGCGACCTGAGGCAGTTGAAACGGATCTGAGGGAGCATACACCCCCCATGCACGATGCCAGGATACTGGCAAGGTCAACGATCACCGCTGTCGATGCGTTGATGAGAGGGTGACGCTGGCGGTATCGGCAAGACCGATCAAGAGGCTTTCCAAGCTGGCCAAACTGAAATACTATCGGAGCGTTGCAACCCCCCTCATTTGAACGGAGTAATAGCATGAAAGCGATCTACGTGTGTCTGCTGGCTGCTGCCGGCGTAATGTCTGCTGGTGCTGTCCAGGCTCAGGACGCCGAAGCCCTGGCCAAGTCGAAGAACTGTCTGTCGTGTCACGCGGTTGACAAGAAGGTCGTGGGCCCGTCATACAAGGATGTGGCCAAAAAGTACACGGCGAAGGATGAAGCAGCGCTGTCCACGAAAATCATCAAGGGCGGCAAGGGCGTCTGGGGTGAGATACCGATGCCGCCAAACCCGTCTGTTACGCCCGATGAGGCGACCAAACTCGCGAAATGGATCCTCAGCCAGAAGTGAGGGCTGAATGAACAAGAAACCGGCTGTGTGCCGGTTTCTTGTTTTGAAGACGCACTTCAGGAAGAGGACATGCCGGTCGGGAAATCATATGCTGGTTGACAAGGTCCTGATGTGCTTGGACAATCGCGCGTTCGTTAGCCCAGTAAGAACACCATAGTGGAGATCAAAATCATGAACAATGTACGTATGCCTGGTGTACTCGTCGTTCTGGCCGCCTCGGTGGCAATCATTGGTTGTGGAAAGAAGGAAGAACCCAAGGCCGCTGCTCCTGCCCCGGCCCCGGCTGCTGCCGCCCCTGCGCCGGCACCGAAGCCCGAAATGGTCGTGAAAATCGGCCACGTCGCACCGCTGACCGGCCCGATCGCGCATCTTGGCAAGGACAACGAAAACGGCGCCCGCCTGGCCGTTGACGATGCCAATGCGAAAAAGATCGAGATCGATGGCAAGGTCATCAAGTTCGAACTCCTCGGCGAGGATGATCAGGCAGATCCGAAAACCGGTACCGTCGTGGCCCAGAAACTGGTTGATGCCAAGGTTGTCGGCGTCGTCGGTCACCTGAACTCGGGTACCACCATTCCGGCATCGGCCATCTACAACCAGTCAGGCCTGCCACAGATTTCACCGTCAGCAACCAATCCGAAGTACACCCAGCAGGGCTTCAACACCGCTTTCCGGGTGATGGCCAACGACATCCAGCAGGGTTCCGTGATTGGTACCTACGCAGCCAAGGACATGGGTGCCAAGAAGTTTGCGATCATCGACGACCGTACGGCTTATGGTCAGGGTTTGGCTGATGAGGTCGAGAAAGCTGCCAAGGCGGCTGGTGCGACCGTTGTTGCCCGCGAGTTTACCAATGACAAGGCCACTGACTTCAAGGCCATTCTGACCAAGATCAAGGCCAAGAATCCCGATGTGATCTTCCTCGGCGGCATGGATGCGGTCGGTGGCCCGATGCTCAAGCAGATCAAGGAGCTCGGGATCAAGGCCAAGTTCACCACCGGCGACGGCGGCTGTTCGCCCGAACTGATCAAGCTTGCCGGTGCGGCATCCGAGGGCGTGATCTGCTCACAAGCCGGTCTACCTCCCGAGAAGCTCCCGAATGGCCAGAAGTTCCTCGAAGACTTCACCAAGAAGTATGGTCAGATCCAGATCTACTCGCCATACAGCTATGATGCGGTGATGGTCCTGGTCGACGCCATGAAACGTGCCAACTCGGTTGACCCGGTGAAATATCTGCCGGAAGTGGGCAAGACCGCTTACGATGGCGTGACCGGCAAGATCGAGTTCGACGAAAAGGGCGACATCAAGAACGGTGCGATCACGGTTTTCGAGATCAAGGATGGCAAGCTCGCCACGCTGAAATCCGAAGGTGGTACGGCAGCCAGCAAATAAACTCTTCCGCTAGGCTAGCGAGGGAATGGCTGCGGCCATTCCCTCCCTGTTCTCCTGACTTTGCATCCGATCAGCATCAACCGCGCCCTTGCTTCCGCACCCGCCCTCGCACGATCCTGATGGCATGAGTCGGAGACGATGGTTCGCCACCAGCGCCTTGTTGCGGAAAGCCTGACCATGGATACTCTTCTTCAGCAGTTGATCAACGGCCTCACTCTGGGTGCCGTCTACGCGCTGGTTGCTCTCGGCTACACGATGGTGTACGGCATTATCGGCCTGATCAACTTCGCCCATGGTGAGGTGGTGATGATCGGGACGATGGTCGCTTTCACCGTGATTGTTTTTTTTGCCGGTTCCGGCATGCCGCCACTGCTGATTCTCGGCGTTGGTTTGCTGGTTTCGGTGGTGGTCTGCATGGTACTCGGCTGGGCTCTCGAACGGGTGGCTTATCGTCCATTGCGGCATGCGCCGAGACTGACCCCGCTGATTACCGCGATCGGCATGTCGATCGTTCTGCAGAATGTGGCGATGCTCATCTGGGGCCGCAATTACATCACTTTTCCACCGATGATCAACAAGCAGATTTATGAAGTGGGTGGTGCCAGTTTTACCAACGTGCAGGTCGCGATCGTTTCCCTTGCGGCATTGGTGATGCTGGGGTTGATCTACCTGGTGCACCGTACGCGCATCGGCATGGCCATGCGGGCGACGGCGCAGAACCCGCACGTGGCGTCACTGATGGGCGTCGATATCAATCGCGTGATCGCCATGGCCTTCATCATCGGTTCGGCACTGGGCGCGGTGGCGGGCTGCATGGTCGGTTCGTATTACGAGATCGCGCATTACCAGATGGGTTTCATGCTCGGCCTGAAGGCTTTCACGGCGGCCGTTCTCGGCGGCATCGGCAATCTCGCCGGCGCCATGGCCGGCGGCCTGTTGCTGGGCCTGATCGAGGCTCTGGGTGCTGGCTACATCGGTGACCTGACCGGCAATTTTCTCGGCAGTCACTACCAGGACATCTTTGCCTTCATTGTGCTGATCATCGTCCTGATGTTTCGTCCTTCGGGGCTGTTTGGCGAACGTACTGGAGATCGCGCATGAACGGACACCTCAAACGGCGCCCTGTCCTCATTCCTGGTCAGCGACCTTGGCTGGGTTTCCTGTTGCTCGCGGCCGTCCTGGTGGCTGTGCCTTTTGTTGCCGCACTCGGTGGCCAGGCCTGGGTGCGTATCGCCAACTTCTCGATTCTCTATATTTTCCTGGCACTTGGTCTGAACATCGTGGTCGGCTATGCGGGGCTGCTCGACCTTGGTTATGTCGCTTTTTACGCGGTCGGTGCCTATACCTATGCCCTCCTGGCCTCGCCGCATTTCGGTATTCACCTGCCATTCTGGGTGATCCTGCCGCTGGGTGCCGGCTTGGCGTGCATCTTTGGAGTTCTGCTCGGCGCACCGACCCTGAAGCTGCGAGGCGACTATCTGGCCATTGTGACACTCGGTTTTGGTGAAATCGTCCGCATCTTCATGAACAACCTGAATGCACCCATCAACGTCACGAACGGCGCACAGGGAATTACCCTGATCGACCCGATCCGGATTGGCGATTTTTCGTTTGCCCAGACCAGTACTTTCCTTGGCGTGTCGTTTTCCGGGCCGCAGAAGTACTACTTTCTGCTGGTCGCGCTGGCGCTGCTGGTGATCGTCGTCAATATGCGCTTGCAGGACTCACGGATCGGTCGGGCCTGGCAGGCGATTCGCGAGGATGAGGTTGCCGCCAAGGCCTGCGGGATCAATACCCGGAACATCAAGTTGCTGGCTTTCGCCATGGGTGCCTCGTTCGGAGGTATCGCAGGTGGCGTTTTTTCAGCGATGCAGGGGTTCGTCAGTCCCGAGAGCTTCTCGCTGATGGAATCGATCACCATTCTGGCGATGGTCGTTCTCGGCGGCATGGGCCATATCCCTGGCGTCATTCTCGGTGCGGTGCTGTTGACCGGCCTTCCCGAAGCCTTGCGTTACGGCATCGAGCCACTACAGCGCGGGCTCTTCGGGCGCATGATCATCGACCCGGAGAGCTTGCGGATGCTGATTTTCGGTCTCGCGCTGGTGCTCGTGATGCGCTTCCGGCCGGCTGGTCTCTGGCCCTCGTCGCAACGCCGCCGCGAACTGGCCGAGAGTGCGGATTGACCATGAGCGAGAAACCGCTTCTTCTCGAAGCTCATGAGGTTGCCAAACATTTCGGCGGCGTCAAGGCCTTGCATGACGTTTCGCTGACCATTCGCCGGGGCGAGATCTATGGCCTGATCGGACCGAATGGCGCCGGCAAGACCACCTTTTTCAATTGCCTGACCGGTCTTTACAAGAATGAGGGCGGTTATTTCATCTTTGACGGCGTCAAGCTCGAAGCCGATGCTCCGCACAAGGCAGCCGCGGTCGGGATCGCCCGCACCTTTCAGAACATTCGCCTGTTCGGCAACATGACGGCGATCGAGAACGTCATGGTTGGGCGCCATTTGCGCACACACGCTGGCGTCTTTGGCGCGATCAGCCGCAACCCGGCTACCCGTGCTGAAGAGGGTGCGATTGTTCGCCGCGCCGAAGAACTGTTGCACTATGTGGGAATTCATGAACGGGCTCATGACTATGCCAAGCATTTGTCCTACGGCGATCAGCGGCGCCTCGAGATTGCCCGCGCTCTCGCTACCGAACCCAAGTTGCTTGCGCTCGACGAACCGGCAGCCGGGATGAACGGCACTGAAACCGAGGCTTTGCGCGTGCTTGTCGAGGGCATTTGCCGGGATGGCGTGACGGTCCTGTTGATCGAGCATGATGTCAAACTGGTGATGGGGCTGTGTGAGCGGGTGGCGGTGCTCGATTATGGCGAGAAAATCTGTGAAGACGTACCCGCCGTGGTGCAGAAGGATTCGCGTGTGATCGAGGCCTACCTCGGTGGGTCAGTGGCCTGAAGGGAACGATGAATCATGCTCGAAGTTAACGGTTTGCGCGTTTCCTATGGCGGTATCCAGGCCGTACGCGGCATCACCTTTCATGTCAATGAGGGCGAGATGGTGGCGCTGATCGGCGCTAACGGTGCCGGCAAGAGCAGTACCTTGAGAGCGCTGTCAAGATTGCTCGACCCTATCGGTGGCAGTGTCCGCTATCGCGGCAAGGAACTGCTGGCCTTGCCGCCACACCGCCTGGTCGGTGAGGGGATCGCCCTCGTACCAGAGGGAAGAGGGGTCTTCCCGCGCATGAGCAGCCTCGAAAACCTGCGCATGGGTGCCTACGCGCGCAACAACAAGACGGAGATCGAAAACGACCTTGAACAGGTGCTAGTGCACTTTCCTCGTCTCAAGGAGCGGGCACAGCAACTGGCAGGGACACTCTCGGGTGGTGAACAGCAGATGCTGGCAATTGGCCGGGCGATGATGAGCAAACCGCGGCTGCTGTTGCTCGACGAACCGTCCATGGGGCTCGCGCCGATCATGGTGCAGAAAATCTTCGAGGTGATTTGTGCGGTGGCCAGCGAAGGGATGACCATTCTGCTCGTTGAGCAGAATGCCAAGCTGGCGCTGGAAGTCAGTCAGCGTGGGTACGTCATGGAGAGCGGCGAGATCACGCTGACCAACGAGTCGAAGGCTCTGCTCACCGACCCGAAAGTGCGCGCCAGCTATCTGGGTGAATAGGGCGGGCGCTTGCCAGGCTTGCAGCGCTGGACCTATACCGCGGGCGGTCACTTCACGGTTTCATCATAGTGTTCGCTGAAACTGGTGAAATCGGCCAGATTGCCGGTCAGCTGCGTTTCAAGTGCGTTGAAACCGGGTGCCGGTATCTGGCCCAGGCGTGACAGGCGTCGAATGAGCCGCTGCTGAGCAAAGGTCTGTGAGGGATCAGGTTTGCCAAGCTGGTACGCCGAGCCACGTTTGGTCATGATGACCATCGAGTTGGCATCAACACTGTAACCGGTGACCGGTGAGGTCCTGATGTGCGAGGAAGCCGGGAAGCGGGGATTGCTGCCATACACGCGCCCTTCGACGCATACCAGAGACTCGCCGTCACGGGTGATCAGATCCAGCATCTTCCAGTGATTGAGAATGTTCATTACGCTGCTCCACCCTATGCGAAACGCAAAGCGTTCTGCAAAAATCCTAAGCAAAAATTTCAAGCCATCAATTGATTCTGTGGGTATTTCCGCACCGGTATCTGTCAAGAGGAGCAGATTGGAGGCAGATTCCGGCCGTGCCGAACAGACATCCAGAAATGGCCGTTCATACTATAAGCAAAAATCATACCATATTTTATGTATCGTGTTTCCTTTTTAAAGCAACGATCTTCCCGTTTGCCAGGGCCTTGCCGGAATCTTGGTGTAAAATTTTCCGACACCCCGCAGGCAGTACCGGGCGTAGGCGTCAGGCAATACTGAGGAGCACGGCCTTGGGAAAGCGGCTGGACTCGGGAGCGGGTGACGCCGTATTCACCAGGATCGGGATCGCATTCGGTCCTTATTGCAGGTACTCGAGTTCGTCAGCACACAAGGGTTCGACTTGCGCCAACTGCCGATCGAGCACCGCGAGGGTCGCTTCGGAAGCGTCACGGGCCTTTGCCCGCCGGTCGACGACGCGCGCTCGCAATTGTGCCGGCGTAGCCTGCGGCGCGACGATCAAGAACGCAACTCCAGATCGCCCTGCCAGCGCGCGAAAGGCATCACGCCGCGAGCGCTCGAGGAAAGCGGCGTCGACGATCACCGACCAGCCGGCGGCGAGCAGTTCGCTGGCCAGCGCGTGCAGCCGTTGGTAGGTGAGATCATTGGCACCTCCTGCGTAAATGCCGCTGCCCGGTGCAGACTGGCTGTTGGCGGTGGGCGCGAGGCCGAACAGGCGCTTGCGCTCGACATCGGAGCGCAGGCGCAGCGTCGCTGCCGCCTGGTCGCCCAGCAACAGGCGTCTGGACGCGCGGCTTTTGCCGCAGCCGGCGACGCCGTGGGTGATGATCAGCCGTGCTGGCGGCGGCGTCACCAGGCGCTCGGCGAGCGCCAGGTAGGCGAGTGCCTGGCCGAGATCAGCGTTCGCCTGCCTGGCCTGGAGAGCAGCCACCTTGGCCCGTACCAGCGCGCGATAGACGGCATAGAAGCGCAATACCTGCACCGCATCGTAATCACCGCTGCAACTGAGCCACTCATTGACCAGCCAGCCGGCCAGGCCGGCCTGACCCTGATCGCAGAGGTCGATGTAGGTGAAGGCGATCTCACTGGCCACGTCGATCCAGCGCAGTTCCTCACTGAACTCGATGCAGTCGAAGATCTGCACCTGTCCGTCGATCAACACCAGGTTGCCAAGATGCAGGTCGCCGTGACACTCGCGCACCCGTCCGGCGGCCTTGCGGGCTGCGAAATGCGGTGTCAGGCGCGCGAACTCGGTGCCTGTCCATGCTGCCAGCCGCGTCAATCGCGCCTGCTCTTCGCCCCCGGGCAGCAGCTCCGGCAGTTCTTTAAAGTTCTCGAGCGCTGGCGAGAGCACCTGTTCTGGTTCGCCGAAGCGTGTCGAAAGGGGGGCTGATGCCGCACGCTCGTGAAATCCGGCCACCGTAGCGGCGAGTTCGGAGATCTGTCGAGCATTCAGTCGGCCGTTTCTGCAGAGGTGGTCCAGGCGGCCGGCCTCGGCAAAGCGGCGCATCCGGACCGCGAACTCGATGGCTGTGCCGGGGCCGCCGATTTGCGGGTTTTCGGGAGAGCCGGTGATGCCAACGACGTCCAGGTAGATCTGCGCAGAGAAACGGCGGTTCAGGCGCAGTTCGGCTTCGCAGCAAGCACGCCGCTGCGCGAGCGTGCCGTAGTCGAGAAAAGGCAGAACGATTGGTTTCTTGATCTTGTACACGTAATCACCGGCCAGCAGCAGCCATGAGGCATGTGTCTCGATGAGCTCGACTTGCTGCGCCGGATCGGGATAGCGTGCCGGATCGAGCAGCGCGTTAATCAGCGGTGGCAGGGGAGCGCGCATCGATCAGCCATGCACGGCCTGTCGCAGGCAGCACTTGCGCAACTCTTCGAGCAGGCACATGACTGCCGCGCAGGCCGCCGCCAGCAGCCAGGTGGAACTGCTGATCGGCGCCGTGCCGAACAGCCAGTTGCCGGCCGGCGTATACAGGATGAACAGGATCACCGCCAGCTCGGCCAGAATGCCGATCTGCAGATAGCGATTGCCGCCCAGGCCGTAGCTGAGCAGGGAATGCTGCGGGTGGCGGCAGAGATAGACGTTGACCATCTGTGTGACCACAATCGTAGCCAGGCAGGCAGATGTCGCCTGCAGATAGAGCGGCTGGTGGGGGTCGAGGAAGTCACCGTAATGCCAGCCGCCGGCATCGAGGACGAAGAAGAATACGCCCATCGCCGCCGCTGCTTCGAGAATGCCGAGGAACAGGTAGGCACGCGCAATCAGGCCCCACGACAGCAGTCGCTCGCTGCGCGCGCGCGGCGGTCTGGTCATCACCGCCGGGTCGGGTTTTTCGGCGCCGAGGGCCAGCGCCGGCAGCATGTCGGTGCCGAGGTCGACCGCCAGGATCTGGAGAATGGTCAGCGGCAGCGGGATCCGGAACAGGACAAAGGCGAGATAGGGGATCAGCTCGGGAATGTTGGAGCTGAGGATGTAGGTGAGGAACTTGCGGATGTTCTCGAAGACCGCGCGTCCTTCCTCGATCGCTGCGACGATGCTGGCGAAGTTGTCGTCGAGCAGGATCAGGTCAGCCGCCGCCTTGGCGACATCGGTGCCGCCGATGCCCATGGCGATGCCGATGTCGGCGGTTTTCAAGGCCGGCGCGTCATTGACGCCGTCGCCGGTGACGGCGACGATCTCGCCCTTATTCTTCAGGGCCTCGACGATGCGCATTTTTTGCTCGGCCGCGACACGAGCGAAAAGGATTTCCGGAGCGTCGAGTGCCAGTTGCAGTTGCGTCGGTGACATCAGGCGCAGTTGCTCGCCACTCACCACCACCGGCCGCTCGCTGCGGACCATGCCGATCTGGCGGGCAATGGCGAGCGCCGTGCGCGGATGGTCGCCGGTCACCATGATGATCCGGATGCCGGCCGCGACGCAGCGCGCGATGGCTTCCGGCACCTCGGCGCGGGGGGGATCTTCGAGACCGATCAGCCCGGCGAGAACCATTCCCTGTTCTTCCTCCGGCACGCCTTCCTCGCTGACCGTTCGATGTGCGAAGGCAAGAACGCGCAGTCCGGCGCCGGCCATCTCGTCCTGTGCCGCCAGCAGGCGGGTGCGTGCGGCATCGTCGAGTGGCGCCAGGCCGGCGTCGAAGCGGATGAACTGGCAACTGGCGAGCACCGTCTCCAGGGCGCCCTTGCAATAGAGCATGCGGCCTTGCGGTGTTTCGCAAAGCACCGACATGCGTTTGCGGTCGGTGTCGAAAGAAATTTCGTCAAGACGGCTGAACCCCCCGAGATCGCCGGCCATTTTCCGGCCGATCTCGGCCAGCGCGATTTCCATCGGATCGCCATGCAGTACGTGCCGACCCTGTTCCTCAATCTCCTTCAGGTTGTGGCACAGCGCAGCATTGACGAACAGCTCGCGGTGATCATCGATCAGGTGGGCACGCGTTCCCAGATCTGCGCATGGCAGGAATGCACCCCCAACCCATAGCTGGTGTACCGACATGCGGTTCTGGGTCAGCGTACCGGTCTTGTCGCTACAGATCACCGTCGTCGAGCCGAGTGCCTCGACTGCCGGCAGATGGCGTACCAGTGCGTTGCGCCTGGCCATCCGCTGGGTGGCCATGGCCAATGACAGGGTGACGGTTGGCAACAGTCCCTCCGGGACGTTGGCGACGATGATGCCGATGGCAAACAGCAGGTTCTCCCAGGTCGGCAGACCGATGGCCTGACCGACCAGGAACAGCGTCACGCCCATGCCCGTGGCCAGGCTGGCGACGATGCGCGACAGGCGAGCGATCTCGCGTTGCAGCGGCGAGGACGTTTCTCCTGCGGTCTGTGTCAGATGGGCGATGCGGCCGAACTCGGTATGCATGCCGGTGGCGTATACCACGGCGCGCCCCTGCCCCGAAACGACCGAAGTGCCGGCGAGGAGAATGTTCTTGGCGTGCAGCGGCGACTCTTCAGCGCTCGGTTCGGTGTTGCGGGCCTGGGCCAGCGACTCGCCGGTGACCGTCGACAGGTTGACGCGCAAGCCGAAGGCATCGATGACGCGACAGTCGGCGGCAACGAAATCCCCTTCCTCAAGGAGCACGATGTCGCCCGGTACGAGTTCGCTGGCAAGAATCTCGACGATCTCGCCGTCACGCAGTGCCTTCACTTTTTGCGGCAGCAACTGGCGCAGTGCGGCGACTGCCCGCTCTGCCTTGTACTCCTGCCAGAACGAGAAGATGCCGTTGATGATGATCACCCCGACGATGGCCACGCCCAGACGCGCCATGCCCTGGCCGGGGTCGAAATGTTCGGCGACGAACGCCAGCGTGGCACCAATCCACAGGATGATCGCGAAGAAGTGGGTGAACTCCTGCGCGAAGCGCAGCAGCAGGTGCTCGTGCGTGACCTCCTCGATATGGTTGAGACCGTACTCGGCCAGACGGCGTGCCGCTTCGCTGGAATGGATGCCGGCCGCCGAGGTGTTCAGGCTGGCCAGCGCCTGTTCGATGCCAAGAGAATGAATACGCAATTCGGGACGGTCCTTTCAATCCACGCCAGCGTCAGGGGAGCCTGCCCGGTTCGCTCAACGTGTTCCGGCGTTGCGCCAGCCGACAATCTACACCCTGGCCCGGCACCCTGCCAACAGGACGCGGTTTTGCCTGCGCACCGGGAGGTCCATTCCCTCGTGCAGCCTACGCTGTCGGTGGCCGCTTCCTGCGCCAGACAGGGAGCAGGGCAGCGAGTTTGTCGCGATGCGACAGACGCTCGTCGGAGAGCGCTTCGAGGAAGTCCGAGAGTGGTTTCGACTTGACGACGGCAAAACCCGTGAGCAGCATCGACGGGATGGCCACCAGGGCGAAGAAGAGGATCCGGTCGACCAGCTCATCGTTGGCGGCGTCGATCAGATTGATCCCGAGGAAGCCGGTGGTGATCGTCGCCACCAGACCGGCAGTGGTCACCACGGTGAGCCGGACGACCGTATTGGCCTGTCGGCGCAGGCTGTCGCTGTCGAGGTACTGGCTCATGTCCTGGATCTCCTCGCGTAGCTCGGTGTAGAGACTTTCCGTGCCGAGATGGTCGCCGGTAATCTTGAACAGGGCGCGCGCCTGCATCTGGTCCGAGACCTCGTGGAACCAGTAGCGATGGCTGAAGCGCAGGAAGACCTCGAGGATCTGCCGGATCGCGCGCTTGAACTGTTTGACCGATTCGGCGTGGCCGATCTCGAGCTGGTTGAGCGCGGCGACCAGTCGATCCGAGAGCATCAGCAGCGCTGCCTTGTGGAAGTGGGGAATCAGAAAGAGCAGGAAGAACTGGTGGCGAAACTGGCCGAGGAGGCCGTTTTCCAGACCGGTGAAATAGGCTTCGCGTGCGCTGCCGACCATCACGAATGCGTGCCCGCAGGACATCAGCCGGGTTCCCGGTGGCTCGGCTTGCGGATGCCAGTAGCGGTCATAGCAATAGCGCGATTCGAAGCCCTCGAGGTGCTGGTCGGAGTAGGGCAGCGAGCCGGGCTTGCCCGGGCCGGCAACCAGCACCAGGCGGGCAAAGTCGCCGCGCGTCAGGGCGCGGGGATCGTCCACGGCCAGGTAGGCGAGCAGGGGCATGCGGTGATACTCGATCTGTCGGTAGCGCACCAGGCCCATCTCGCCCGAGTGGTGCTGCACCAGCGGGCGGAGCAGGAATTCCCAGTGCGCAGAGATGCACGGCGCCCGGCAGCGAGAAACGAAAGACAGGTATTTGCTGCGTTTCTCGTAGTCGGAAACGGACAGCACCTGGCCATCTGGCCCGATCCACTCCGCAAGCTTGAGGCAGTGGCCGCCACTGCCATCCTCGTCCCAGTACGGCGGGTACGCGCGGCCAAAGCGGTACAGCGTGTCCTGTACCTGTCGTAGATCGAGGTCATCGGCCGCAATCTCGACAACCAGGATGACGACATCGATGTCGTAGAAGAAGTAGAGATCGAGATGCACGATGTCGAAGTCGATCGGCTGATCGCTCTCCTTGAAGGTCATGCGCACTTTTGCCACGTCGTGGCGACGGAAGACGCGGATCGGCGATTCGCCAGCGTGTGACGAGGCCTCTTCCTGGCCACCGCCCTCGCCGTACAGAAAACGCTGAACATAGGGCAGGAAGGTGACGAATTCGCTGTAATGGCGCTCGTGGAATTGCTCCGGGTCGCCGCAGAATTCGTCCGCAAGTTCGCGCCACGGGTTGTCGTCCGATACCTGCTCCAGCAACTGGTTGTGGTTTTGCAACGGGCCGCCGTCGGGCAGGGGCATCAATTGCAGCGGCCACAGCAGGATCTGGCGGAAATGCCTGACTCGCAGCTTGGCAGGGTTCGTTGTGATTTCCATGGGCATTTCCGGAATCAGATGAACCTGCCGGATTCCGGCTTGCGCTGGAATGACGGCAGGGATTGCAGTCAGCAAGGAAAAATGTACAGCCTCCCAGGCTTCAACCAGCGATTTCTGCCAATAGCCTGGCGATCATGCGCTCGGCCTGATGCAGATAGCCGCTGCCAAACAGATTCAGGTGGTTCAGTACATGGTAGAGGTTGTAGAGCGTCTTGCGCTGTTCGAAACCCTCGTCGAGTGGCCAGGCTTCGCGGTAGGCGGCGTAGAAGCTGTCCGGAAAGCCTCCGAACAGCTCGCTCATCGCCAGGTCAGTCTCGCGGTCGCCGAAATAGACTGCCGGATCGAATAATGCCAGCGTGCCCGACGCGTCAGTGGCGGCGTTGCCATGCCAGAGATCCCCATGCAGCAGACTCGGCTGCGGCTGATGATCGACGAACAGCGCCGCCAGTTTCTCGCTCAGGCGTTCGCCACTGCGGATCAGTTTGTCGTGCTGCGCGTGTCGCTTTGCTCGTTCGAGCTGCGGCAGCAGACGCTGGCGGGCAAAGAAGAAAGGCCAGTTGCGATGCTGGGCATTCGACTGTGGCGTACTGCCGATGAAATTGTCACGGTGCCAGCCATGTTGTGCGCCCTGGATGCGGTGCATGGTCGCCAGTGCATGCCCGGCTGCGCTACCCTGTGTTCGGTCGCGCAAGGCTTGCAGAGGCAGGTATTCGAGCACCAGGTAGGCCTGCCGGGCAGCGACGCCGTGCCCGAAAACACGTGGTACCCGCACTGCCGGACAGCCGGCCAGCGCGCTCAGGCCGTCGGCTTCCGCGGCGAACATCTCGGCCAGGCCGGCGTCGTTCAGTTTGACGAAATAGCGCTGCCTGGCGCTCTCGACCAGGAGCGCGCGCGAGATCGAGCCGCCGCCGATGTCGCTGACCGAGTCGAAGCCCGGCGGCGATCCGCTGGCGCTGCCGATCACCTCGCTCAAGGCTTTTTGCAGTGCGCTATCCAGATGGCAATAAAGCGGACCCATGGTCATATCCTCAATGTCGATGCCGAGCCTGAAAGCGAAGCCCGGCATCAACGGACACGCAAGTGGCCGAGCGACTGGTCGAGGTGCGCTGCCAGGTCACGCAGGGCCTGTGCCGACTGCGCCGTGCCCTGGGATGCCGAGTGGCTGGCTTCAGCCATCTGGGCGATCTGCTCGACCCCCTGGGAAATCGTCTGACTGGCGAGGCTCTGTTCCCTGATGGCGTCCGAAATGCTGCCGACCGTTGTGATGACCTCGTTGGTGCGGCCTTCAATTTCACCGATCGCCTGACCCGCCCGGTCGGCCAGAACGCTGCCCTGCTCGACCTGGGCGACGCCGTCTTCCATCTGGTGGACAGCCGCCTTGGCGCCGTCCTGAATGTGGCCGATCATCTCGCTGATCGAGTGCGTGGACGTCGCCGTCCTTTCGGCGAGCTTGCGCACTTCGTCGGC
>DIME01000147.1:36425-59016 GCA_002425405.1 Candidatus Accumulibacter vicinus
ACGACCGCAAAGCCGCGTCCCTGTTCCCCCGCCCGTGCCGCCTCGATGGCGGCGTTGAGGGCGAGCAGATTGGTCTGATCAGCGATCTCGCGGATCACCTGAACGACCGCCGAAATGTCCTGCGAGCGGCGTCCGAGTTCGCTCACCGTTGTCGACGCCTGGCGAACGAAACCGGTGATCTGGTTCATCGCCCCCACCGCCTGGTGAATCACCTCGGCGCCCTGGCTCGCGGCCTGCCCGGAAGAGATCGATAGCCCTTGCGCAGCGTGTGCGTGCTCGGCCACCCGATCAATGCTGACGCTCATTTCCTCGACCGAAGCGGCCATTCCGGTCGCCGCATCGCGCTGCACCTGCGCGCTGCTGCTGACCTGTTCGGCTGCAGTCACCAGTGCGAGCGACTGTTCGAGGATCGTTGCCGAGGCCTGGCGGACGCTGCCGACCGTCGTTTGCAGATTCTCCGCCATCTTGCCGATGGCCTGCTTCAGATGGCCGACCTCGTCGGTACTGTCGCCCGTCAGCCTGCCTGTCAGGTCGCCGGCAGCAATCCGGTCGGCTGCGAGGGAGATTTCGTGCAGCGGCCGTGTGATCCATCGCCGAGTCACCACGAAGCCGCTGAGCAGGGTGGCGACGATGATCACCAGCGCCATCCAGGCGAGGTTACGGACGACGATGTCGGCGCCGCCACTGATTTCTTCGACGTAGCTGGTGGAAACGACGACCCAGTCCCAGGCCGGAAAGTGATCAAAAACCGCAACCTTTTCGCGCGCGCTGGTCTCGCCGGGATTTGCCCACTCGTAGCGGATGCTTCCGGACTTCTTGTCGACCATCTCGCGAATGAACTCGAAACCCCGACTGTCCTTGGCGGCCAGCAGGTTGGCCCCTTCCTTGGCCGGGTGGAGGGTCGCGACACCTTTCTGCTTGCCGGCGTCGAGCGCGCCGACATACCCCGTGCTGCCGACCTTGATCGCCAGGATGCTCTTCTTCAAAACCTGCAGCCCTTCGGTAAATTCCAGTCCGACGAAAAAGGCACCGATCACCTTGCCCGAGGCGTCGCGAACCGGGACATAGTGGGTCATGAAATCCCTGCCGAATAGCGTGGCCTTGCCGGTATAGGGCTGGCCGGCAAGCAAGGGCTGGCGCGCAGGATGGTCAGTGCCCAGCAGGGTTCCCGTCGCCCGCGCGCCATCTTCCTTCTTCAATGAAGTGGCGGTGCGCAGGAAATCGTTCCCCTGGCGAATGAATATCGTCGCCACGGTTCCGGCCTTTGCCGTGAAGGTGTCGGTGAGGTCGAGGCGGTCGTCGATTCGCGTTCCGCCGTGTAGCAGTTGCGGCGCTGCGCCGGCCTCGACCAGTTCAAACGGCTTGTCGAAGCTGCCCGAGAACACCCGGCCGCTGCGCTCGATGTCGTGACGCAGGCCCTGGTCGTAAGTCTCGAACATCGACACGGCCAGGCGATTGATCTGTTTGAGGTCGTCGAGTGCCTTGTAGGTCAGTTGTTCGCGCAGATACGAGGCGGTCCATCCTGTGGCGGCGAGAATGATCGCCAGCATGACCAGACCCTGCACCAGATTCAGTTTCAGAGCAATGGCAAGATCACGGAAGCGATGCGGCATGGGAATTTCCTTTCCTTGTTCATGGCGATGAGGGCCCTATTGGTTCAGTAACGGCAGCCGGGAGCAGATCCTTGAGTTGAAAAGATCGGGTTATGCTGTGCTCATCCGACCTGCGGTTTGCACGGTCACTTGAGCAACACCGGGATCTGGCCCGCCGGGAGCGGACGGCTCAAGTGGTAGCCCTGAATTTCATCACATTGATTGGCGCGCAGGAAGGCCTTTTGCGCTTCGCTTTCGACGCCCTCGGCGATCACGGTCAGCGACATGCTGTGCGCCATGGCGATGATCGCCAGCGTGATCGAAGCGTCATCCTTGCCGACGACCAGGTCGTGCACAAAGGACTTGTCGATTTTCAACTGGTCGATCGGGAATTGCTTCAGATAATTGAGTGAAGAATAACCGGTGCCGAAATCGTCGATCGACAAGCGGACGCCGATGGCCTTGAGCGCATGCATGGTCGTGATGCTGCCCTGTACGTCCTTCATCAGCAGGCTCTCGGTGATTTCAAGATCGAGATAGCAGGGTTCCAGACCGGTTTCCCGCAGGATTTCCGCGATCATGCTCACCATCCCGGGACGCAGGAACTGGCGGGGCGACAGGTTTACCGCCATGCGCAGCGTCGGCCGGAGGTTCTGCTGCCAGGCTTTCGCCTGCCGGCAGGCGGTTCTGAGCACCCACTCACCAATACTTTCGATCAACCCGGTTTCCTCCGCCAGGGGAACGAAGTCGAGCGGCGAGATCAGCCCGCGCCGGGGATGCCGCCAGCGCAACAGGGCTTCGACGCCGATGATGCGGCCCTGACGCAGGTCCATCTGCGGCTGGTAATGGATTTCCAGTTCCTGACGCGCCAGGGCATGGCGCAGATCCTGTTCCATGTTCAGCCGTTCCAGGCTGCGCAGATGCATGTCGTGGGCGTAGAACTGGATGTTGTTGCGACCCCTCTCCTTGGCGCGATACATCGCCGTGTCGGCGTTTCGCAGCAGGGTCTCGACATCGCCGCCATCCTTGGGGAACAGGCAGATGCCGATGCTCGCAGTGACCACACATTCATTGTTGCCGATCTGAAACGGCGTTTCGAGCATCCTCAACAGCTTGTGGGCGAAGTCAACGACCCGGTCTTCCTGACGCAAGTCCTCCAGCATGCAGATGAATTCATCACCGCCGACGCGAACAATGGTGTCGTCCTTGCGGCCACAGAGCAGCAGCCGGTCGGCGACGGCCCGCAGCAGGGCATCGCCGGCGCTGTGACCCAACCCCTCGTTGATCTTCTTGAACTGATCCAGATCGACGAACAACAGCGCCAGGCTCTGACCGCTCCGGCGCGCGCGTGCGATGGCATGCTTGAGGCGGTCGCGCAGCAGGTCGAGGTTGGGCAGATGGGTCAGCGCGTCATGGTTGGCCTGATACCGCATCTGCTCGGTCAAGCGGCGGGTTTCGGTGATGTTGCTGAAGGCGATGACGACTCCGGTGATTCGCATCTGCGGGTCGTGGATCGGCGCTGCCGAAGCCCGGATGGCGTATTCCTCGCCGGCCTGGTTGCGCAGGATGGAGGGCTCGGGCAGTCTGACCAGGGCGCCTGCTTCGAGGCATAGGGCGACCAGATTCACCGCGCGGTAGCGCTCGTGTTCGTCGGCGACCTGGAACATGCTGCCCAGTTCCTGTCCGCGCAAAGTGCCTGGTGCCGCGCCGAGCAGGCTTTCGGCGACCGGATTCAGGTACTGCACGGCCCCATTGGCGTCGGTGGTGATCACGGCATCGCCGATCGAGTGCAGAGCGACCTGGGCACGTTTCTCCTGCTCGAACAGAGAACGGATGAGCAGGCGCAGGCGTTGCCAGCTCCACAAGGGACAGCCCAGCCCCTGCACGAGCAGTGTTGCCCCCGGCGGGAACCAGAGCTGTCTGGCATAGAGCAGGGCGAAGCTGCTGATGAGGGTCAGCAGCAGCGACAAAACCGCCACTGGCAAGGTCCAGCGTGCCGGGCAAGTGCTATGGAGCAGCATCGGGAAGAACACCAGCACCCCGGTCAGCAGTAGCGTCCAGTGGTCGGGCAAAGGCTGGATGGTCAAGCCTTGCCGCAGCGCGTCGAGAACGTTGGCGTTGTATTCGACGCCCGGCATCAGCCGCGAGTAAGCGGAAACCGGTGTGGGCAGTGCATCGGCCATGCCGCTGGCCGTCGCACCGACCAGCACAAACTTGCCCCGGAAGGTTGCCGGCGGATAATCCCCGCGCAGAACGTCGCGGTAGGAAAAATGCCGAAAACGCCCTGGCGGACCAACAAACGGAATCAGGATGCGATAATCGCGGTGCCAGGCGTCGGGTGATGGTGGAGCGGTGTGTGGGGCGCGCTCGCCGGGTAACGCCCGCTCGGCAGCGGGGTCGCTCAGTTCAAGCATGGCCAAAGCCAGCGTTGGCCAGCGGGACGATCCGAGGCCGGCCTTGAGGAACACGCTGCGGGCAATGCCGTCGAGGTCGAGTTCGACATCGACGTGGCCGATGCCGGCAGCCGCTGCCTGCAGCAGAGGGATCGGCAGGGTCTCCCGCAACTCCTCACCGAGGCGGTGCTGTTCATTGAGAACCGGCAGGACGACGCGGCCGTTGGCCGCGAGGGCAGTGGCCAGTTCTGCGTCGGCGCCGGGATCGCTGGTCTCGGGTTCGGCGAAGACGATATCCAGACCGATTACCCTCGCCTCGGCCGCCGTTAACTGACGGGTCAGTTGCGCATGGATACGCCGTGACCACGGCCAGCGTCCGATTTCCCGCAGGCTTTGCTCGTCAATGGCCACGATCACAATGTCGTCGGCCGGTGCGCGCGACCACGCCATCCGGTTCCAGTCGTAGAGGAACAGGTTCCAGCGATGCAGTAGGTTGCTTTCGCTCAGCAGCAGCGCGGCAACCGTCAATAACAGCGAGACAAGAATCCGTTTCGACCAGTCAGAACTGGCCTTGAAGGTTGCAATCACGACACCTGGATCAAAAGATCAACACCAGCGCAAGCAGGACCACCAGTGCCGCCGGCCAGTAGTTGCGCGCGGGAAGCTCGATCCGCTGCACCGGACCATACGGTCCCACGTAACCGTCGGCCTCGATGGTGCGTACGCGCAGGTAATAGACGCCGGAATCCGGGCGAGGCAAGTTCACCTGCGCTTCGGATACCCGGGATTCCAGCTCGAGATCGGCAAAATCGGTATCCCTGGCCAGTTGAAAGTCGTACTGCAGACCGGGCGCAACCGTGCCCCAGCGGAAGGTCAGGCGGTCGGCAGCCAGTTCGGGGGGCTGCATCTGCGCTGCGGCCTGCAGCCGGAACGCTTGCGGGTCGCTGAACGGACCCTCTCGCCCGGTCGAGTCGCGGACAGCGACCCGCCAGAAGTACTGCCCGGGTTCAAGCGACTGCTCGACGGTCAGGCGCGATTGGCGATGATCGTCCTGCTTGAGCAGCGGGGTCAGGAAGCGTTCGTCGTTGGCCAGCTGAAAGAGGTAGCTGGCCGCGCCCTGCGGTTCCGACCACTCGAAGAGCAGCGGTTTGTCGACCACGCCGCTCTGGTGGGGTGGTCGGACGAGGAGCGGTGGTTCGGGGCGGGCATGCAGACGGAAACGGTGTTCGGCGTCGTTTCCTTCAAGACCCCTGGCGTCGATGCCGCGAATCCGGAGGACGTAATTCCCATCCGGAAGGTCCGGCCCGCGTATGACCGAAGTCGACGAGACGGCGTCGAACACGAGGAGGTCGAATCGTTCATTGGGCGCGACCTGTGCGCGATATGCCGCCGCCTCCGGGACGGCCGGGAAACTCCAGCGGATCGGTACGCGCGAGACCAGCGCTGGCAACTCGCCGAGCGTCGGTGGTGGCAGCAGCGCCACCGGCACGAGCGGCGGCTTGCCGGTCTCGGTCAGGGTGCCGAAGCCTTTCGGGATCGATCGGATTTTTCGGCCACCCTGCAACTCGACTCTTCCTTCAAGCACTTCCAGTCGCGAGGTCGCCGTCACAGAGTCCATGCTGATCCGGTAGCGCGTACCGCGCACGGCCGAATGGGCGGCAGGGGTCCAGATTTCATAACGGTTGCCGGCGCCTGTCGTGCGCGGCGTGACCTCGCTGTCGGCGCGGCCTTTTTCCAGGCGGGCACGGGTATCGACGAACGGCGTCTGAACGCGTGCGTTCAGGATCGACAGTCGCAACTCGCTATCCGCCTGCAGCAACACCCGCGAGCCATCAGCGAATCTCAGGGTGACATTGCTGTCGGGTCCGGTACCCAGGATGTCGCCCTGATGCAGGAACAGTCCAGGATCGACGGCCACCCTTTTTCTGGTCGATGCGATCAGGGCCTGCACCTGCCCCTGTACCGCCAGGACCAGGGCCTTGGTCGGCAGGCGCTTGAGCCAGGCGACCGGAATGCGCAGCCGGGTCCCTGGGGAAAGATGTTCGGGATCGGTCACCCCGTTGAGTGCCTGCAGCTTTGGCCAGTAGTCCACGGCCGTCAGATAACGGGTCGAGACATTCCACAGATTGTCGCCAGGACGGACGGTATAGTGCCATTCCTGAGCCGGTGCGGCGGTTGCGAAGAGCAGCGCCAGAAACAGCAGGAGTGCGTGCATCGGTCGTCTGGCCAAACCGGGTTGCGTAGCTGTGTGCAGGAGGGTGTGCATTTTGCTCGATCCAACGGCGCTATCCAGGTGTGATCAATGTGGGGGTTCGCTTGCCGGCGATGGACTGTGCTGCGCAGCCGAACTTCCCTCTGTGCTTGTCCATCCATTGTAGTCGATGCGTACCCTACCGGCAGGATGCTCAAACGCAACAAGTGGTCTGCTCCAGTTGCTACCGGCCGAAGCGGAGCGGCCGGACGGGGCCCTGGCACGGCGCACGTTAAACATCGGCGATGAGATTGCTGCCGGCAGGCACAGGGGCCTTGCCGTATCCCGCAACGCCGTGGTCGGTGTGCCTTGCGCGGGGGTGGTCCGTTTACCCAGTCACACATCAGCCGGAATCCTCCCGGCCTCTGCGTGCTAGAATTTCCTCCCTATGGATATCCTGATCAACGGCGAAAGCCGCCACTTTTCTTCGCCGATGACGGTGGCCGAACTCGTGCTGACCTTGAACCACGCCGGCAAACGCATCGCCGTCGAACGCAACGGTCAAATCGTCCCGCGCGGCCGGCATGGCGAAACGATGCTGGCCGATGGTGACCGGATCGAGATCGTCGTTGCCGTCGGTGGCGGCTGAGCCTCATTGACCTGCTCTCAAGCGAAAGACACATGCCATCTTCTCTACACAGCCTGACGGTCGCCGGCAGGAACTACCGCTCGCGCCTCCTCGTCGGTACCGGCAAGTACCGGGACTTCGCAGAAACTCGTGCCGCCATCGACGCTTCTGGCGCCGAGATTGTGACTGTTGCGATTCGCCGTACCAACATCGGTCAGAATCACGGCGAACCGAACCTGCTCGACGTGCTGCCACCGTCGCAATTCACGATCCTGCCGAATACCGCCGGCTGCTACACTGCGGCGGACGCGGTACGCACGCTGCGACTGGCGCGCGAGCTGCTCGAGGGGCATGCACTGTGCAAGCTGGAAGTGCTCGGTGATCCGGCCAGTCTGTTTCCGAACATGCCGGAAACGCTCAAGGCCGCCGAGATCCTGGTCAAGGAGGGCTTCGAGGTGATGGTCTACTGCGCCGACGACCCGATCCAGGCGAGAATGCTCGAAGAGATCGGTTGCGTGGCGGTGATGCCGCTGGCTTCGTTGATCGGCTCGGGGATGGGGATCGTCAATCCCTGGAACCTGCGCCTGATCATCGACAACGCCAGGGTGCCGGTGCTCGTCGATGCGGGCGTCGGCACCGCCTCGGATGCCGCGATTGCGATGGAACTCGGTTGCGACGGGGTGCTGATGAATACCGCCATCGCGCACGCCCGCGATCCGCTGCTGATGGCCAGCGCCATGAAAAAAGCCGTCGAGGCCGGGCGCGAGGCCTTTCTCGCCGGGCGGATGCCGCGCAAGTACTACTCGGCAGACCCCTCGTCACCAACGACCGGCCTGATCGGGTCCTAGGCATGACTGTGCAGGATTCCGTGCAGGCGGGCGCGGATGCGGCTGCGCGGGCCGGGCATATTCGCAGCTTCGTTCGCCGTCAGGGGCGGGTATCGAATGCCCAGCAACGCTATCATCAGGAGATGATGGCGAAGATCGGCGTTCCTTACGCGGCGGCACGCCTCGATCTCGATGCGCTGTTCGGACGCGTGGCACCTCGCATTCTCGAAATCGGTTTCGGCATGGGCGAGACTTCGGCAGCGATTGCCGCCCTGCATCCTGAAAACGACTATCTCGGCATCGAAGTCCACACGCCGGGTGTCGGCAGCCTGTGCAAACTGGTCGCCGAAAAATGCCTGCACAATCAGCGCATCGTTCAGCACGACGCTGTCGAAGTGCTGCGTGACATGCTTGTGCCGGGATCGCTCGCCGGGGCGCACATCTTTTTTCCCGATCCCTGGCCGAAGCTGCGCCACCACAAGCGGCGGCTGCTGCAAGCGCCGTTTGTCGCGCTGCTCGCCAGCCGCCTGCAGCCGGGCGGCTATCTCCATTGCGCGACCGATTGGGAAAATTATGCGCAGCAGATGCTGGCCGTACTCTCGGCCGAAACGCTGCTGGAGAATACCGCACTCGGCTACGCGCCGCGCCCGGAGCAGCGTCCGCAGACCAAGTTCGAGCAGCGCGGCCGGCGGCTCGGGCACGGCGTCTGGGACCTGGTATTTCGCCGCCGGCGGGATTCACTCCAGCCGGAAGATGACCGGCAGAATGAACTCGCGTGAGTTCGCCCAGCCAATACGCCCCATCGCGTAGGCCGCTTTCACCGCCGCCTGGTCGAGGAGGGCATGGCCACTGCTGGCGGCAATGACGACGTCGCTGATGCTGCCGTCGTCGGCGATCGTCAGCAGCAGGCGCACTTCGCCTTCGAGGCCGCGGGCGATGGCTGCGGGCGGGTAGTAGAGGTGCTGCGACAATTTGCGCTGTGCGGCCTCGATCTGGCGCCTCGCCACCACTCTGGCGGTTGGCGGCAGCGTACGAACAGCCGGCGGGGCAGGGGGTCCAGCTTTGACCAGGGCCGGGTCATCGGTGAGCGTATTTTTCAGCAGCGGCTCGTTGTTACGCGCAGGGTGCGGCGCTGGCGGCTGCAGGGATGCCTCGATTGGCGGCGGTGCCGGCGGCAGGCCGAGTTTGCGGGCATCCCAAAACAGCACCCCGGCGTGCAGGGCGAGCGAGAGGGCGATGGCAAAGGGCAGGCAAGGCAGCATGGGTCTGACATTGTGAAGCAAATCCGTGCGGCAGGCACGGGCGTAGGGCTCTGCAAGGGTGTTCTGTCGAGCCGGAATGGAGAATGTGTGTGAAGCCTTTGATCAAGCCACTGGGTCGCTGGGCCTGGCTCCTGTGCTGCCTGCTGGCAGCGTCGGCGTCAGCCGAGGCATCGGTACCCGATCCCATCACTTTTGAATATGCCGTCGAGCGGGGTGATCTGCGCACCGTCAAACGCTGGCTCGACGAGGGACTGAATCCGGAGTACCAGGCAGCGCACATTGGGACGGGCCTGATGGTCGCTGCCTGGTATGGCCAGATCGACATGATGGCACTGTTCGTCGAACGCGGTGCCGATTTGCGGCAGACCAATCGCCATGGCGAACAAGCGCTGCAACTGGCGGCCTGGGGTGGGCATCAGGCGGCCGTCAAATGGCTGCTCGATCGCGGTGCGCCGCTCGACCGTATCGGCAACCAGTGGGGAGCACTGCACTACGCAGTCTTCAATGGCCACGAAAAGGTGGTCAATGATCTGCTGGCGCGTGGTGCCAATGTCAATGCGCGCGCACCGAACGGGGCTACGCCGTTAATGATGGCGGCTCGTGAAGGCCACGAGAATCTGGCGCGCGGTTTGCTCGAAGCGGGCGCCAATCCGAAACTCCAGAGCGATTGGGGTGATTCGGCAGTGACCATGGCCATGCGCTACGACCACCTGCGGCTGGCGAAAATGATTTCGTCGCCAGAGGAATTCGCAATTGCCGTCAAGACACCGAAGGAGAGTTTTGGCGAAGCGACGCGCTCGGCTGCGGTCACGCCGACAATCGACGCGATTCTCAAGGAGATTCGTCTTGCTGAAGCCGAAGGACGGCCGAGCGAGGAACTGCACAAGAAACTGCGCGCGGCGGTCAATGAATTGCGGGTCAGTTCGGTCCCGCTGGCACAGCGGCCCATGCCACGCCCCTATGTGCCGCGCTCGATGGTGATCACTGCTCGCCGCGCGCAGCCTGGTGCCGAGCGCGCGCAGTTGGTGGTCACCCCGCGTCGGCCAGGAAACTCACCAGCAGGCGATTGAGAAAGCGCCGGCCGTGCTCGCTCGGGGCGATACGCTGCCGTCGACGTTCGATCAGTCCTTCCTGCTCGGCCTGTCGCAGCTTGCCCTCGATGCTGAGCAGCGACAGCGCGGTTCGCGACTCGAAGAGCGGTGCGTCGAAACCCTGTATCAGGCGTAGCGCGTTGAGCATGAACTCGAACGGCAAATCCGCGGCAGCGACGGCAAACTCTTCCTGCACCGGCATCCCGGCTGCAACCTGGGCCAGATACTGCTCCGGTCCTTTCCAGCGCATCTGGCGCAGAACGCGATCGTGCAGCGTCAGCTTGCCATGCGCGCCGGCACCAATTCCCAGATAGTCGCCGAAATGCCAGTAGTTGAGGTTGTGCTGGCACTGCCGGCCAGGTCTTGCGAAGGCCGAGGTTTCGTAGTGCAGGTAGCCGGCGGCTGCCAGCCTGGCTTCGATGGCGTCCTGCATGTCGGCACACAGGTCGTCTTCGGGCAGTGCCGGTGGTCTGGCCGCGAAAGCAGTATTCGCTTCGATGGTCAGTTGATAGCAGGACAGATGCGGTGGTGAGAACGCCAGTGCCGCGTCGAGGTCGGCGAGCGCCTCGGCCAGCGTCTGCCCGGGCAGACCGTACATCAGGTCGAGATTGAAATTGTCGAAATGGCTGGCGGCGATCGTGATCGCGCGCCGCGCTTCGTGATCGTCGTGGATGCGGCCGAGCGCCTTGAGATGCTGTGGGTTGAAGCTCTGAATGCCGAGCGACAGGCGGTTGATCCCGGCGTCGCGAAAGGCTGCGAAGCGCGCCGCTTCAACGGTTCCCGGATTGGCTTCGAGCGTGATCTCGGCACCCGGCAGGAAGGGCAGGCGGCTGCGCAGTGCGGCCAGGAGTTGATCGAGCCCTGCGCCCGAGAGCAGGCTGGGCGTCCCACCGCCAAAAAATACGCTGTCGATACGGCGTCCCCAGACCAGCGGCAGCGCCGACTCAAGGTCGGCAACCAGGGCCGCAAGGTAGTCGCTTTCGGGGATCGCTGCCGGCATTGTGGTGCTGGCCACTTGCAGCGAATGCGAGTTGAAATCGCAGTAGGGGCACTTCTGCACGCACCACGGGATATGGACGTAAAGCGAGAGTGGCGGCGGGCTGCGAAATCGCGGTTCGGATTCCTTTGTTGCCGCCAGGCGCGCCTGCGGCAGCAAAGGAATGACCCTGCGGCTTCGGCTGCCTGGCATCAGCGTGGATAGGACAGTTGCGCGCGCGCTTGCAGGCGCTCGACGAGGCGGGCGAGCGCCTGGCCACGATGCGAACGGCGGTTCTTCTCGGCGGCGTCGAGTTCCGCCGCGGTCCGGTCGAGTTCGCGGATATAGAACAGCGGATCGTAGCCAAAGCCATCGTCACCGCGTGCGGCCGAGAGAATTTCGCCGTGCCATTCCCCCTCGGCAATGATCGGTTGCGGATCGTCGGCGTGGCGAACAAAAACGATCAACGAAACGAAGTGAGCCATGCGCTGAGTGTTGTCGCCGAGTTCGGAGAGCAGTTTTTGATTGTTGCGGGCATCAGACCTGGGTTCGCCAGCGTAGCGTGCGGACTGCACGCCGGGAGCGCCGCCAAAAGCGTCGACGCAGAGGCCCGAGTCGTCGGCCAGCGCCGGCAGGCCGGTCAGCCGTGACGCGTGGCGTGCCTTGGCCAGGGCATTCTCGACGAAGGTGCAATGCGGTTCTTCGGCCTCGGCAATGCCGAACTCGCCCTGGGGAATGAGCTGCCAATCCAGCGCTGCGAGAATCGCGTCGAGTTCCTTGAGTTTCTTGGGATTGTTTGAAGCCAGGACAAGTTTCATGAGTGCAGGGCCGCTTTCTGCTGCGCCAGCAGCTCACCGATACCGGCCGTAGCGAGGTCCAGCAATTCGTTCATCTGTATTCGCGTGAAGGGATCGCCTTCAGCGGTCCCCTGTACCTCGACGATGCCTTGCCGGCTGGTCATCACCACGTTCATGTCAGTGTCGCAGTTGGCGTCCTCGGCGTAGTCGAGATCGAGAATGGCTGCGCCCTGATAGAGCCCGACTGAAATCGCGGCGACCTGGTCAGACAGCGGGTTTGCGCCGATCTTGCCCTGACTCAACAGGTGCTCGCAGGCGTCGTTGAGCGCCAGCCAGGCGCCGGTGATCGCAGCGCAACGCGTGCCGCCGTCGGCCTGCAGGACATCGCAGTCGAGCGTGATCTGGCGTTCGCCGAGCATTTTCAAATCGGTCACCGCGCGCAGTGCGCGACCGATCAGGCGCTGGATTTCCTGGGTACGACCACTCTGCTTGCCCTTCGCCGCCTCCCGTCCAGTGCGTGTGTGTGTCGACCGCGGCAGCATGCCGTATTCGGCGGTGACCCAGCCCTGGCCACGACCGCGCAGAAAGGGTGGTACCGACTCTTCGACACTGGCCGTGCACAGGACACGGGTATCGCCGATTTCGATCAGTACCGAGCCTTCGGCGTGGCGAGTAAAGCGGCGCGTGATCCGCACCTGGCGCAACTGTGAGGCCAGGCGTTTGCTGGGGCGCATGCGGGTCCCTCCTATTTGGTGTACTTCTGGATGGTCGAGCGGATCTCTTCGATGGCGAGTTCGATCTCCTCTTCGGAGAGGTCGGTCTTGCCGCTCTGGTGGCGTCCGAATTCATCGATGATCTTGGTGACCGAGTCTTTCGGCATGGTCTTGGTGGAGATCAGGCCACTCGTACCGCTCCCGCCGCTGCTCTGATCGCTGTAACTGTCTCCCCAGCGCACGGCGATCATCGACAGGTTGTCGGCATGCGAACCGCCGCGGGCTTGCGCGTCGTTAAGCAGCAGCGGCACGGCATACGCCAGATCGGCGGTCTTCAGGGAGAGTGCCAGGGTGCCGGCGGGTAGCACACCCCATACGCCATCCGTGCACAATGCCAGGACATCTCCCGCTTCCAGGGTGGTCTTGCGGGAATACTCGATCTCCGGTTTTTGCTGGCCACCCAGACAGCCGTAGATTTTGTGTCGCTCGGGGTGCCCGGCCATCTGTTCCTCGCTGATCACTCCCTGATCGAACAATTGTCGAACACGCGAGTGATCTCTGGTCTGTGCCAACACCTTGCCGTTACGCAGCAGATATAGCCGTGAATCGCCCGAGTGCACCCAGTAGGCGATATTGTTCTGCACGATGCAGGCGACGCAGGTGGTACGCGGCGAGTCAACCAGATGATGCCTTTCGGCATAGTCGACGATGGCCCGGTGGGCGTTGATCATCCCTTTCTGCAGAAACAGGAAGGGGTCACGCATGCGTGGCCTGAATTCGCGCGTGAATGCCTCGGTCAGCGTCTGCACCGCGATCTGGGCGGCAACTTCACCATAGTAGTGACCGCCCATGCCATCGGCGACGACCATCAGCAAGGCTTCCCGTGAGTAGCAGTAAGCCAGCCGGTCTTCGTTGTTGGCGCGCATGCCGGTACGACTTTCCTGGTAGATGCTGAATTTCATAATCCCCTAGGTCTTCTTGAATTTTCCGACTACCTGCACCAGCCAGGAGTCCTTCTGCTGCGGGACTGGAGGTGGCGTGGCAGTGATGACCGGCTCGGTGAGCGCTTTCTGCAGCGCAAAGACGCTCTGCGGCCGGTACCGATGGTTCAGGCACAGACACCAGTCGATGGTTTCGAGCAATTGATCAGAGTATTGCCCTTCCCAGCGGACCATGGCGGGTACCATCCGATCCTTTTCGAGGCGGTTGTTGGCCGGTTGCGGTGTATTGCCGGAGATGCAGGCATACATCGAGGCGCCGACACTGTAAATGTCGCTCCATGGGCCGAGCAGGTCTC
Source organism: Candidatus Accumulibacter vicinus (assembly GCA_002425405.1). Classification (GTDB taxonomy): domain Bacteria; phylum Pseudomonadota; class Gammaproteobacteria; order Burkholderiales; family Rhodocyclaceae; genus Accumulibacter; species Accumulibacter vicinus. The sequence goes on from DIME01000147.1 coordinate 50,193, forward strand.
GCTGGCAGTAGTGTTCGGGAGAGGCGAAGCCGGGCGTATACATCGGCTTGAGCATCGGTGTGTCGGAAGCCAGCGTCTGGCGGGCCGCGCCGAAGTCGATCAGCACCGGGATGTGGCTGTTGCGCATGTAGATGTTCGACGGTTTGAGGTCGAGATGCAGCAGCCGGTGCGCATGCACCTCGCGCAGGCCGTTGAGCATCTTGGTGAACACATTGCGAATGAAGTTCTCGGTGACCCCGGCGCGGTTCTTCTGGATCAGCTCCTGCAGGGTATGGCCGCTTTCGTACTCCATCACCATGTAGACCGTATCGTTGGCCCGAAAAAAATTCAGCACGCGGATGACGTTAGGGTGGGAAAGCGCGGCCAGTGCCCGACCTTCCTCGAAAAAGCATTTCATGCCGTAGCGGAAAGCCGGCAGATGATCTTCACTGATGACCGGAGAGGTCTGCCCCTCACTGCGCAAAGCCAGCGTATTGGGCAGGTATTCCTTGATGGCGACGCGCTTCCCCTGTGCGTCGGTAGCTACGTAGACGATTGAAAAACCTCCCATCGACAGTTGATGCTCGATGGAATATTCATCGAGTTGGAAACCGGCGGGAAGGGGTTGGTTCGCTTGTTGCACCATCCGTGTCAGGGCTATCATTCACATTGTTTCCCATTGTCCGGTTTTTTGCGGTGAACTGTAAAGCCGGTTGCTCATTCAGGGTCGTTTACGTGTCAGGATTTCAATGATTTATAGCATGACCGGCTATGCTGCCAGAAAGCGCGCCGTCAGCGGCGGGGAATTGCACATCGAATTGAAAGGTGTCAATTCCCGCTACCTGGATTGCCAATTTCGGGTTTGTGACGAATTGCGCGTCGTCGAACCAGCGTTGCGGGAACTGATCGGCGCGCGCATCCGCCGCGGCAAACTCGAATGTCGGGTCAGCTTTGTTCCGGAAAGAGGGAGTGCGCAACAGCTTTGCCTGAATGCCGACCTGCTTGAACGCCTCAGGTCGTTCGACACCCAGATTCGCAGCATCCTGCCTCTGGCTGCTCCGCTGAGCGTGAGCGACATCCTGAACTGGCCAGCGATTTTCGGTGATGACAGCGTCGACGTCGAAACCGCGCTCCCGGCCTGTCTGACGTTGGCCGGCGAGGCCCTCGATGAGTTCACGGCGAGCCGGGCACGCGAAGGTGAAAAACTCGCGGCAGTGATTCTTGAAAAGGTTGGCCGCATGCGCGCCCTGGCGCGCGAAGTCGGGCCACGCATTCCGGTGGCGCAGGCGTCGTTCAACGAGAAGCTCAGGCAGCGCTTGCTGGACGCCATGCAATGGGTCGACGATGAACGAATCCGTCAGGAAGTCGCCGTTTTCGCTGCACGCATCGACGTCGCCGAGGAACTGGCACGCTTGTCGGCCCATCTCGATGAGGTCGAGCGGGTGCTCAAGGCCGGCGGTGCGAGCGGCAAACGCCTTGATTTCCTGATGCAGGAACTCAATCGCGAAGCCAATACGCTCGGTTCCAAATCACTCGTCACGGAAGTTTCGCAGACCGCGATCGAGTTCAAGCTGCTGATCGAACAGATGCGGGAACAGGTGCAGAACCTGGAATGAGCTGATTTTTGTGGTGACAGCGCGAGATGCAGTCCATCGAGGCCGTCACGCGCCAGGTCGACGACGAACCCGGCCTCGGCCAACCCTTGTCTCAGGTAATCCCCCGGTTTTGACATGGGCAATCTCGCAAGATTACAGAAATGTAATTTGGTGGTCAGCATGGCGTTAGGTCAGGTTGCGCAGAATTCGCTCATCGTCGAACAGGAGCGAATGCTGTGGAAACTCATACTCAAAATGCGAGCCGTCGTGTACTCCTGCCTCTCTCTTCGCAGCAGACATGAAAACCATCGTCTCCCGACCACTGAGGCTGGTGGCGGTTTGCACCACCGGGCTGCTCGTTGGTCTTTCCGTGCAGGCGGCAGAAACGCCGAAATCCGGACTGGCGACAGCCGTGGAACAGGCTTGGCGCTTGAATCCCCAAGCTGCGGGATGGGATGCCCGCGAGGCCGAAGCGCGTGCTGCGCAGGATGTCGCGGCCGGACTGACACCCGAGCCCGGCTCGGTCAGCATCGGTAGCCTGAATGACCGGCTCAATCGCAATCAGGGCAAGCAGGAATACGAGGTCGAACTGGCGGTGCCGCTGTGGCTGCCCGGCCAGAAAGCAGCGCGTGCAGCCGAGACGGCGAGCCGCGTCGAAGAAGCCGTTGCCAGACGAGCCGCCGTGCGTCTGGAGGTCGGCGGCGAATTGCGGGAGGCGTGGTGGACCTTGGCAGCGGCACGCAGTGCCAAGGTGTTGGCGGCACGGCGCCTGGAAACTGCCCGCGCCCTGGAAACCGATGTCATGCGTCGCTACAAGGTCGGCGAACTGTCCCGCATCGACGCTAATTTGGCGCAAACCGAAACCCATGTTGCCAATGCCGATCTGATCGAGGCGGAGGCAACCCTGCTCCAGGCTGAGCAGGCCGTGCAAACCCTTATCGGTTCTCCGGCCCCGAAGGATCTGGACGAAGAGTCGCCGACAATGCGACGACTGATCGATGACGTCGGCGATTCAGCCGCATTCCATCCCTTGCTGGCTGCTACCGCCGCCTCCGCGCGCAGCGCCCGAGCGCGTGTCCAGGTCGCGCATGAGTCGCGTCGCGCGGCGCCGGAGCTGACGCTGCGAGTCGTACGCGAGCGCGGCGACTTCGCCGAGTCCTATTCCAACAGCGTAGGCATCAAGCTCAAGATCCCGTTCTCGTCCGGTTCGCAAGTGCGTCGGGAAACATCGGCGGCACAGGCCGAGGCGAACCAGGCCGATGCCGACCTGCTGCGTACCCAGACCCGGGTCCGGCTCGACGCCGAGCGCGCGCAGCGCAATTTGCAGGCAGCGGAGCGCCAACTGGCCATGGCACAGGAGCGCCGCCAGCTTTCCGCCGAGAACCTGCGTCTCGCCGAGAAAGCCTTTTCGCTGGGCGAATTCGATCTGGCGACCTTGCTGCGCATTCGGGCCGCCGCCTTCGATGCCGATGCCTATTTTGACCGCCAGCGCGTGGCTCGCGCTGCCGCGATATCACGTTGGAACCAAGCCCTGGGAGTGTTGCCGTGAAGCATGTGAAGAAGTTTTTTCTTGTGACGCTCGTCGCTTTTTCTTTGCCCGTCTGGGCAGGTGGGGACAGTAGCGATGGGCACAGCCACGGGGCGCCAGTACCTCTCCCGGTCAGTCAGGGCGTCACCCCACGTGCCACCGCAGCGACCGAGGAATTCGAGGTTGTCGCCTCACTCGAAGGCAAGAAGCTGGTGGTGCATGTGGATCGTTTCGCCAGCAATGAACCAGTGATACAGGCCAGGGTAGAGATTGAGGGGGCGGGGCTGAAGGGCGTGGCCAGCGAAACCACACCCGGAACCTATGTGCTCGATGTTGCCACGCCCCTGCCGCCGGCCAAACATCCACTGACCATCAGCGTCGAGGCCGGCGACAGTGTCGATCTCCTGACCGCCACGCTGGACACCTCGGCTTCCGCGACCAATGAGGTGCATGCCCACGGCCGGAGCGAGTGGGTCGTCTGGGGGATTTCCGGAGCGCTGCTTCTGGTCACCGGAATATTGTTTGCCGCACGGCGCCACAAGCGCGCCAAGAAGGGATTTGATGATGCGCAAGATCGAATTGCATAGGCTGGTGGCCGCACTGGCATTGGGTATGGTCACGGGAACAGCCTTGGGGCACGGCGACGAAGATCACAGCCAGGACGCCAAGAAGAAGGCGCCTGCCGCCGTGTCGGCGGTAGGAACATCGGGTACAGCGGGGGGGGCTGCAGCGCTGCAGCGGCTGGCCGACGGCAGCCTGTTCGTGCCGAAGCCGGTGCAACGTCAGCTTGGTCTGCGCACCCAGCCGGTGCGCATCGCCGAACTGACGGCGACGGTTGAAATGAATGGCCAGGTCATTCCCGATCCGGAAACCAGCGGGCGGGTGCAGGCCATGTTCGCCGGCAGCGTGATTCCCGGCCCGAAAGGCATGCCGACAGCCGGAAGGAAGGTCGCCAAGGGCGAAGTCCTGGCCTACCTGCGCCCGATCAGTGGCGCCATCGAACGTGGCAACCAGAAAGCAAGTCTTGCCGAACTCGAAGCCCAGCTGGCCATCGCCGAGGGCAAGGTGAAACGTTTTGAGCAGCTTGAAGGCGCCGTGCCGCAAAAAGAGATTGACGCAGCGCGCATTGAACACACAGCGTTACAGCAGCGGCGGGCATATGTCCGGGCGAGCATCGACTCCGCCGAACAGCTCGTGGCACCGGCATCCGGCATCATCAGCGCCTCGCACCACTTGCTGGCCGGGCAGGTGGTCGATGCCAAGGAAGTGCTATTCGAGATCGTCGATCCCGCCCGCCTCGCCGTGGAGGCGCTGGCTTACGATGTCGGCATCGCCAAGACACTGCTTTCCGCCAGCGCCTTGGCAGATCAAACTGCGCTGGACCTCAAGTTTGTCGGTGGCGGCCAGCAACTGCGCGAGCAGGCCTTGCCCCTGCTGTTTCGCATCACCACCCCTAACGCGGCAGTGGCCGTTGGGCAGCCGGTCAAGGTGATCGTCCGTATCGACAAAGGTGTCAAGGGCGCGACCGTGCCCCGGGCGGCACTGACCAAAGTCGGCGCTGGCGAGACGGCGGTTTGGGTCCATACCGAGGCTGAGCGCTTTGTTGCCCGCCGGATTCGTCACCAGTCGCTCGATGCAGCCAACGTCGCCATCCTCGACGGCCTGCATGACGGCGACCGCGTGGTGACGATCGGCGCCGGCCTGCTCTCGCAAGTACGATGACATGTTCGACTACATTATTCATGCTGCCCTCAAGCAGCGGCTGATCGTTCTTGGCATCTCGCTGCTGCTGATCATCTATGGCGCGATCACGCTGCGACAGATGCCGGTCGACGTTTTCCCCGACCTTAACAAGCCGACCGTTACCCTGATGACCGAGGCTGGCGGCATGGCACCGGAGGAAGTCGAGCAACTGGTCACCTTCCCGGTTGAGTCGAGCATGAACGGCATGCCGGGCGTAACACGCATCCGCTCGGTGTCGGGCATCGGCCTGTCGATCATCTACGTCGAGTTCGAATGGGGTTCGGACATCTACCGTAACCGCCAGCAGATTGCCGAACGCCTGAATCTGGTGCGCGAAGCCCTGCCACCCGGTATCGTGCCGCAGCTCGGTCCGATCTCGTCGATCATGGGCGAGATTTTGCTGATCGCGCTACCGGCCGATCCCGACAAGATCAGTCCGATGGTCGTCCGCGAATATGCGGACTGGGTGGTACGCCCGCGCCTGTTGACCATTCCCGGCGTCGCCCAGGTCATCCCGATCGGCGGCGAAGTGCGGCAATACCGTATCGAAATCAAACCGGCGCAGCTTCAGGCGCTCGGCATCGAGCGGGAGAAGCTGGAAACTGCCCTGAAGGACTTCGGCGCCAACACCAGCGGCGGCTTTCTCGAAGCCCAGGGACGCGAATGGCTGATCCGTCAGATTGGTCGCAGTTCGCGGATCGAAGACTTGCAGAATCTTGTCGTGACGGTCAAGAACGGCCAGCCGATCCTGCTCAAGCAGGTGGCGGACGTGCAGCTCGCTCCGGCCATCAAGCGTGGCGACGGCAGTTACAAGGGCAAGCCGGCAGTGATCCTGTCGGTGCAGAAGCAGCCGGTTGCCGACAGCGTCAAGCTGACCCGCGAGGTCGAGAAAGCGATGGCCGAACTCGGCAAGAGCCTGCCCAAGGGCTTTGACGCGCCGTCCTTCCTGTTCAAGCAGGCCGACTTCATCGAGCATTCGGTAAACAACGTTGAAGAGGCATTGCGCGATGGCGCCATCCTGGTGGCTGTAATCCTCTTCATGTTCCTGCTCAACGTGCGTACCACGCTGATTTCGCTGATGGCGATTCCGGTGTCGCTACTGGCCACGGCGCTGGTCTTCCATTACTTCGGCCTGTCGATCAACACCATGACGCTGGGCGGTCTGGCCATCGCCATCGGCGAACTGGTGGATGACGCAGTCGTCGGCGTGGAGAACGTGTTGCGGCGCCTGAAGCTGAACCGAACCGCTGATTCCCCGCGCCCGGTGGCGGAAGTTATCGCCGCTGCCACGCTGGAAGTACGTTCCGCCATCGTCTATGCGACGGTAATCATCGTCCTGGTGTTCGTGCCCCTGTTCGTATTGCCGGGCATCGAGGGGCGGTTGTTCACCCCGCTCGGCATTGCCTACATCGTCTCGATTCTCGCCAGCATGATCGTTTCGGTGACGCTGACGCCGGTGATGGCCTATTACCTCCTGCCGCGGATGAAGCAGCTCCACGCTGGCGACAGCCCGCTGGTCATTTGGCTCAAGCGTTGGGATGCGAAGCTTCTTCACGGGTCATTCGGTCATGCGCGCAGCCTGCTGGCCGGGGCCGTCGCTCTGGTCATCATCGTCGCGGCAAGCGTTCCCTTCTTTCCGCGCTCCTTCCTGCCGCCGTTCAACGAAGGCACGCTGACGGTCAATGTCCTGCTCAATCCAGGAACCTCGCTCGCCGAATCCAGCAGCATCGCCACCCTGGCAGAGCAACTGGTGATGCAAGTGCCCGAGGTGACGCAGGTCGGACGCCGTACCGGCCGCGCCGAACTGGATGAGCATGCCGAAGGCGTGCACTACACCGAGATGGATGTGGATCTCAAGGCGTCCGAGCGTAACCGCGAGCAGATCATCGCTGACATCCGGCAGCGTCTTGCCAGCCTGCCAGCCGCCTCCAACGTCGGCCAGCCGATTTCGCATCGCCTTGATCACCTGCTTTCCGGCGTGCGCGCCCAGATCGCCCTGAAGATTTACGGCGACGATCTCGATACCCTGCGCGGACTGGCGGCCGAGATGCGCGATCGGTTGGCGCGGATCCCCGGGGTGACTGATCTACAGATCGAAAAGCAGGTTCTGATCCCGCAGATCAAGATTCGCCTCGACTACGAGCAGGCAGCACGCTACGGCGTGGCGCCCGGCAACCTGCTGCGCGGGTTGGAACAAATGATCGAGGGCGAGAAAATCACCCAGATCATCGAAGGCAACCGTCGCTTCGACCTGCTGGTGCGTTTGCCGGAGTCCGCGCGCGGGCCGCAGGCATTGGCTGATCTGCTGATCGAGACGCCGACCGGCTACGTGCCCTTGTCCAAGATCGCCAGCGTCGAGGAAAGCGACGGCCCCAATCAGGTCAGCCGCGAAAACTCGCGCCGGCGTATCGTACTCTCGGCCAACACCGACGGTCGCGACATGTCGAAGGTGATCGCCGATATCCGCGCCGAGCTGGCCGCCAAACCCTTGCCCGAGGGCTATTTCACCGCGCTCGAAGGTCAGTTCCAGGCGCAGGAGCAGGCGGCCAAGCTGATCACCTTGCTCGCGTTGGTGTCGCTGACGATGATCTTTATGGTGCTCTACAGCCGCTACCGCTCGATGGCGCTGACCTTGATCATCATGGGAAACATTCCGCTGGCGCTGATCGGCAGTGTGATCGCCCTGTGGATTTCCGGGCAGCCGCTGTCGGTGGCGGCGCTGGTCGGCTTCATCACGCTGACGGGCATCGCCACTCGCAACGGCATTCTCAAGATCAGCCATTACATCAACCTCTGCGCTCTCGAAGGCGAAACCTTCGGCCAGCACATGATCGTGCGCGGCTCGCTCGAACGCCTCACCCCGGTGCTGATGACTGCGCTGGTGGCCGCCTTCGCGCTCATGCCGCTGCTGCTCTCTGCCGACGCACCGGGCAAGGAAGTACTGCACCCGGTGGCGGTAGTGATCTTCGGCGGCCTGGTCAGCTCGACCTTGCTCGATACCCTGCTGACCCCGGTGATGTTCTGGCTGTGGGGGAAACGCCCCCTGGATAGTCTGCTGGCCAGCCAGGAAAAAGAAAGTTTCTGACCCGTTCCACCCACCAAGGAGAGTTCCATGAAGAAAGCCCTGTTCCTGATTGCCGCCGCCAGTGCATTTGGTTTGGCGAGCCCGACGTTACTTGCCCATACCGATGATGTCCTGGAAACCCAGAAAGCGCCCAACGGCGGCCAGTTGCGCATGGCCGGCGTCTATCACTACGAACTGGTGGTCGCCAAGAACAGCAAGGAAGCGAAGGACAACGCGGTCGTCGTGTATGTCACCGATCACGACGGTAAGAAAGTTGCGACCAGCGGCGCAAGCGGCACGGCAACCATCCTGGCCGGCAAGGCCAAGGCGACCGCGACACTTGCTCCTGACGGCGACAACCGGCTCAAGGGGATGGCCAAGTACCTGTCGGCGCCGGACATGAAAGTCGTCGTGTCGATCACTTTTCCGGGCAAAGCGGCCGAACAGGCGCGCTTTACCCCGCTGGCTGCCGCGAAGGATGGGCACACGGATCACAAGCATTGATGATGTGGTAAGCCACCCGCTCAGGCGACAGCGAGGTTCAGGGGGGCGCGCTCAACCCGGCTTTCGTCCGTACAGGCGCGCCAGTTCAGCAAGGCGCCTGGCGTGTGAATCCTCAACCTGCTGCCAGCTGAAGCGCCACTCCCAGGACCCCTCGCCGAGACCCGGCGCGTTCATGCGGTGCGTCGAATCGAGACCGAGCACGTCCTGCATGGGAATGACGCACAGCGAGGCGACCGAGGAACAGGCGAGGCGGATCAGTTGCCAGTGTATTTCTTCGCTGCTCTCGTCGCCGACACCCAGGTAGGCGCGCACATAGTCCTGCTCCGCGCGGCTCAGCGACTCCCACCAGCCGCGGCTGGTATCGTTGTCATGGGTGCCTGTATAGACCACCGTGTTGGCTTCGTAGTTGTG
>DIME01000147.1:59363-59983 GCA_002425405.1 Candidatus Accumulibacter vicinus
GCCAGGCGCAGGGCATTGACTGCAGGGGTGATGATGCCGAGATCCTCGGCGATGATCCGCAGCCGGCCTTGCGCGTCGCTCAGCTCGCGGCGAATGGCGTTGAACACGGCTTCGCCCGGGCCGGGCTGCCAGATCCCGTGGACGGCTGTCTTGGCCGCGGCGGGAATTTCCCAGAATGACTCGAAACCGCGAAAATGGTCGATGCGCACGACGTCGCAGAGCTTCATCGTTTGCCGCATCCGCTCGACCCACCAGCGATAATCTTCAGCCGCGTGTGCCGACCAGCGGTACAGCGGGTTGCCCCAGCGCTGCCCGGTGGCGCTGAAGTAATCCGGGGGCACGCCGGCCACCACGCGTGGACGTCCTTTCTTGTCGAGGTCGAATAGCTGTGGATTCGCCCACACATCGGCACTGTGCGCGGCGACGAAGATCGGCAGGTCGCCGACAAGTTCGATGTGGCGAGCATTGGCGTGGCGCTTGAGCGCCGACCATTGCTCGAAAAAGCGCCACTGGCAGAACTTCCAGAAGTCGATTTCTTCGGCGTGCTGGCGCCGGGCTTCCCCGAGCGCTGCCGGCTGGCGTTGGGCCAGCGGCGCAGGCCAATCCTGCCACATCCGGCC
>DIME01000147.1:60305-77481 GCA_002425405.1 Candidatus Accumulibacter vicinus
TACAGAAGCCTTCGAAAGCCAGGCGCTGACCAACGCTCTGGTGGCTGAAGAAGTGTTTGGCGGCGCGTCGCAGGTGGGCAATCCGGAAGCGCCGTACCGCGTCGTAATCGACTCGTCCTTCAGGAAAAGCGGGAACCGAATTGAGGCTGGTTGCGCTGAGCCAGCCGGCGTCGCGCAACTGGCACAGATCGATCAGCAGTTCATTGCCGGCAAAAGCTGAAGGGCTGATGTACGGCGAGTTGCCTGGGCCGACACTGCCGAGTGGCAGCACCTGCCACACTGACTGGCCGGCACCAACCAGCCAGTCGACGAAATGATACGCAGCCGAACCGAGGTCGCCCGAGCCATGCGGTCCGGGCAGCGAGGTGGGATGCAGGAGAATGCCGTTATGGCGGGGAAGTGAGGTGGTCATGCGAGTCCTTTGTCTCGACTGAGTTCAGGGGGAGGTCAGAAATCAATCCGTGCCTGCCTGGCGAAGGTTGATCACAGGGCGAGGAGCTTGCGGGTATGGCGCGCGATCATCAGCTCCTCGTTGGTCGGTACCACCCATGCCGATACCCTGCTGCCGGCGCTGCTGATGCGGGTGCTCCCCTGTTCATTCGCTGCCCGGTCGAGGTCGATGCCCAGCCATTGTGCCTGCTCACAGACGAGCTGCCGGATGCGGGCGCTGTTCTCGCCGATACCGGCGGTAAACACCAGGGCGTCGAGGCCGCCGAGCACCGCTGCGAGCGCGCCGAGTTCGCGCTTGATGCGGTAGATGAAGTGGTCGATCGCCAGGCCGGCGCGCGGTGCATCGCTGGCCAGCAACACCCGCATGTCGTTGCCGATGCCGGACAGACCGAGCAGGCCGGAGCGCTTGTAGAGCAGGTCTTCGATCTGTCTCGCCGAGAGGCCCTCCTGCTGCAGTAGGTAGAGGACGATCCCGGGGTCCATGTTGCCAGGTCGAGTACCCATCATCAGGCCGTCGAGTGCGGTGAAGCCCATCGAACTGCCGACACTGCGACCGTTGAGCAGCGCGCACATGCTCGCACCGCTGCCGAGATGCGCCACCACGACCCGCCCGCTGGCGATTTCAGGCGCGATCGTCGGCAGGGTTGCCGCAATGTATTCGTAAGACAAGCCATGAAAACCGTAACGCCGGATACCCCGCTCGTAGTATTCATAGGGCAGACCATACAACTGTCCGACCCTATCCTGTGTGCGGTGAAAGGCGGTATCGAAGCAGGCCACCTGTGGCAACTCCGGCTGCACGGCCTGCACCGCACGGATCGCGGCGAGATTGTGCGGCTGGTGCAAGGGCGCGAGCGGCACGAAAGCTGCGAGCGCGTCCATCGCCTCTGGCGTGATCAGGAGCGGTGCCGAATAATCCGGCCCACCATGCACCACGCGGTGGCCGACCCCGGCCAGAACCTGTCCCGCGAAGCGTGAACGCAGGAGCGTGGCGATTTCCTGCAGAGCCTCTTCATGGTTCGCGATTTCGCTGTTTGGCCAGCGCACATCGGCGATGCTCCGGCCACTGCCATCTTTCGCTTTCAGTCGCGGGGCCGTGCCGAGACCTTCCACCTGGCCGACTGCCCTGACGCGCATCTCACCCGTGTCCGGCAGCTCGAAGACCGAGAACTTCAGGCTTGACGAGCCGGCGTTGATGACCAGAATCACCTGTTCCATTTCAGCCTCCGCTCTTCGTCAAACCATCCACCATCGGCACGCTGGCCATCAGGCAGGCGATCGCGCAGGAGGCCAGCTTGGTCCGCCTGTTGTCGGCACGGCTGGTCAGGATGATCGGCACACGCGCGCCGAGAACGATGCCGGCGCCGTCGGCATGACTCATGAAGGTGAGTTGCTTGGCGAGGATGTTGCCGGCCGCGAGATCGGGGACGACCAGGATGTCCGGATCGCCGGCCACCGGGGAGTCGATTTTCTTTATCCGCGCAGCTTCCTTGCTGATGGCGTTGTCGAGTGCCAGCGGGCCATCGAGAATGGCGCCCGAGATCTGGCCGCGGTCGGCCATCTTGCACAGCGAGGCCGCGTCGGTGGTGCACGCCATCCGGGAATTGATCGTTTCGACCGCGCAGATGATCGCCACCTTGGGGCGGGCGACGCAGAGGACATGCGCCAGATCGATCGCGTTCTGGCAGATGTCGCGCTTGGTGTCGAGATCGGGAGAAATGTTGATCGCCGCATCGGTGACGATCAATGGCTTGTGGTAGGTCGGCACGTCCATCAGGAAGGCGTGCGTGATGCGCCGTTCGGTACGCAGGCCGGTTTCCCGGCTGACCACTTCAGCCATCAGTTCGTCGGTATGCAGGCTGCCTTTCATCAATGCTGCGGCCTGTCCGAGGCGGACCAGTTCAACGGCACGGAAGGCCGCAGCATGGCTGTGCGGCACGTCTTCGAGGCGGAGGCCGGCGAGGTCGAAACCCTGTTGTTCGGCAAGCGTACGGATGCGCGCCAGCGGACCCACCAGGATGGCTTCGATCAGGCCCTCGCGGGCGGCCTCGAGGGCGGCGCCAAGAGAAGATTCGTCGCAGGGATGCACCACCGCGACGGCCACCGGCGGCAGTTGCCGACAGCGCCCGACAAAATTCTCCAGGTTATCATGGCTCTGGATCGATACCTGCGCAGCGTCCGGACGCTCCATGGTGATTCTCACCTTGGGCGCGATGACGCGGGCAGTACCGGTCATCACCGTCTCGCCGCGGGCATTGACGCAGCGGCAGTCAAAAGTGACGCGACGGGTTTCGGCATGCTTCTCACGCACCGTGATGCTCAGCGTGATCTGTTCGCCGATGGTGACCGGCGCGTGGAACTCGAGATCCTGCCCGGCGTACACTGTGCCCGGGCCGGGGAGCTGATTACCGAGCAGTCCGGAGACCTGGGCGCCCAGCCACATGCTGTGCGCGCTCAGATCGCCGGGGCCGAGCTGTTTGTCCAGTTCGGAGTCGAGGTGGGTCGGACTGACCTCGCCTGAAACTGCAGCGAAAAGCTGCACGTCCTGCAAGGTCAGCGTATGGCGGATACTCGCCGTATCGCCGACCAGGATGTCGTCGAAACAGCGGTTCTGGAGGATTTCCGGGCTCATCTGTGTGCTCTTTGCGCTGGAGGGTGGAGGCGAGAGGGGCGAGCCGATTCGGGTTTTGGAGTAGGCACAGTGTGCAGCCCGCGGCCCGCCCTGATAAGGTTCAAATCTGGTGTGCGTTGCGAGTGCGCTACCGCACGATTAACCCATGATGTTGTAACCGCCGTCCATATAGAGAACCTCGCCGGTGACGATCGAGGCAAAATCACACGCCAGTGCGGCCGTCGCCAGGCCCACCTGATCGGGGGTAACCAGTTTCCCGGTCGGCGCCTTTTCCTTGGTCTTGGCCAGGAGTTCGTCGAAGCGATCGATTCCTGATGCGGCCCGGGTCATGACCGGTCCCGGCGAGATGACGTTGACGCGGATGCCTTTCGGCCCCAACTCCGCAGCCAGGTAGCGGGCAGCCGACTCCAGCGCTGCCTTCGCTGGCCCCATGATCCCGTAGTGCGGGACGACCTTCTCGCCACCGAAGTAACTCATCGTGAAAATGGTGCCACCTTCCTTCTCCAGCAGCGGCTCGGCCAGATGCGCAACGCGCAGCAACGAGTGCACCGAGATGTCCATTGCCATCAGGAAACCGTCCCGCGAGCAGTCGACGACCCGGCCATGCAGGTCTTCCATGGGCGCAAAGGCGATTGAATGCAGAACGACGTGCAGCTTGCCCCATTTCCGCTCAATGGCCTCGAAAACTGCCTCGAGCTGGCCCGGCTGGCGCACGTCGCACGGCAAGTAAAGCGCGTCGTCAACGCCCAGCGCCTGAGCGAGTTCGCCAGTGTAGCGCTTCGTTTTGTCGTTGAGGTAGGTAATCGACAGATCCGCTCCGCAGGCGCGGAAGGCGCGCGCGCAGCCATAGGCGATTGAGTCCTTGTTGGCGATGCCGATGACAAGCGCCTTCCGGCCGGCGAGCGGCTGTTGAGGAATCCCGACCGGCTGTAGCATTGGGCCATCGGAATCGTTGAGTGGTTCGGTCATGGCGATCTCCTGTCGGCGTCAGTAAACTTCCGGGACATACTTGAGTGGCAGCTTGACTTCCTGGTAATCGCCCGGTTTCTGCCGTTTGGGCAGGGTGATCTTCGGCTGCTTGACCACTTCGTAGGGAATGCTGCTCAGGATGTGCTTGATGATGTTCAGGCGCACACGCTTCTTGTCGTTGGAGCGGGCAACGAACCACGGTGCCCACTCCGTATCGGTCGCCCTGAACATCTCGTCACGGGCGCGCGAGTAGTCGTACCAGTGGCTGTAGGACTTGAGGTCCATCGGCGAGAGCTTCCATTGCTTGCGCGGATCGGTGATACGCGCTTCGAGGCGGCGTGTTTGCTCGTCCATATCGACTTCCAGCCAGTACTTGAGCAGGAGGATGTTGTTGAGTCCCGAAGTCATCAGCTTTTCGAACAGCGGTGCCCCCTTGAGGAAAGCCTCCACCTGCTCTTCACTGGCGAAGCCCATCACGCGTTCGACACCGGCGCGGTTGTACCAGCTGCGATCGAAGATCACGACCTCGCCGGCGGCCGGCAGGTGCGGCAGGTAGCGCTGCACGTACATCTGACTCTTTTCGCGCTCGGTCGGCGCCGGCAGGGCGACGACCCGGAAGACGCGCGGGCTGACGCGGCCGGTGATGGCCTTGATCGTGCCACCCTTGCCGGCGCCGTCACGGCCTTCGAAGACGATCACCACCTTGAGGCCCTGCTTGATCACCCACGACTGGAGATGGACCAGTTCGGCCTCGAGCTTTTCGAGTTCCTTGAGGTAGGTCCTGTTGGACATCCTCTTCACCGGTTTTTCCGGGGTCTCGGCCGTTTCTGGGGTTTCTTCGGCCACCGTGTTTGACGGCATGTCCGGATGGACGACCCGCTCAGCCCGGCTTTTCCTTGCCGACTTGCCTTTTTTGCCCATTTCACATTCCTTTCGAGATATCGGTTTGCACTGCGCTGGCCGTCCTGTCCGCCTCGACCACCCAGCCGCCGCCCATCGCCTTGTAGAGGTTGATCATTGCCTGCAAGCGGGCCTGCTGCGTCTGCGTGTATTGTAGCTGGGCATTGAACAGGCTACGTTCGGCGTCGAGGACCTCGATGTAGCTGGTGTAGCCATTCTCGTAGCGCAGCCGGGCCGTTCCCGCATACGCTTGCAGCGCGTCTACCTGGCGTTTCTGCGCCTGTAACTGCACACCGGTCCGGTCCTGATCGACAAGCGCGTCATTAACCTCGCGAAACGCTTGCTGAATGGCTTTCTGATACGCGAACAGTGCCTGCTGCTGTTGCGCTTCCGCGGCCTGCACCTGACCGGCAATGGCCCCGGCGGTGAAGATCGGCAGGCTGATCGGGGCGGCGTACTGCCAGACCTTCGACTCGCTGTCGAACAGCTTGCCAAGACTGGTGCTGGCATAACCGAACAGGCCGGTCAGCGAGATCGTCGGAAAATAGGTCGCTTTGGCAGCGCCAATCAGGGCATTGGCGGCGATCAGGTTCTGTTCGGCCTGCTGCAGGTCGGGGCGGCGCTCGAGCAGATCGGATGGCAGACCGGCCGGGATGGCCGGCACGCTCAGTTGATCGATGTTCCTGCCGCGGGCGATCGGTCCGGGGTTGCGACCGAGCAGCACGCAGAGGCCGTTTTCCTGCTGGGCGATCGACTTTTCGATGACCGGGATGGTGGCCAGGGCTTCCTCGAACTGGGACTGGTTCTGGCTCAGCTCGAGCAGCGAGATGACGCCTCCGGCGTAGCGCTGCTTGAAAATTTCGTAGGACTCGCCGCGACTTTTTGCGGTCGCCCTGGCGATCTCCAGTTGGCGATCGAGGTCGCGCAGGTTGACGTAGGCGCTGGCCACACTGCCGACCAGCGAGAGGATGACGGCGCGTCGTCCGTCCTCGCTGGCCAGGAGCTGTGCCCGCGCGGCTTCGCTCTGGCGACGGATACGGCCCCAGATGTCGATTTCCCAACTGGCCGTGAATACCGCCTGGTAGCTGTTGTAGGTGCTGCTGCCGCTGTCCAGGGCCGAGATCGAACTCCTCTGCCGACTGGCTTCGTAGCTGGCGCCGAGCTGCGGGAACAGCGGCGCACGAACGACGCCGTAGCGGCCGGCGAACTCGTCGATGCGCGCGCTGGCAATCAGCAGGTCCTTGTTTTCACGCAGGGCCGTGCCGACCAGATCATTGAGCACCGGGTCGCCGAACTGTTCCCACCAAGCGGTATTGGCCAGATCAAGCGCCGTCTGATCGCTCAGGCGCCAGGCGGCGGGGGTGTCTACGGTCGGGCGCAGATAGTCGGGTCCGACCATGCAGCCACTGGCAGACAGCGCCAGCAGGGCAATCACGATGGGCTTACGCATGGCCCTGACCCTCCTTTCCGGCGCCGTCTGGCTGGTCTGCAACCGCGTGCGGGGCGGCTTCTCCACTCCCGGCGTGAGAGACCCCGGTTTCCCCCTTGTGGCCGAGTTTCTCGACGACGTAGAAGGTCACCGGGATGATGAAGATGGCGAGACCGGTCGCCGCCAGCATGCCGCCAATGACCGTGCTGCCCATCACCTGACGCGAAATGGCGCCGGCGCCGCTGGCGATCGCCAATGGCACGCAACCGAGAATGAAGGCGAAGGAAGTCATCAGGATCGGTCGCAGGCGCAGTTGCGCGCCCTTGAGGGTGGCTTCGGCGAGCGACAGCTCTCCCTTTTCGTATTCCATCTTGGCAAACTCGACGATCAGGATCGCATTCTTGGCGGCGAGGCCGATCAGCATCACCAGACCGATCTGCGCATAGACGTTGTTTTCCTGCCCGCGCAGCAACAATGCCGCGAAGGCGCCGGCGACGGCGATCGGGGTACCCAGCAGTACCGAGAACGGTAGGGACCAGCTCTCGTACTGTGCCGCCAGGATCAGGAAGACGCAGAGCAGCGAGAAGGCGAAGATGACCATCGGCGAGACCCCCTGCTGTGCCTTCTGCTCCTGGTACGACATGCCGAGGTAGTCGTAGCCCATTTCACCCGGCATGGTCTCGGCGAAGACTTCCTCGAGCGCGCGCATCACCTGCGCCGAACTGTAGCCGGGCGCGGCCGAAGCATTGATCTGGGCGCTCCGATAGAGGTTGTAGCGCATCGTGAATTCCGGGCCGGCGATGTTGCGGATCGAGATCAGCGCCGACAGCGGCACCGGCTGGCCGTCCTTGTTGCGCACGTAGAACTGGCCGATATTCTCGATATTGGTGCGGTATTCGCCCTCGGCCTGGACGTAGACCTGCCACTGGCGTCCAAAGCGGTTGAAGTAATTGATGAAGCCGCTGCCGAGGAAACTCTGCAGGGTCTTGTACACGTCGCTGATGTTGACTCCCTGCTTGAGCACCTTGTCGCGATCGACGTCAATGAACAATTGCGGCACGGTCGGCCGGAAGGTGGTCGTGACGCCAGCCAACTCCGGGCGCTTTCTGGCGGCCTCGATGAACTTGCCGGTATTCTCGGCGAGGAAGGCGATGTCCTTGCCGGCACGGTCTTCGAGAATGAAGGTCGCCCCCCCTGAAACACCGACGCCCGGGATCGCCGGTGGCGGAAACGCGAAACCGATGGCACCGCTGATGCCGCCAAGGTGCCTGGTCAGTTCGGCCTTGATCGCGGCGTACTGTTCCTCCGGCTTCTTGCGCTTGGCCCAGTCTTCCAGGGTGACGAAGAAGAATGCGCTGTAGGTATTCTGTACCTGGCTCAGCATGCTGTAGCCGATCACCGTGGTCGTGTATTTGACCCCCGGCACCTTCATGATCAGGTCTTCTGCCTGGCGGGCGATTTCTGCGGTACGCTGCAAGGAAGCCCCATCGGGGAGCTGTACCCCGGCGTACACGTAGCCCTGGTCTTCATCCGGAAGGAAACCGGCGGGAACCACTTTCCCGAAAAAACCGGCGGCAACGGCCATGCCGACCAGAAACAGCAGACTGATCGCACTCTTGCGGATTGCGATCCGGCAGGTTCCCACGTAGCCGCCGGTAAGTTTTCCGAAGACGCCGTTGAACCAGTCGTAGAATTTCTGCAACGGACCGCTGCCCTTGACTTTCGGCCTGAGCAGCAGCGCGCAGAGGGCGGGACTCAAGGTCAGTGCGTTGAACGCCGAGATGATCACCGAAATGGCGATGGTCACCGCGAACTGCTGGTAGAGCTGGCCGGTGATGCCGGGAATGAAGGCCGTGGGCACGAAAACCGCAGCGAGGATGACGGCGATGGCGATCACCGGCCCGGTGACTTCGTCCATTGCCTTGAGCGTCGCTTCCTTGGCCGACAGCCCATGCTCGATGTGGTGCTCGACTGCCTCGACGACGACGATGGCGTCGTCCACAACCAGGCCGATCGCCAGAACCAGGCCGAACAGCGAGAGGGTGTTGATCGAGAAGCCGAACATCGGGAAGAGCATGAAGGTGCCGACCAGCGACACCGGTACGGCGAGCAGCGGGATCAGCGTCGCGCGCCAGCCCTGCAGAAAGACGAAGACGACGATCATCACCAGCACCAGCGCTTCGAGCAGCGTGTGCTGGATCTCCTTGATGCCTTCGGTGACCGACAAGGTGGTATCGAGAGCGACGACGTAGTCGAGGTCGGGCGGAAAACCCTCCTTGATTTTTGCCATCAGCTTCTTGGCGCCGTCGGCCGCATCGAGGGCATTGGCACCCGGCATCTGATAGAGCGCCACCAGGGCGGCGGGCTTGCCGTTGAGCCGCCCCTGCATGTTGTAGGTCTGGGCGCCAAGTTCGATGCGGGCGACATCACCGACGCGGACGATCGATCCATCGACGTTGGCACGCAGGACGACATTGGCGAATTCCTCCTCGCTTTGTAGCCGCCCCTGCGCGCGCACCGCGTAGGTAAACTCCTGACCTGCCGGTACCGGCTCGGCGCCGATTGTTCCCGCCGGATTGACCGTATTCTGGGCGTTGATCGCGTTGACGATCTCCGGAATCGTGATGTTCAGCTTGGCCAGGACATCGGGCCGCACCCACAGGCGCATCGCGTACTGGCCGGCGCCGAAGATCGTCACGCTGGCGATTCCCTTGACCCGCGTCATCTGGTCATTGATGTTGATGTACGCGTAATTGGCCAGGAAAATGTTGTCGTACGTGCCGTTGGGCGAATACAGAGCGAACATGATCAGTGGCGAAGAGGTCGACTTCTGTACCGTCACGCCGTAGTTGCGGACGTCCGATGGCAGTTGTGACTCGGCCTGCCCTTGGCGCATCTGCGCCAGCAACTGGTCGGTGTTGGCGTCCGTCGCAATGTCGAAGTTCACCGTCAGCGTCGACTGACCGTTGTTGGCGTTGATCGAAAACATGTAGTTCATGTTGTCGACGCCCGACATCTGCTGCTCGATCGGGGTGGCGACGGCCTGTTCGACGGTCAGCGCGTCGGCGCCGGTGTAAGTGCTATTGACCTTGATTTCCGGCGGCACGATGTTCGGAAACTGCGCGATCGGCAGGCCCGCCATGGCGACCAGGCCAACGATGGTCATCAGGATCGAAATGACCATGGCGACGATCGGCCGGTTGATGAAGAATTTGGACATGGTCGCTCAATCCTTGGCGGCTGGCGCAGGGGCCGCCGGTTTCTCGGCGGGCTTGAAGGGCTTCGGATTCACGGTCATTCCCGGCCTGACTTTCTGGGTGCCTTCGGCGATGACCTGGTCGCCTGGCTGCAGGCCCTGGCTGATGATCCACTCCGAAGCAATCCGTTCACCAACCGTCACTGGCCGGATATCGGCCTTGTTGTCGGCGCCGACGACCGCCACCAGGTACTTGCCCTGCATTTCGGTGACGGCCCGCTGGGGAACCAGCAGCGCGTCCTTGTTCACCGACATCGTGGCGCGGATCTTGCCGTACTGGCCAGGACGAAGCAGGTTGTCCGGATTGGCAAACAGGGCTGCGACCTTGAAGGTTCCCGTCGTTGGATCGACCTGCCGGTTGAGCACTGCGACCTTGCCCTGATGCGGGTAGATCGACCCATCCACCAGGATGAGCTGCAGGGGGACATGCTCGGTCTTCTTGCCGGAAGCGGCTGCAGCGGCTGCGACCTTGAGGTATTCGCGTTCGCTGATGTTGAAGTAGACCTTGATCGGATCGACGGTCGACACCGTCGTCAGTTCGGTCGGCATGCTCGGGCTGAGGAGGTCGCCGATCTGGGCCTTGGCGATGCCGGCAATGCCGGTGACCGGCGAGGTGATGCGGGTGAAACCGAGGTTCAGCCTGGCCGTCTTGAGTGATGCCTCGGCGGCTTCAAGCGATGCCTTGGCCGAGAGGTCGGCACCGGTGGCGTCATCGAGATCCTTCTGGCTGACGGCGTTCATCGCCGCCAGGGGCTTGATGCGCGCCAGGTTTGCCCGCGTCGTTTCATAACGCGCCGCCTGCTGGGCACGCAGTCCCTTCGCTTCTTCGACGGCGGCCTCGAACGTGCGCGGGTCGATTTCGAAAAGGGGCTGGCCCTGCTTCACCAGATCTCCTTCGCGGTAGTTCTGCCTGATCAGGTAGCCGGTGACCTGCGGACGGATGACGGCATTGACATTGCCGTCAAGTGAGCCGATCCATTCCAGGTAGATCGGCACGTCCCTTTGCGAGACGGTGACGATCTCGACGACCGGCGCCGCTGGCGGGGCCGCCTTTTCCTTCTCGCAGGCGGCGGTCAGCAGCAGCGCAGCGCTGGCCAGTCCGGCAAGTGCGCACCGGCAAGTCCGATCTGCGGATATGAAAGGGGACGGGATAGACCTCATGGCGGCTCCTGCTGGGCGAAAATGGGTGTGGCTGGTGTTGATGAACGGAAAAGAAACGATCAACTCTGGAGAGTCATTGCCTGCCGGTGCTGTCGGGCGACGACCCACAGTGGATTCATTATCGGTCAAGTGGTGCGTGTAATCCAGTGTCAATTGTCAGGCAATCGCCGTACGCACAGAGGCAGAGTTGGTAGTCCTTCTTGCTGGCGGCGACAAGACCTCTTAAGATACGAGGTGCTCTCTCCTGCAGGGAACCTGGAGTTCGCCACCATCCTGAAAGTTGTCGCCGCTCTCGGACTGCAACTGCACGCCACGCTGGCGACGAAGAGTGTGGTCTGACGAATAAGGAACATGCTGCGCCAATAGGCTAGGAGGAGGGGAAATGCGGATTCATGATGTCGACCTTGCCAAGAAACTGCCGGCCATCGTGGCCGCGATTCTGGCGACGGCCATCGTCCTGGCGGTGGGCGCATTTGCGCACGCCCTCAAGACCGGGTTGGAAGCATCAGAAATTGAGCATCTCCAGCGCGAGGTCCGGCTGATCAACGACGGCATCGCCGCTTTCAACCAAAGCGTTGAAGAAGGTGCCCGCAGGATCGGCCGGGTCTTCGCCGCCGAGTATGACGGGCCGTTTTCGCTGACCACAGACGGGGGCACAGCCGTGCCGGTCCTGCGCAGCGGCGAACGGGTCGTGAACGGTGATCACGCGCCGGCGGACCGCTTGTTGGGCAAGACCGGTGCGGTGTCATCGGTCTTTGTTCTCAAGGGCGGCGAATTCATTCGCGTCGCCACGTCGATCAAGAACGAGCAAGGCGAACGCGCGGTCGGCAGCACGCTGGCAGCCAGCCACCCGGCGACCGGCAGGTTGTTGGCCGGGCAGGACTGGACTGGACGGGCCACGCTTTTCGGCAAGGAGTGGATGGCGCACTATTGGCCGGTCAAGAGCGTTTCCGGCGAAGTCATCGGTTGTATGGCCATCGCGGTCGATTTCAACGACGGTTATGCCGCTCTCAAGGAACGACTCAAGAAGGTCAAGATCGGCAGTACCGGTTACGTCTACGTCGTCGATAGCCAGCCTGGAAACAACCTGGGAAGCTTCGTCATCCATCCGGCTCTCGAGAAGAAGAACGTCTTCGACACCCGGTCTGCCGATGGCCAGGCGATCTTTCGCGACATGCTCGAAAACAAGAACGGCCTGTTGCGCTACCAGTGGCTCAACAAGGAAGCGAACGAATCCGCGCCCCGAGAGAAGATCGCCGTGTACGAGTCCTACGCCCCGTGGCACTGGATCGTCGCGGCGGGTTCCTATACCGAGGAATTCATGGGCCTGTCCCGCACGCTGGTTTTCTGGGTCAGCGTCGGCGCCGTGGGCGTTTTGATTGGGCTCAACATCGCGCTGTTTTTCGTTATCCGCAACCTCGTGACGCGACCGCTTGCCCGGCTGACCCGCTCGCTGGCCGAACTGGCGTCCGGCAACGGCGACCTTACGGCGCGGATTTCGGTTGCCGGAAGAGACGAAGTCGGTCGCGTCGGCACGACTTTCAACACCTTCCTCGACTCGTTGCAGGGGATGGTGAAGCGAACGGCGGAAACGGCGAACGAGGTCTCGTCGGCGGCTCAACAACTGGCGGGCGTTACCGAAACCGTGAACCAGAGCATCAACGCACAGAACGGGGCGGCGTCCAGCACGGCGGCGGCCGTTGAACAAATGGCCGTCAGCATCGCATCGGTATCCGACAGCGCGGCCGCGGTTCGCGACCAGGCGCAGCACAGCCTCGAGGAGACCAATCGTGGCAACAGCGAACTCAAGGCCGTCGTCAGCGAACTCCACGAAGTGGGCACGGCGGTGCAGCGAATCACTCAAACGGTGCACGGTTTTGTCGAAAGTGTCGCCTCGATCACGGCACTCACGCACGAGGTCAAGGAGATCGCCGACCAGACCAACCTCCTGGCCTTGAACGCGGCCATCGAGGCCGCGCGAGCGGGAGAGAGCGGGCGGGGTTTTGCCGTCGTCGCCGACGAGGTCCGTAAGCTGGCGGAAAAGTCGACCAGGTCGGCGCAGGAAATCGACAAGGTCACCGCCCATCTGGGCCTGCAATCGGAAACCGTCGATGGTGATGTCAGGAAGGGCCAGACGGCTTTGCAAACCGGATTGGAGAATCTCAAGCAAGTGAGCACGCGTCTGGATCAGGCGAGCCAGACTGTGAGCACCGCATCAAGCGGCGTCTCCGGAATCACGGAAGCGGTTAACGAACAACGTTCGGCCAGTGGCGAAATCGCCCAACACGTCGATAAGATTGCCCGCATGAGCGACGAAAGCTGCGCTGCGCTTGCTGATGCCAAGGCGTCGGTGCAACGGCTCAACCAGCTTGCCGCCACGCTCACCGATCAGGTCCGCCGCTTCAAGGTGTAGCTTGGAAGCTGTTGACCTAGGTCAGGGCCTTGCCCTTACCGCGGCGAGGCGAGGCGCTGCAGGATCGAGTTCAGGCGGGATTCGTCGAGCCGACCCAGGCGGCTACCCTGCACCCGGCCGTCAGGGCCAATCACCAGTGTGTAGGGCAGGCCCTTGATCTGCAGGCCAGGCATCTGGCTGGCGGCCGGATCGGCGACCAGTAGCGGATAGGCGACCGGCGTGGCCTTGACGAAGGCCTGCATGTTTTCCGGATGGTCGATACCGATGCCGACAAACTGTACGCCTTGTGCCGCATACTGGCGCTGCAGGCGTGAGAAGGCCGGTATTTCCTCGACGCAAGGGGCGCACCAGCTGGCCCAGTAATTGACTACCAGCACCTTGTCACGCCATTGCGCAATCGCCTGCGGCCGCCCGTCGAGATCGGGCAGCGTCAGCCCCATGATCGCGTCGGCCTGCGCCTGCTCCTGCGCCGGTGACAGTTGTTGTGGTGACGAGATCAAGCCGGAGGGAATGCCATTGCCCGGCAAACGGTTCTGCTCGATCAGGCGATAACCCAGCCAGCCAATCGTCGCCAGCGTCGCCACTCCGGCCGTTACTGCCAGCCCCAGTGCTGGTTTCATCGTCCGCTGCGCCGCGACATCGCCTTGAGACAGACGAGAACGAACATCAGCCCCCCGATGACCGCGATCAGGCCGCCGAGGCCCATCATGCCCATGCCGATCTTCTGCGGCAGGGTGGTCAGCAACTGATCGGCACCGGCCACCTTGCGCTGCACGCCATAACCCCCCGACCACGCCAGACCGAGCACGTGCAACAACTGCCCGGCGCCATAAACGTGGGGTTGCCAGACCGCCATGCGGCCCGCTGCGCGGTCGAAGCCGAGCTTCGGCAGCAGCACGTAGGCGAGTCCCATGAAGGCCAGCGTCACGCCGACCGTCGATCCGTGGTAATGCGCCGGAATGACGACGTTTACCCCTTCAATCAGATAACCGAGCACTCCCCCGAGCGCAAACAGGATGAAGGAAGCCAGCAGGGCGGATCTGGCGGGGCTGTCGGGATTCGTCGGCAGGCCGCGCAAGCGCCACAGCGACAAGGCGCCGAGCAAGATCAGCGGCCCCATGTAGGGGTGGCCCCAGAGCATCAGTTTGGCGAACAGCTCCATGTGCGGCAGCGAGCCGACCGGCACCCACAGATAGATTGCCGGTACGGCGAGCAGCGGCAGTGCTGCGACCAGGAAAAGCACCGACAGCGCGCGTGCCGAAACCGGCAACGGACGGCCGAGTTGCGCTGCGATCCACAGCCAGGCGACCACCATCAGCAGTGCATGCTGGAACTGCAGAGCGTGTCCGCCGCCCCAGAACAACACTTCGTAATAAATCATTCCCTCGACCCAGGGTACCAGTGCCCAGGATATGTAGAAGGCGCCCAGCGCCAGCAAGGCCGCGACGGCACCGAGAAAAGCGCCGAGGAGCAGCGGCTCGGCAAGCGGGCGCTGCGGCCAGGTGGTGACCAGGGCGCGCAGCACGGTCAGGCTCAAGCCGGCAGCGAAGATCCAGATCGAGGTAAAAAAGAGGGGTTGCTTGAGTACTGGGATATAGTTGTTGAGCATCGGTTCGGCGCCGGGAAAGAACGGTGAAACGGTCATCAGCGCCGTTCCCAGCGCCGCCAGGCCGAAACCGCTCCAGCCGAGCCACGTCAAGCTGGCGCTGCCGACGGCGCTCCAGATCACCGCGGCAAAGGCCATGAACCAGACGGCTACCGACAGGTCGACATGCACCACCAGCGCGGCCCGGAACAGATCCTTGAGCGGAAAGACATCCTGAATCCCCGGTGTCCGTGAGAGCACCAGCAGTACCGCCAGCAGACCCGAACCGATCAGCGCCATCACCCCCAGCCACAGCCAGGCGCGCGCCAGGTGGGTGGGGGTTCCCGAAGCGATCGCCGGCATCACGGACGCTCGTGAAGAAACTGTCAGACCGTTTGAATCCACTGCCGCCTCGCGCAAAAAAAGCCAATAAGTATAAGTTCGAAAACCGGGAAGTAGTTCCTCATGCGTTTGCTTCGAACATTGCCGCGCTGCCAACGCTGATCTGCCGGGGAATTGCCCGGATCATCAGGTTCTACCGGAATTGTCGCCTGTCCCCTCGGGTGTACGCCGAGATCGTTCGGCAGGAGTCGCCATCATCTCGCCCATGCGGATCGGGCGAGCGGGCGCCCAGGCCGGATTGAAGCGGAGCGTGTCTTTCGGGAAGAGTACGACCACCGTCGAGCCGAGCAGGAAGCGGCCCATTTCATCGCCTTTCTTGAGGACGATCTGCTGATCGTCGTAGCGCCATTCACGAATTTCGCGGACACGCGGTGGGTTGACGGTGCCGTGCCAGACGGTGGCCATGCTGCCGACGATGGTCGCGCCGACCAGGATCAGGACGAAGGGGCCAAACCCGGCCTCGAAGACGCAAACGACCCGCTCGTTGCGGGCGAACAATCCCGGTACGCCACGTGCGGTCGCCGGATTGACCGAGAATAGCGCGCCAGGAACATGGATCATTCGCGTCAGGCGGCCGTCAACCGGCATGTGAATTCGGTGATAGTCGCGCGGACTGAGGTAGAGGGTGGCGAAAGCGCCGTTCTCGAAGCGGGCGGCGAGTGGGCGGTCGCCGCCGACGAGGGCGACGGTCGAATAGCGATGGCCTTTGGCCTGAAAAATCTGGTCGTGTTCGATGGCGCCAAACTGACTGATCGCACCATCGACCGGACAGAGAAAAGCGGCGTCGGCAAGCGGCCGAGCACCGGCACGCAGCGGTCGGGTAAAGAACTCGTTGAAGCTCCTGTAGCTGATCGGATCGGCATCGACGGCCTCGCTCAGGTCGACGCCGTAGCGCTGAACGAACCAGCGGATGACACGGGTCGTCAGGCTGCCGGCCTCGCTCTCGGCGAGCTTGCCGGCGATGGTGCTCAGGGCTTGTTTGGGCAGAAAGTATTGGGACAGTACGGCAAGACGGTCGGACACGATTGAGCCTGTGGGAGTGAAGGCGCCATTATACGGGTTCAGGCAACCTTTTCATGCGCACCCGGAGCCGCCCGGAAAACGAACCAGGAGGGAACCGTCCAGCGTCCACGCTGCTCCCTATGGCGACCGGGCCGGCACATGAAAACGGAGCTGGCTGTATACTCGCAGCCTTTCATTCAGGTTGCGCTTCATGTCCAGACCGAAAAGTATAGGTGTGGTTTCTCTCGGGTGCCCGAAGGCGCTCGTCGACTCGGAACAGATTCTCACCCGGTTGCGCGCCGAGGGCTATCTGATTTCGCCTTCCTATGAAGGCGCCGATCTGGTCGTCGTCAATACCTGTGGTTTCATCGATGCCGCGGTCGAGGAGTCGCTCGATGCCATCGGCGAGGCGCTGACCGCGAACGGCAAGGTGATCGTCACCGGCTGCCTGGGGAGCAGGAAAGAGGTGATCCGCAAGGCGCACCCGCAGGTGCTGGCGGTGACCGGTCCGCACGCCACCGACGAGGTGCTGCAGCAGGTGCACGCCCACTTGCCGCAACCACACGACCCGTTCACCAGTCTGGTCCCGCCACAGGGCATCAAGCTGACGCCGTCGCATTTTGCCTACCTGAAGATTTCCGAGGGCTGTAATCACAGTTGCACCTTCTGCATCATCCCCTCGATGCGCGGCCCCCTGGTCAGCAGACCGATCGGTGAGGTGCTGCAGGAAGCCAGAACGCTGGCCGAGGCTGGCGTGCGCGAACTGCTCGTCATTTCGCAGGACACCAGCGCCTACGGTGTCGATGTGAAGTACCGAACCGGCTTTGTCGGTGGCCGTCCGCTGCGGACCCGGTTGCAGGAACTCTGCGAAGCGCTGGCAGAGCTGGGGATCTGGGTGCGCCTGCACTACGTATATCCTTATCCGAGCGTCGACGCGCTGCTGCCGCTGATGGCTGCGGGCAAGCTGCTGCCGTATC
>DIME01000126.1 GCA_002425405.1 Candidatus Accumulibacter vicinus
CGGCGGCCTGCGCTGCATCGATCATCGCTGCAGCAATACGATCCTTGACGCTGTGCGCGGGACTGTAGAACTCGAGTTTGACGACGACGGTGCCGTCAATACCGGCACCGAGACGGTTGAGTCTGACCAGTGGCGTGTTGCCGATCAGGTCGGTGACATTGTCGGCGATGTGCATGGGCATGGCGAAATCTCCTCTGAAATGGGACTAGGCGAGAAACAGTTTGTACGCCGGGTTATTGCTTTCGTTCCAGTACGCGTAGCCGAGTTTCGCCAGAAAATCCTCGAAGTCACCCATTTCGCTCGGCGGCACCTGCATGCCGACCAGCACGCGACCGTAGTCGGCACCGTGGTTGCGATAATGGAAAAGGCTGATGTTCCAGCCAGCGCTCATGCGGTTGAGAAAGTTCATCAGCGCGCCAGGGCGCTCGGGAAACTCGAAACGGTAGAGGATCTCGTGCTGGATTTGTGGCGAGTGCCCGCCCACCAGATGACGGATGTGACCCTTGGCCATTTCGTCATCGGTCAGGTCGAGCGTCGGATAGTCGTGCTTGCGCAGATGTTCGAGCAGCCGCACGGATTCGGCGCGCGATGCGACCTGTATGCCAACAAAGACATGCGCATCACGCTGGTTGTTGTAACGGTAGTTGAACTCGGTGATGTTGCGGGCACCGATCAGTGCAACGAAGCGCTTGTAGGCGCCAGGCTTCTCCGGCAAGGTCACGGCAAAGACGGCTTCGCGCTGCTCGCCGATCTCGGCACGCTCGGCGACAAAACGCAGACGGTCGAAGTTCATGTTGGCGCCGGATGCCGTTGCGATCAGCGTCCTGTCCTTCAGTTTGTGCGCTTTGGCATAGGCCTTGACACCGGCAACTGCCAGTGCGCCAGCCGGCTCGAGCACGGCCCGGGTGTCTTCGAAAACGTCCTTGATTGCCGCGCAAATCGCGTCGGTATCCACCAGCACCATTTCGTCGACGTACATCTGACAGAGGCGGAAGGTTTCTTCGCCGACATACTTGACCGCTGCACCATCGGCAAACAGGCCGACGTGATCGAGCCGGACGCGTTTGCCGGCTTTCAGCGAGCGTGTCATGGCATCGGCGTCGACGGCTTCGACCCCGATGATCCGGGTCTCCGGTCTGACCCGCTTGATGTAGGCCGCGACACCGGAAATCAGACCACCACCGCCGACGCAGCAGAATACGGCATGGATCGGCTTCGCATGCTGGCGAAGGATCTCCATGCCGATCGTGCCCTGCCCGGCAATCACTTCGGGGTCATCAAAAGGGTGTACGAAGCTCAGCTTCTCGCTTTTCTCGAGTTCCAGAGCATGCGTGTAGGCGTCATCATAGCCCTCGCCGGCGAGCACGACTTCCGCACCTCTGGCCTGCACCGCCTGTACCTTGATCTGCGGCGTCGTCGTCGGCATCACGATCACCGCCCGGCAGCCGAGCCTGGCTGCCGCCAGCGCCACCCCCTGGGCATGGTTGCCGGCAGAGGCACAGATCACGCCGCGCTTGAGCCGCTCGACCGAAAGATGGGCGATCTTGTTGTAAGCGCCGCGCAACTTGAAGGAAAAAACCGGCTGCAGGTCTTCGCGCTTCAACAGGATTCGGTTGCCCAGACGCGCCGACAGGCTGGGTGCGAGGTCCAGTGGGGTTTCAATCGCGACATCGTAGACCTGCGCGTTGAGAATTCTTTCGAGGTAATCCGTAGGCATGGCAGCAGAGAAGAGATCCTTGGGCTGAGCGCAGGATTCTAGCAGCAGAAACGGCGTTTGATGGGCAAACAGTTAGAATGCGCTCTTTGGTGGCGAAGTACCCATGAACGCACGTCTGCGCGAGATCCCTTACAACTACACTTCGTTCTCCGACCGAGAGATCGTCATTCGCCTGCTCGGGCCGGAAAACTGGGCGCTGCTTGACGAATTGCGTGCCGAACGGGTCACTGGCCGCTCGGCGCGGATGCTCTATGAAGTGCTCGGCGACATCTGGGTGGTGCAGCGCAACCCCTACCTGGAAGACGATCTGCTCGCCAGCCGCGAGCGCCGCACCGCCCTGGTCGAGGCGCTGCACCATCGCCTGCGCGAAATCGGCAAGCGGCGGCAGGGCAATGCCAAGGTGCTGCAGTTGATCCTTGCGGCCGAGGCGGCGGTCAATCGTTTTGCGCAGCATTTCGACGATACCGCCCGACTGCGTACACGGGTCCGGAGAGTGCTGAGCCGGCATACGCGCCGCGACAACATCGCCTTCGACGGTCTGGCCCGCGTCTCGCACGTGACCGACGCAACCGACTGGCGGATCGAGTACCCTTTCGTCGTCCTCTACCCGGACAGCGAAGAGGAGATGGCTCCGCTGGTACGTGACTGCATCGAACTCGGGCTGACGATCATCCCGCGCGGCGGCGGCACCGGTTATACCGGTGGCGCCATCCCGTTGACAGCGCTCTCGGTGGTGATCAACACCGAGAAACTGATCGACATCGGCGCCGTCGAAGAGTTGCTGCTGCCAGGCTGTGATCGCCCTGTGGCGACCATCCGTACCGGCGCCGGCGTTGTCACCGCCCGCGTTGCGGAAGCTGCAGCAGCAGCCGGGCGCGTTTTTGCCGTTGACCCGACATCGGCGGAAGCCTCGTGCATCGGTGGCAATATCGCGATGAACGCCGGTGGCAAGAAAGCCGTGCTCTGGGGAACTGCCCTCGACAACCTGGCCTGGTGGAAGATGATCGACCCGAGCGGTCACGTACTGGAAGTGACACGCATGCACCACAACTTCGGCAAGATTCACGAACAGGAACTGGCGCGCTTCGAGATCAGACGCTTTCGCAAGGACGGCAGGACACTCTACGGAACGCCGGAAATTCTCGAAATCCCGGGTGCCCGTTTTCGCAAGGCCGGCCTCGGCAAGGACGTGACCGACAAGTTCCTGGCCGGTCTGCCGGGCGTCCAGAAAGAAGGGACCGATGGCCTGATTGTCGCCGCCCGCTGGATCCTGCACCGGATGCCGGCGCACACGCGCACCGTCTGCCTGGAATTCTTCGGGCAGGTGCGCGAGGCAGTACCGGCGATTGTCGATATCACCGATTACTTCAAGCCAGGCGGTGCCGGCAGGGCGGCCGGGGTGCTGCTCGCCGGCCTCGAACACCTCGACGAGCGCTACCTGCGGGCCGTCGGTTACGCCACCAAGGCCAAGCGCAAGGCAGAAACCGCAGGCCGTCCGAAAATGGTTCTGATCGGCGACATCGTCGGTGACGACGAGACGGCGGTGATGACGGTCGCGTCAGAAGTGGTGCGTCTGTGCAATCTGCGTGGTGCCGAGGGTTTCATCGCCGTCGATGCCGAGACGCGCAAGAAATCCTGGCTCGATCGCTCACGCACGGCAGCCATTTCACGCCATACCAACGCCTTCAAGTTGAACGAAGACGTGGTGATTCCACTGCCGCGCATGGGCGAGTACTGCGATGGAGTCGAGCGCATCAATATCGAGTTGTCGATAAAGAACAAGCTGTCACTGTGCGCAGCGCTGACGGAATTCCTGCGTGGCGACCTGCCCCTGCATTGTGGCGACGCCGACCTCGATAGGGAACTGCTGATCGGTGATCGGCGAACCGCAGCGCTGGACGCTGTCGCCGGCGTCCAGACACGCTGGCAATGGCTGCTCGAAAATCTCGATCAGCCCCTGCCGCAGGCCGAGGCGCAGTTTGTCGCCCTGGGCATCCACGTCGATGCGCTGAAAAACCGCGCCGCCATGCCGAAGCTCTTCCATCGCCTGCAGGATTACTCGCTGCGCGTCTCGTGGAAAAGAGAACTCAAGCCGCAACTCGAAGCGATTTTCGATGGCCTTGTCTATCGACCGGTACGCGAACGCATCGTCGCCATCCACCAGGAGGTTCTGCGCAGCCGCCTGTTTGTCGCGTTGCACATGCACGCCGGTGACGGCAACGTGCATACCAACATCCCGGTCAACTCCGACCATTACGAAATGCTGCAGGCGGCTTATGCGGTGGTCGCGCGCATCATGGCGCTAGCACGGGCGCTCGACGGCGTCGTCTCGGGCGAACATGGAATCGGCATCACCAAACTCGAGTTCCTGAGTGAGGACGAGATCCGGCCGTTCCGCGCTTACAAGGCGAGGATCGACCCGGACGGCCATTTCAACCAGGGCAAGTTGCTCGCCGGTGCCGATCTGGCGAAGGCCTACACGCCCTCGTTCTCGCTGCTCGGCACCGAGTCGCTGATCATGGAGCAATCGGAGATCGGCAACATCTCGACGATGGTCAAGGACTGCCTGCGCTGTGGCAAGTGCAAGCCGGTCTGTTCAACGCATGTGCCGCGCGCCAACCTGCTCTATTCGCCACGTAACAAGATCCTGGCCACTTCCCTGCTGATCGAGGCCTTCCTCTACGAGGAACAGACTCGCCGCGGTGTCTCGCTCAGGCATTTCGACGAGTTCAACGACGTCGCCGATCACTGCACGATCTGCCACAAGTGCCTCACCCCCTGCCCGGTCGACATCGATTTCGGCAATGTTTCGATCAGGATGCGCAATCTGCTGCGTGAACAGGGCAAGAAGAAGTTCGTTCCGGCAAAAGCCGCAGCGATGGCTTTCCTGACGATCAAGGACCCGGCGACGATCAAGCTGATCCGCAAGCTGATGATCGACTGGGGCTACCGAGCGCAGCGCCTGGCCTACCGACTGGCGAGGTCCTTGCACCTGCTCCAGGGCCAGACCCAGCAACCGCCAGCGACGCTGGGTTCGCCAACGCTCAGGGCACAGGTCATCCACTTCATCAACAAACCCATGCCGGGCGGACTGCCCAGACGGACTGCCCGTGCCCTGCTCGATATCGAAGACGACAAGGTCGTGCCGATCATTCGCGACCCCATCAAGGTCAGCGCACCGGATTACGATGGCGACGCGGTATTCTACTTTCCGGGTTGCGGCTCGGAGCGTCTGTTCTCGCAGGTCGCCCTGGCCACCCAGGCGATCCTCTACGACATCGGCGCGCAAACGGTTCTGCCACCTGGCTACTTGTGCTGCGGCTATCCCCAGACGGCTGCCGGCGAGGCCGACCAAGGGCTGCGGATCACTACCGACAACCGGGTGCTTTTCCACCGTGTCGCCAATACGCTCAACTATCTCGACATCCGGACGGTCATCGTCTCCTGTGGCACCTGCATGGACCAGCTCGAAAAATACCACTTCGAGCAGATTTTTCCCGGCTGCCGCCTGCTGGACATCCACGAATATTTACTGGAGAAGGGAGTCCGGGTCGATGGGGTCAGCGGTACCCGCTATATGTACCACGACCCCTGCCACACACCGATGCGGACGATACCGGGCATCAAGGTGGTCAACAGTCTGATGGGACAGCCGGTCGATCTCTCCGAGCGCTGCTGCGGCGAATCGGGAACGCTGGCGGTGACGCGCCCGGACGTGTCTACACAGGTGCGCTTCCGCAAACAGGAGGAGATCGAAAAAGGCGTCCGCCGACTACGTTCGGATTACTTCACGGGCGAGGTCAAGGTACTGACTTCCTGCCCATCGTGCCTGCAGGGCCTGTCCCGCTACCACGACGACACCGGCACCCAGGCTGACTACATCGTTGTCGAGATGGTCAAGCGGCTGCTCGGCGAGGACTGGATGGCGCAATACGTCCGACACGCCAACAACGGCGGTATCGAGCGTGTTCTTCTGTAGATTCAAGACTCAAGGGACCCGCGCCGAACTGGACATCCTTGTACCTTGATCACATACCCCCTTCCGTGACCTAGTTCCTCTCGCTTACTGCCCTGGTGGCTTATTGTTGAATCCTGGATGGCGCATCGGCGCCCTGAAATCTCCAAGGAGTCAGCAAGTGTGCAAGTACGATTTTGAGGATTGCGAACTATGCGAATCGCCGGGAGGCGAAGTGGTATGGGAAAGCGACCTGTGTCGCGTCGTCATGGTGGGTGACCCGGATTACCCCGGCTTCTGCCGCATCATCCTGCACCGGCACATGCGCGAGATGACCGACCTGCCTCAGAAGGAACGGATGCAGCTCATGAGCGTGCTATTTGCTGTAGAAAGCGCTGTCCGAACCTTGTACCAGCCGGACAAGATCAATCTCGCAAGCCTGGGCAATATGACGCCGCACGTTCATTGGCACCTGATCCCTCGCTGGCGGGACGACAGGCATTTTCCCAACGCTGTCTGGACGAAACCGCAGCGTCAGAATAGCCCGCGTCGCCCCCTTGTCAACAGGCAGCAACTGGGTGACCAGATCATCGCCGCCATGCGTACCAGATAGTCTGATAGAACCGACAGTAAAAACCATGAATGCAGTCCTCCCCAATATCCCGGCGACCATGAAGATCCCCGACCTGCATACCGGTTTCCAGATGCTCTCCCGGCTTCCTCTGGCCAATTCACGGCAGGCTGCACTCGAAATCAACCTCTTTCTCGACAGTCTGTTGAAGACGCCACCGCAAGGCGAAGTCTATCTGCAGCTGCTCGAACAGACGCGGATTTCACTCTGTTTCATCGAGGAGGAACTCGCCCGAAGCTACATCAACAAGGCATTACCGCTGGGAGAGGTCGAGGCAGGCGCCTTCTGCCAGGTCATTGCCACCTGGCAGAAGGCAGCCCGCGCCTACGCGCATTGTGCACAGCTTCTGGACACCGACGACCATAGCAACGTCTATGCCGAACGACTGGCCCTGATCCTGCACCGCTGCATTTACTATACGGGAATGGTGATCATCGAGCACCATCGCGCCCGTCAAGCACTGCCGGCAGGGGTGTGGCTGAACCTGCATGGATATTACGCCAGTGCCGAAGAATGGGGCATTGCAACCCTCCCTGTGCCGGATTCGCTCGATCCCCTTGGACGCAGCAGCCACTGTACCGCCGCTTTCGTCAGCCTCCTCCTCGCTGAATTGGCAAGTCCCTACAGCCTGTCTGTGGGTGACATCAGCCTAGTACGTCGCTGGGCAAACAATTGGTCCCCTCTGGTGGCGATGCACCCGGCCGTAGAAAATGAGCCCTTACCTCCGTTCGTCGTCGACCTGATGCAGGATTGTGGTCTGCGGGCATCGAATGAGTGCCCGCATCGTGAACATCTGCGTCGACTCGACACCACTCGCCTGGTGAGCCAGCTCAACCAACTGAAAAGGCAGTTGCAGCAACGAATCTCGCCCGCACAGATCGGTCTCGGGGAAGATTGCACTGCTGCACAGTGTTATCGACTGGTCAATCGTCTCTATAAACCATGGAGCATGTTGCGTGCCGCACGTAAGTTCCGCCGCCACAATGCGTCAGGAATTTCCAAAGTATCTACGGGGTTTTCGGCAATGCACTACCACATCTCCGGAAAGGAGTTCCAGCAGCCGGAAATTACCAGCATCTATTCGCGCCAGGAATTCGAAAGCATGTTTGCCTTCCGCCACATGCTTGACCCGACGCAGATGCTGGCAGTCCGCCAGGGGCAGCTTGGCTTTGACTTCGACACCTGGGAAGTGCTCGACCAGAGCGCGAATGGTTTTCGCCTGTTGCGCTCGGTTGTCGGCAAGAAAATCGCGCCGGGGCAGCTACTGTCCATCTGCCCGCATGATGGCAACTCGCATCTTCTGGCACAAGTGGCGTGGTTGATGCAGGAAGAAGGTGGCAATCTGGTTGCAGGGATCGCAGCACTGCCCGGCAAACCTCAAGCGGTCGCTGCGCGCCCGCTGGCACTCGATCCGGGGCACCAGGTTCCCTATCAACGGGCGTTCTTGCTGCCGGCAGTTCCGGCCATCGGCGCCGAACAAACACTAATCCTCCCGCCAGGGTGGTTTCGAGCCGAGCGCCAGCTCGAAGTCTACACGGAAAACCCGATGCAGGTCAGGTTAATACGCCTGCTGGCCGATGGCGCGGACTTTGAGAGGGTGACTTTCAGCATGGTTTGAGGGTGTGATCCGTCACCGAATGCCGCATGCCATGGCAGACAGCAACGGTAATCAAGGTGATTTTGCGCTATGATGTGCCGTCACGATTACGCAGAGACCACCATGGCTGGCCTGGATGAAACCACCAAGATCCCGACCGAGATCAAGCTGCATCAGAAATCCCGCATTATCGAATTGAGCTTCGAGGGCGGTGAGCGTTTCGAGCTGAGCTACGAATTCCTGCGTGTGTTCACGCCCTCTGCCGAAGCGCGTGGTCATGGGCCAGGCCAAGAGGTTCTGCAAGTCGGCAAGCGGGACGTCGATATCGAACGGGTTGAGGCAGTCGGCAACTACGCCATCAGACCGGTATTCTCGGACGGCCATGACAGCGGGCTGTATTCCTGGGATTTGCTCTACCATCTGGGCATCAATCGCGACCAGCTCTGGCAAGCGTATCTGAAACGCCTGCAACAGGAGAATGGCCGCCGTGACCCCGCCGAGACCCCGGCAGTCGCTACCAAGGTCTCCAAAACTTGCGGCAAGCATTGATCCGTTTCGATTGCTCCCCAGCCAGGTCATGAGCATGAGCAACCAGCGAAGTACGACCCACTTTGGCTATCAGGAAGTTGCTGAGGAGGAGAAAACCAGACACGTTGCCGAGGTTTTCGATTCCGTTGCACAGCGTTACGACCTGATGAATGACCTGATGTCGGGTGGTCTACACCGGCTCTGGAAGGCCTTCACCATTGCCAAGAGCGACGTTCGCGAAGGCTGGCGGGTGCTCGACGTGGCTGGTGGAACCGGCGACCTGGCACTCGCTTTCGCCAGAAAGCTCGGCAACCGGGGACAAGTCTGGCTCACGGATATCAACCACGCCATGCTGACCCGCGGTCGTGATCGACTCTGCGACCAGGGCTTCATTCTCCCGGTCGCGCAGTGCGATGCCGAAAAGCTGCCGTTCCCCGATGATTATTTCGATTGTGTGACGGTTGCCTTTGGCCTGCGCAACATGACACACAAAGATCTGGCACTGGCCGAAATGCGGCGCGTCCTCAGACCCGGAGGACGCCTGCTGGTGCTTGAGTTCTCTCAGGTATGGAAACCTCTGGCAGCCACTTACGATTTCTATTCGTTCCAGGTAATCCCCCGTCTTGGACAGATGATTACCCACGACGAAGCGAGCTACCGGTATCTTGCAGAGTCGATTCGCATGCATCCGGATCAGGAAGCGCTCAAGTTATTGATGGAACAAGCCGGACTCGAGCAGGTCGAATATTACAATCTGGCGCTGGGCGTGGTCGCCCTGCACCGTGCTTTCAAGTTTTAGGAGGGGAGATGCACGGATGAAAAAGATCCTGATGACTCTCGGTATCTGCGTATTCAGCCTTGGCCTGGCGGTCGGAGAGGCTGATGCGAAGCGACTGGGTGGCGGCAGTTCGTCCGGCATGCAGCGCGACTCGGTAACTCAGCGGCAGGCAACACCGCCTCTGAATGCAGTGACGCCTGCACCTGCCGCGACGGCACCTGCAGCAGCACCCAAACGTAACTGGATGGGTCCTTTGGCGGGTCTAGCCGCCGGCCTCGGGATCGCCGCACTGTTATCCCACTTCGGCCTGGGTGAGAGCATGGCCAATTTCCTGATGATTGCGTTACTGTTGATGTGCGCCGTGGTCGCCTTCAAATTGCTGTTTCGCCGCAAAGGTTCACCGGTGCCAGATGCTCAACCCCTGCAATACGCCGGGGCAGGCGCGGCAGGAATGGTGCCGACGCCGCAAGCCTTCAATCCTGCGCCGGCTACGGGTCTGCCTGTCAGCCCTGCCGTTCCGCTGTCGGCCAACATAGCGGCAGGCTTTGACGTGGATGGTTTCCTGCGGGTCGCCAAGCT
Organism: Candidatus Accumulibacter vicinus; assembly: GCA_002425405.1. Lineage (GTDB taxonomy): Bacteria > Pseudomonadota > Gammaproteobacteria > Burkholderiales > Rhodocyclaceae > Accumulibacter > Accumulibacter vicinus. The sequence goes on from DIME01000126.1 coordinate 9,786, forward strand.
GAATTTCATTCGACTGCAGGCGGCCAACGATGCTGGCAATCTCGACGACATCCGCGAGTTTGTGACTCCCGAGATGTATGCAGAAATCAAACTGCAGTTCGACGAGAGAGGGAAGGCAACACAGCAAACCGATGTCGTGACGCTGAACGCTGTGTTACTCGAAGTCGTCACCGAGGCCGATCGGCACATCGCCAGCGTTCGCTTCAGCGGAATGATCCGCGAAGAAGCCGGCGCGGTGGCCGCACCTTTTGACGAAGTCTGGAACCTTACCAAGGCCGTTGACGGTGCCAGCGGCTGGGTAATTGCCGGTATCCAGCAACTTTCCTGAACGAGAGATGCTGGCCTGGCCTACGCTCGCACTGCTCAATCACCTGTTGCAGGGAGAGTCCTGGGCGCGTGATCGACTGATTCCCTTTGCCGGAAAAACGGCACTCCTGCAATTTGGTAGCACGGCCTTGCTGGTCAGGATTAGCGAGGGGGGCACGTTCGAGACCGCAGCAGCGGGTACTCCAGCGACGGTCAGCATTACACTTCCTAGTGACGCACCTGCGCTCGCGTTGACCGACCAAGCCTCTTTGCTCACTTCAGCGACCATTTCAGGCGCTGTGGATCTGGCAGAGACCCTGGGCTTCGTGTTTCGCAACTTGCGCTGGGACATCGAGCATGACTTGTCGAAAGTCCTTGGCGATGTGGTGGCTCACCGTGGCCTCCAGTTTGCCAAGCAACTCGGACAATGGCAACTGGTCGGCTTGAGAAAGTTGGCGATCGGTGTGGCCGAATATCTGACTGAAGAGAATGCAGCGATTGCTCGCCGCTGTGATATCGAGAGGTTTTGTCTAGACGTGGACACCTTGCGTGACGATTTTTCGCGCATCGAAAGAAGGCTGGCACAGCTGGAACAGTGTTAGAACGCTCTGTGGTGTACGTGGTGTGCGCTCAAAAGCATGGGAATGAAAAGGCAGCCCTCACACCGGGCTGCCTTTTCACGACTATCACTTAGTGACGCTGGCGTAGCCGCTTGATTGCCTGCAACTGGGCGACCGCTTGCGCCAGTTCGGCCTCGGCAGTAGCAAGTCCAATATCCGAAGTCCGATCCTTGAGGGCTTCCTCTGCACGACGCTTGGCCTCTATCGCCTTGGCTTCGTCAAGGTCGTGTGCACGAATCGCGGTGTCGGCCAGGACCGTAATCAGCGCAGGCTGCACTTCCAACATCCCGCCGGAGACGTAAACCATTTCATACTCGTCGCTATCCGGCACTTTCAGACGAATCGTTCCCGGCCTGATACGGGTCAATAACGGCGTATGCCGCGGATAGATACCAAGTTCGCCGGCCTCACCCGGAAAGACCGCGAAGTCGGTCTGGCCGGAAAAGATCAATTCCTCGGCACTGACGACGTCAACATGTACTCTGATTGCCATGGTTATTCCCCTTGCTCAGTCGTATCCCTTGGCACAGTGCAAGGGACGCGACGTCTGTGCTGCCCGCTTTAGAGTGTCTTGGCCTTTTCAAACACTTCCTCGATACCGCCAACCATGTAGAACGCCTGCTCGGGAATGTTGTCGCATTCGCCTTCGACGATCATCTTGAAGCCCTTGATCGTGTCCTTGAGTGGAACATACTTGCCAGGAGAACCGGTAAAGACTTCAGCCACGCTGAAGGGTTGTGAAAGGAAACGTTGAATCTTGCGGGCGCGGTAAACCGCCAGCTTGTCTTCCGGCGACAGCTCGTCCATCCCGAGAATCGCGATGATGTCGCGCAACTCCTTGTATTTCTGAAGAGTCATCTGGACTGCACGGGCAACATTGTAATGCTCTTCGCCGACGACCTGGGGATCAAGCTGCCGTGAAGTGGAATCGAGCGGGTCGACAGCCGGGTAGATGCCGAGTGAGGCGATATCCCGCGACAACACCACGGTCGAGTCCAGATGCAGGAAGGTTGTCGCCGGCGACGGATCAGTCAGGTCATCGGCAGGCACATAGACCGCCTGAATCGAGGTGATCGATCCGACCTTGGTCGAGGTGATACGCTCCTGCAGACGGCCCATTTCTTCGGCCAGCGTCGGCTGATATCCGACGGCAGACGGCATCCGGCCAAGCAGTGCCGAAACCTCGGTACCCGCCAGCGTGTACCGATAGATGTTGTCAACGAAGAAGAGGATGTCACGGCCATCATCACGGAATCGCTCGGCCATGGTCAGACCGGTTAATGCGACGCGCAGACGGTTGCCTGGAGGCTCGTTCATTTGGCCAAAGACCATCGCCACTTTGTCGAGAACATTGGACTCCTTCATTTCATGATAGAAGTCATTGCCCTCGCGGGTACGCTCACCAACACCGGCAAACACCGAAAGACCTGAGTGCTGTTTGGCGATGTTGTTGATCAACTCCATCATGTTCACCGTCTTGCCCACGCCAGCGCCACCGAACAGTCCCACCTTTCCGCCCTTGGCGAAAGGACAAACCAGGTCGATCACCTTGATCCCGGTTTCCAGCAGGTCGACCGACGGTGACAGCTCGTCGAACTTCGGTGCCATCTGGTGAATTTCACGACGCTCTTCGGTGGCAATGGGCCCGGCTTCATCAATCGGCCGACCGAGAACGTTCATGATGCGGCCAATCGTCGCGTTGCCGACCGGCACCGAAATGCCGGCACCGGTGTTGTTGACTTTCATGCCACGCCGCAGTCCGTCGGATGACCCCATGGCGATGGTGCGCACAATGCCATCCCCCAACTGCTGCTGAACCTCGAACATCAGGTCGGACTCACACATATCCGATTCTTCTGCCTTGTCGAGCTGGAGTGCGTTGTAAATGTGGGGCATGGCATCACGCGGGAACTGGATGTCCACCACGGCGCCGATACACTGAACAATGTTTCCTTGACTCATCGTCGTATCCCTAAATCAATAAATCAACTATCGCGTGGTCAGACAGCCGCTGCGCCGCCGACGATTTCCGAAAGCTCTTTGGTGATCGCTGCCTGGCGAGCCTTGTTGTAAACCAGCTTGAGTTCGCCGATCACGTTCTTCGCGTTATCCGAAGCCGACTTCATGGCGACCATGCGCGCGCTCTGCTCGGAAGCCATGTTCTCGGCTACCGACTGATAGATCATCGCCTCCACATAACGCAACAGCAAGTCATCAATGACCGTCTTGGCGTCAGGCTCGTAAAGGTAGTCCCAGCGATTGCCCTCACTCCCGACGAGATCCCCTGAGAGCGGTAGCAACTGGTAGAGCGTCGGCTCCTGCTTCATCGTATTGATGAAGCGGGTAAAGGCGATGTAGAGAAGATCGATTTCGCCCTTCATATAAGCGTCCAGTTGCACCTTGACCGGACCGATCAGCTTCTCGAGGTGCGGCGTATCCCCCAATCCGGTGAGCTGCGAGACGATGTTCGCACCCGCGCGCTGCATGAAACCCAGGCCCTTGTTGCCAATCGCGGTCACCCGAAGCTTCTTGCCTTCGGCGTCCCACTCCTTCATCTTCGCCAAGGCAAGTCGAAGTACGTTGGTATTGAGGCCACCGCAGAGACCCTTGTCGGAGGTGACGGTGATCAATCCGACCGCTTTCACGGGCTCGCGTACGGTCAGAAAAGGATGGCGATAATCCGTCAAGGCATGCGAAAGGTTACCCGCCACCCGGCGAATCTTTTCGCCGTAGGGGCGGGCAGCCCGCATCCTGTCCTGCGCCTTGCGCATCTTCGATGCGGCCACCATTTCCATAGCCTTGGTGATCTTGCGCGTACTTTCTACGCTCTTGATCTTGTTCCGGATTTCCTTGCCGCTAGGCATGGCTATCTCCTTGGTCGATCAGGCCAGTGTGGCCTTGAATTCCTCAATCGCCTTGGTGAGCTTCTGCTCAGTGTCAGCGTCAAGATCCTTGGTAGTTTCGATCCTGGCCACGAGGTCGGCGTATTTCTGTTTGACGAAGCTGTGCATCTGCTTCTCGGTGGCAAGTGCCTTCTTCACTTCAACATCGTCGAAAAGACCCTTGTTCACTGCGTGCAGGGTGATCGCCATCTCGGAAATGGGCAATGGCGAATACTGCGGCTGCTTCATCAGTTCGGTCACCAAACGGCCACGATCAAGCTGTTTGCGGGTCGCCTCGTCAAGATCCGATGCAAACTGTGCAAATGCCGCCAGTTCACGGTACTGGGCGAGCGCCAGACGGACCCCTCCGCCCAGCTTCTTGATGACTTTGGTCTGGGCAGCACCGCCGACCCGAGAAACCGAGATACCGGCATCGATGGCTGGGCGCACACCCGCATTGAACAGGTCGGTGTCAAGAAAGATCTGGCCATCGGTGATCGAGATGACGTTGGTCGGAACGAAGGCGGAGACGTCGCCTGCCTGCGTCTCGATGACCGGCAGGGCCGTCAGTGAGCCCGTCTTGCCCTTGACCTCGCCGTTGGTAAACTTCTCGACCCATTCTTCGGAAACGCGCGCTGCGCGTTCAAGCAAGCGAGAGTGCAGGTAGAACACGTCGCCAGGATAGGCTTCACGACCTGGCGGGCGGCGCAGGAGCAGCGAAACCTGGCGGTAAGCCCACGCCTGCTTGGTCAGATCGTCGTAGATGATCAGTGCATCCTGTCCACGGTCACGGAAATACTCGCCCATCGTGCAACCCGAGTAGGGAGCGATGTACTGCAAGGCGGCGGATTCGGAAGCGGTCGCAGCAACGATGATGGTATATTCCATCGCGCCGTTTTCTTCGAGCTTGCGTACCACGTTGGCGACGGTTGAGGCCTTTTGACCGACCGCAACATAGATGCAGATCAGGTTCTGGCCTTTCTGGTTGATGATTGTATCGACTGCCACCGCCGTCTTGCCGGTCTGCCGGTCACCAATGATCAATTCGCGCTGGCCACGACCGATCGGCACCATTGCGTCGATCGATTTAAGTCCGGTCTGTACCGGTTGCGAAACCGATTTGCGCCAGATGACACCGGGGGCAACCTTTTCAATCTTGTCGGTCAGCTTGTTGTTGACCGGACCTTTGCCGTCGATCGGCTGCCCGAGCGAGTTCACCACGCGACCGAGCAATTCCGGTCCGACCGGAACCTCGAGAATGCGACCGGTGGTCTTGACGGTGTCGCCTTCGCTGATTTGCTCGTATTCACCGAGAACCACCGCGCCAACCGAGTCCCGGTCGAGGTTCAAGGCCATGCCGAAAGTATTGCCCGGAAACTCGAGCATCTCTCCCTGCATGACATCGGTCAGGCCGTAGATACGGCAGATACCATCGGTCACCGAAACGATGGTGCCCTGGGTGCGCAGATCGGCGCTGATCGCAAGATTCTCGATCTTGCTCTTGATCAGTTCGCTGATTTCGGAAGGATTCAACTGCATGAAAATTCTCCTAGTTCTTGAGCGCCAACCGCAGGCTCTCCAATTTTCCGCGTACGGAGGTATCGAGAACCTGGTCGCCAACCACAATCTTGACGCCGCCGATCAGCGATTGATCGACGACCACTTCGGCAGTCAGCCGGGTTTTGAAGCGCGCTTCCAGATCCTCGATCAGCGCCTTGAGCTGCGCGTCGTCAACGGGAAAGGCACTGTAGATCGTGGCTTCCTTGACGCCTTCCTGCGCAGCCCTCAGCTCCTCGAAGAGACCCGCGATTTCCGGCAAGGCGGAAAGCCGTTCGTTGTTGGCGAGGACATCGATCAGATTGGCTTCGCCGCCATCCTGTGCCTTGCCGATCAGCGACTTGAAGAGTGTACTCTTCTGCGTGGCAGACAACTCCGGATTGCCGATGCAGGAACGCATCTGCTCATCCGTGGCAATTGCAGAAAGCAGCGACAACCGCTCGGACCAAAACGTCAGCGCCTTGTTTTCCAGCGCAATGCGGAAAACCGCTTCAGCGTAGGGGCGCGCGATGGTAACGAGTTCGGCCATGGTATTAGAGTTCCTGCTTGAGCGCGGACAGCATTTCGGCATGCGCCCTGGCATCGACTTCGCGCTTCAGGATGCGCTCGGCACCCGCCACGGCAAGGTCGGCGACACGGCCACGCAGTTCCGCTCTTGCCTGCTCGACCTGTTGAGCAATCTCGGCCTTTGCCGATGCGACCACCTTGTCGGCTTCAATTTTGGCTGTCACCTTCGCCTCTTCAACCATCTGAGCGCCGCGCTTCTCGGCGGCAGCAATGATTTCGGCAGCCTTTGCCTTGGCGTCGCGCAGGGCATCTGCGGAACGTTTGCCCGCCAGCTCCAGCTCATGCTTCCCACGCTCGCCGGCGGCAAGCCCGTCAGCGATCAGTTTTTGGCGATCGGCCATGGCCTTGGCCAACGGAGGCCAGACGTATTTCATGGTGATCCAGATGAAGACGCCAAACCAGATCGCTTCGCCAATCAACGTTGCGTTGATGTTCACGCTAACCTCCTGTTAAGAGTTAGTCCGAAAAGCGATCAGCCCTTGACAACGGCAATGAAGGGATTGGCAAAAAGCATGAACAGCGCGATACCGACACCGATCATGGTGACCGCGTCGAGAAGACCCGCAACAATGAACATCTTTACCTGGAGAGTCGGAATCATTTCCGGCTGGCGAGCAGCGCCCTCAAGGAACCGGCCACCCAGCAGACCAAAACCGATAGCGGTACCGAGAGCACCCGCACCGATCAGGATGGCGACGGCGATGGCGGTGTTACCAAGCAACATAGACAGAGCGGCTTCCATTACTTTCTCCTAGTAAAACATGCTAAATGGGTTAAACAAAGACAACGTGAATCAAACTCGCAACCGGGCAGTCTTCCCACGACTAACCGTGGGACTCGCTGGCCATCGACATGTAAACGATGGTGAGCATCATGAACACGAAGGCCTGCAAGGTGATGATCAGGATATGAAACAGCGCCCAGGGCAGCGCCAGGGGTAACTGCCACAGACCCAGAAGGGCAATCAGGATAAACACCATCTCGCCAGCGTACATGTTGCCGAACAGACGCAGCGCAAGTGAAATCGGCTTGGCGACATCCTCGATGACCCGGAAGAGAAGATTGAGTGGCGCCAGCTTGGCACCAAACGGCACGGTGAATACCTCATGCAGGAAGCCCCCGACACCTTTCACCTTGACGCCCATGACCAACATGATCGCGAACACCGTCAGGGACATGCCGAAAGTCAGGTTCGGGTCGGTGGTCGGCACCACCTTGAAATAATGTACGCCAGCAAAGCCGAGGACGAAGGGAATGAAATCGACCGGGATCAGATCCATCGCGTTCATCAGAAAAACCCAGACGAAGATGGTGACCGCCATCGGCGTGATCAGCGCACTCTTGCCATGGTAGGTATCCTTGACCTGCTGATCGATAAAGGACACCAGCATTTCAACGAAGGTTTGCAGCTTGCCCGGACCGACGACGGCAGCCCTGCTGGCAAGTTTGGCCATGCCGAGGAAGGCGAACAGGCCAAGGAGACCGGATACGATCAGGGAGTCCAGGTGAAAAGTCCAGAAACCGTGACCGACGGTCAGGTTGGTCAGGTGGTGGACAATGTATCCACTCGTCGTCAATGCCTCGCCCGAAGCCATATATTCTCCCTGTTCAACTATTGCTGCCTGAGCAGCGCCATCCAATAAACGACCACTGTTGCTACATAGGCCAGGAAGAGCGGCAAGGCTGCGAGTTGTGCGTAGCTCTTGAAGACCACGGTAAACAACAAAAGGGTTACGACAAACTTGTAACCCTCCCCAGCCACCTGATCCCGAAACACTCTTCTTGCATCGGCCTGTTTCGATAGCCGCAAGGCTCGCCATGCATAAGCAGAAGCACTGGCCATGGCAATCCCGCCACCGAGTACTGCAGAAACAGCCGCATCAAATCCCAGAGCAACCCCCGCGACCAACCCTACTGCCAGAGTGACCACCAACTGGCAGACCAGGACCCAGCGAACCTGCGGATGCACGGCTAGCCCCTCCAAAACATGAGCAGGATACCAGACTCACAATAAGGAATCAAACCGCAACTGCAAAAAAGTTTAAATTCCTCGATAGAATCTGCCCTGCAGCCAGGATTGGCGAGCCCTGGATGGGCTTCCATGATGCGGCGCATCAATGGCGTAAGCGCTGCAGAATTCCTTCAAGTTGATCGAGGTCGCCGAACTCGATCAGCACCTTGCCCGCCCCTCGTTTATTGGCTCGAATCGCCACCTGCGCACCGAGCAGATCGGCCAGTTCGTCCTGCAGACGCAGCACATCGCGGTCCGGCCTGCTCGGCGTGGTGACTTCTTTCGGTGGGTTGAGGGCACACTGAACCAGGCGCTCGGTTTCGCGTACCGACAAGCCTTTCTGTGCCACTCGTTGCGCCAACTGGACCTGCAACGCACCCGCCAGCGGGAGGAGGGCGCGCGCATGCCCCATGTCGATTTCCCCGCGCATCAGGAGCTCCTGCGCCGGTGCAGCCAACTGCAGCAGACGCAGCAGATTCGACGCCGCCGGTCGTGATCGTCCAACGGCATCGGCTGCTTGCTGGTGGGTCATCGAGAACTCATCGATCAATCGTTGCAGACCCAGCGCTTCCTCGATCGGGTTGAGATCCTCGCGCTGGATGTTCTCGATCAGCGCCATGGCCAGCGCGGCCTCATCCGGAATGATCCGGACCAAAGTAGACACCTCGGTCAAGCCGGCCATCTGCGCCGCTCGCCAGCGCCTCTCACCGGCAATGATCTCGTAGCGGTCGTCGCTGACCGGCCGTACAAGAATCGGCTGCATCAACCCCTGCACCCTGATCGAGGCGGCCAGTTCTTCGAGCGAAGCGCTGTCCATGCGGGTACGTGGCTGATACTTGCCCGGCTGGAGCCGACCGACCGGCAGCGTTCTTTGCTGTTCCCGGCTCTGAGCATCGTTATCCGCCAGGAGAGCATCAAGGCCACGCCCCAGTCCTTTCAGTTTCATGGCTCCACTCCAGTCCCGGCAAGCGCCGCGGTCACCCTGCCAGCGCTGCCGGCGTGCCGATCGAGAATCTCCTGCGCCAACAAGAGATACGCTTGTGCGCCCTTCGAGCTGCGGTCGAATGCAAGCACCGGCTTGCCATAGGACGGAGCCTCGGCCAGGCGTACATTGCGCGGAACGATCGTCCGATAAACCTTCGAACCGAAGTGTCGTTCAAGTTCGCGGGAAACCTGTTGGGTCAGCGTCGAACGCGGGTCGTACATGGTCCGCAGCAGACCCTCGATCTCGAGCACCGGATTCAATTTGGCCCGCACCTTTTTCAGTGTCGCCACCAAGTCAGTCAGACCTTCCAGCGCGTAGTACTCACATTGCATCGGGATCATCACGGTATCGGCAGCGACCAGCCCATTGACTGTCAGCAGGTTCAGTGCGGGCGGGCAATCCATCACGATGAAGTCATAGTCGCCACGGATGTCGGCGAGCGCGTCACGCAGCCGATACTCGCGCTTTCCGAGATTGATCAGATCGATCTCGGCACCCGCGAGTTCGCGATTCGCGGGCATCAGGTCGAAGCCGAATTCAGTACGCAGGCTGGTGCCACGCATCGTCGAGCGACCGATCAGAATCTGATAGACCGTCGACAGCGCGTCGCTCTTGACGACACCGCAACCGGTCGTGGCGTTGGCCTGCGGATCAAGATCGATCAGCAACACGCGCTGGCCGATTTCGGCGAGACAGGCCGTGAGGTTGACGGCCGTCGTCGTCTTGCCAACGCCGCCTTTTTGGTTGGTTACCGCGAGTATTCTTGCCAAATCGACTCCCTCCTCAATGCTGCGCCTGACTGCTGCTCATGATTACCAGGTGCCGTTCACCGGTGATGCCCGGCACCTTCAAGCGATGCACTGCGTCCACGACCACATCAACCGACAGATTTGCCATTTCGTCCTGCGGCCGAAGGCCTTTCATGGCCAGCCAATGACCCCCCGTTTGCAACAGGTGACGCGACAGTCTCACGAACTCGCCGAGATCGGAAAATGCGCGTGCGCTGATCGCTGAGAAACTGGCCACGGGCCTGTACGCTTCAACACGGCCACAGTGTACGGCAATATTCACCAACCCAAGCTCAATCGCCACCTGTTGCAGAAAGGCCGTCTTTTTCGCATTGCTGTCCAGCAGGACCACCCCCAGTTCCGGGCGGGCGATGGCCAGCGGGATACCGGGCATGCCGCCACCGCTGCCCACGTCGAGCAGTGTCGCCCCCTCGACAAAGGGCAGGATCGCCAGCGAATCGAGCAAGTGATGACTGACCGCCAACGACGGATCATTCAGACCGGTCAGGCGATAGGTCTTGTTCCACTTGTCGAGCAGGGCCACGTAGGCGAGCAGCTTGTTCTGTGCGGCGTGCGAAAGATCGATCCCCAGGACGTGCAGTCCCTGCGCGAGTTGCGTGGCCGGCGTCATGAACCAGAACCGGCGATTCGCTGGCGCTGCGCGTTCAGTTGTGCACGCTTCAAATGCACCAGCAGGATCGAGATGGCCGCCGGGGTCACGCCCTGAATGCGGGAAGCCTGCCCCAGGGTCTGTGGACGATGCAGAACGAGCTTCTGCTGGACTTCCCTGGACAGACCCGTAATGCTGCAAAAGTCGAAATCGTCGGGAAAGCACGTTTCCTCGTTGGCCAGATTCTTGCTCACCTCATCCCGTTGACGTTCGATGTAACCCTGATACTTGGCCTGGTTCTCGACCTGTTCGATGACCCGTGGATCGCGCAGACCCGCGTCCACCGAAAAATCGCCCAGGCGCAGCGTCATCAACGACGAATAACTCACATCCGGGCGGCGCAGCAGCTCATGCAGGCTGTATTCGTGCTCCAGAGGCTTGCCGAAGATCCTGATCGTGTCCTCATCGGCAAGCTTTGCCGGCTGTACCCAGGTCGACTTCAGGCGCTCCTGCTCGCGTACGATCGCTTCCCTCTTCTCGCAAAAAGCTGCCCAGCGCTGCTCGCCCACCAACCCCAAACGGTGGCCTTGCTCGGTCAGACGCAGGTCGGCATTGTCCTCCCGCAGTGATAAGCGGTACTCCGCGCGACTGGTAAACATCCGGTAAGGCTCCGAGACGCCACGAGTGATCAGATCATCGGCCAGAACGCCGAGGTAGGCCTCGTCCCGGCGCGGTGTCCAGGGTTCCTTTTCCTGCACCTGCAGGGCGGCGTTGATGCCGGCCAACAGGCCCTGCGCTGCGGCTTCCTCGTAACCGGTGGTGCCGTTGATCTGGCCGGCGAAGAAAAGACCACGCAAAGCCTTCGTTTCCAGTGAGCTGCGCAGGCCGCGTGGATCAAAATAATCGTATTCGATGGCGTAGCCGGGGCGCAGGATGTGGCAGTTCCCAAGTCCGCGGATCGAGCGGACGATGGCCAGCTGGACATCAAAAGGCAGGCTGGTAGAAATCCCATTCGGGTAAATTTCATGGGTTGTCAGGCCTTCCGGCTCGAGAAAGACCTGATGGCTTTCCTTGGCCGAAAAACGATGAATCTTGTCTTCGATCGATGGGCAATAACGCGGACCGACGCCTTCGATCACCCCGGTGTACATCGGCGACCGATCGAGGTTGGCCCGGATGATCGCGTGCGTCCGAGCGTTGGTGCTGGTCACCCAGCATGGCAACTGACGCGGATGTTGGGCAGCGTCTCCAAGAAACGAGAACACCGGCAAGGGATCGTCCGAATATTGCTCGGCCAAGGTCGAAAAATCGATGGTCTTGCCATCCAGTCGTGGCGGTGTGCCGGTCTTGAGCCGGCCAACCGGCAACTGTAATTCGCGCAGACGGGCAGCCAGCGAAACCGACGGGGGATCACCCATACGGCCACCGCTATGATTCGACAGACCCACGTGAATCCTGCCGTTGAGGAAGGTGCCAGCCGTGAGGACCACGGTTCGTGCAGCAAAGCGCACGCCCAACCGGGTCACTACACCGGCGACGTGGTCGCCTTCGAGCATCAGGTCAGCACATGCCTGCGCGAAGATCACCAGATTTGGCTGGTTTTCGAGGCGACGGCGGATCGCCTGCCGGTACAGCACGCGATCTGCCTGCGCACGCGTCGCACGTACCGCCGGACCCTTGCTCGCATTGAGAATCCGGAACTGGATGCCGGCCTCATCGGTAGCCTCGGCCATCACCCCGCCCAGAGCGTCGATCTCCTTGACCAGATGCCCTTTGCCGATGCCACCGATCGATGGATTGCAACTCATCGCGCCGAGTGTCTCGAGGTTGTGCGTCAGCAGCAGCGTCCTGACGCCCATCCGCGCTGCGGCGAGCGCCGCTTCAGTGCCGGCATGGCCACCGCCGACCACAATCACCTCGAAACATTCAGGAAATAACATGGACGATCGCCATTGGTAGCACGCGGACGACTCTGGAAAAGACCGGCATTTTACGGCAATTTGTTGAAACGCCGACCAAATAGCCTTGGGCTATGACTTGAATTATCAGAATTAATTGGAACAATTCTGGCGACTCCACTATGATCCTGCCCGTCGCTTGTTTTCATTCACCGAACCCGAAGGAGATCTCAAGATGTCACTGATCAACACCGAAATCAAACCGTTCAAAACCACTGCTTTTCATAACGGCAAGTTTGGTCCTGTATCCGATGCCGACCTGAAGGGCAAATGGTCTGTCGTCGTTTTCTACCCGGCTGACTTCACCTTCGTCTGCCCGACCGAACTGGGTGACCTGGCTGACGAGTATGAGTCGTTCAAGAAGATCGGTGTCGAAATATACGCGGTATCTACCGACACGCATTTTACACACAAGGCTTGGCACGACGCTTCCGAGACCATCAAGAAGATCCGGTATCCGATGCTCGGCGACCCGACCGGCACCATCACCCGCAATTTCGACGTGATGATCGAAGAGGAAGGTCTGGCGTTGCGCGGCACCTTCGTGATCAATCCCGAAGGCATCATCAAGGTCTGTGAGGTCCACGACCTCGGCATTGGTCGCGACGCCAAGGAACTGTTGCGCAAGGTTCAGGCTGCCCAGTACGTCGCCAGCCACCCGGGCGAAGTCTGCCCGGCCAAGTGGACGCCGGGTGACGCCACGCTGACCCCGTCGCTGGACTTGGTCGGCAAGATTTAAGAACCGTGTGAGCCACGCGGCAGGCTGCTTTTCCTGTCGCGTGATTCGGGGTCTCAGTGCAAAGGGGCCGCTGTTTGGCGGCCCCTTTGCAATGCCACTCACCAGGGACAAGACGCATGTTAGACGCAAACATCCAGACTCAACTGCGGGCCTATCTTGAAAGAATCCGGCATCCGATCGAACTGGTCGGCGCGCTCGATGGCAGCAACCAGGCACAAGAGATGCTGGCCTTGCTGCAGGACATCGCCTCCCTGTCGGACAAGGTCAGCGTCCGGCAAGATGGCAATTCAGTGCGCAGGCCCTCCTTCTCGGTCGGTCGGCCCGGCGAACCCGCGCGGATCAGCTTTGCCGGCATCCCAATGGGACACGAATTCACCTCGTTGATTCTGGCCCTGCTGCAAACCGGTGGCCACCCGCCAAAAATCGAGGCCAGCGTCATCGAGGAGATTCGCTCCATTCCCGGGCAATTCCATTTTGAAACCTTCATTTCGCTGTCGTGCCACAACTGCCCGGATGTCGTGCAGGCACTCAACCTGATGGCGGTGCAGAACCCGGGCATCAGTCACCAGATGATCGACGGTGCGCTGTTTCAGGACGAAGTGACTGAACGCCAGATCATGGGCGTGCCAACGGTTTTCCTGAACGGCGAACCCTTCGGGCAGGGTCGCATGACGCTTGAGGAAATCATCGGCAAGATCGATACCGGCGCCCTGCAGCGCGAGGCGGAAAAGGTCTCTGCGCGCGCACCCTTCGACGTGCTGATCGTCGGCGGCGGCCCGGCCGGCGCCGCTGCAGCGATCTACGCAGCCCGCAAGGGCATTCGTACCGGCGTGGTCAGCGAGCGTTTCGGTGGGCAGGTACTCGATACCCTGGCGATCGAGAACTTCATCTCGGTAAAGCAGACCGACGGTCCGCGACTCGCCGTCGGACTCGAGGAACACGTCAAGGAGTACGATGTGGACATCATCAATCTGCAGCGCGCCGAAGCGCTGCTGCCGGACCTTGAGGGCGGCCTGACCGAAGTCCGTCTGGCCAGCGGCGCCAGGCTCAGAAGCAAGACGGTGATCCTCGCCACCGGGGCACGTTGGCGCGAGATGAATGTTCCTGGCGAGAAGCAGTATCGCGGCCATGGCGTTGCCTACTGTCCGCACTGCGACGGGCCGCTGTTCAAGGGCAAGCGGGTGGCCGTGATCGGTGGCGGCAACTCCGGCGT
>DIME01000029.1:0-6966 GCA_002425405.1 Candidatus Accumulibacter vicinus
ACCATTCTGGCGCGCTATCAGCCGAAAAAGGTCATCATCTACTCACGCGACGAATTGAAGCAGTATGAAATGGCGCAGATTTTTAATGCGCCGCAGATGCGCTATTTCATTGGCGACGTGCGCGACCAGCCGCGTCTCAGGCAAGCCATGGATGGGGTCGATCATGTGATCCACGCAGCGGCCCTGAAGCACGTGCCGGTGGCCGAATACAATCCGATGGAATGCATCAAGACGAATATTTATGGGGCCGAGAACGTGATTCAGGCCGCCATCGCCGCCGAAGTCGAACAGGTGATTGCCCTGTCGACTGACAAGGCAGCCAATCCGATCAACCTGTATGGGGCAACAAAACTGGCGTCGGATAAATTGTTCGTCGCAGCGAACAATATTGTCGGTGCACGCCGAACGCGGTTTGCGGTCGTTCGCTATGGCAATGTGGTCGGCTCGCGCGGATCGGTCATTCCCTTTTTCCAGAAGTTGCTTGCGCAGGGCGCCACCGAATTGCCGATCACGGATGAGCGCATGACCCGCTTCTGGATCACCCTGCAAAATGGGGTCGACTTTGTCATCAGGAATTTTGAGCGCATGCATGGTGGCGAGATCTTCATTCCCAAGATTCCGTCGGCCACCATCCTCGACCTGGCCAAGGCCATTGCTCCGGACCTGCCACTCAAGATCATCGGCATTCGCCCTGGTGAAAAGCTGCATGAAACCATGTGCCCAGGCGATGATTCTCATCTGACCCTTGAATTTCATGACCATTTCTTGATCAAGCCAGCGATTTCCTTCACCCTGCAAGTCGATTACCAGAAGAATCGGCTGGGCGAGATCGGCGTCCCGGTAAGCGGTGGCTTTGAATACAGTTCCGGCACCAATCCCGAGTTTCTCGATGTTGCGGCCATTCGTGCGCTGATCGCACAGGGACGCGAGCATTGATTCCCTACGGTCGCCAATCGATTTCTGAAGAGGATATCGCTGCCGTCGTGGCGGTGCTACGTTCGGACTGGATCACGCAGGGACCCTGTATCGACGCTTTCGAACGCGCACTGGCCGCGTATTGCGGTGTGGCCCACGGGGTGGCAGTGGCCAATGCGACGGCAGCGCTGCACATCGCCTGCCTGGCGCTCGGTGTCGGCCCTGGGGATTGGGTCTGGACCTCTCCGAACACCTTCCTGGCTTCAGCCAATTGCGCTCTGTATTGCGGTGCCCAGGTCGACTTTGTCGACATCGACCCGCTGACCTACAACATCAGCGTGGCGGCGCTGGAAGAAAAACTGCGACAGGCCAGTCTCCATGGTGTGCTGCCGGCGGTGCTCATCCCGGTTCACTTCGCAGGCCAATCCTGCGACATGAAAGCGATCGGGGCGCTGGCAAGGCAATACGGATGCAAGGTGATCGAGGATGCATCGCATGCGGTTGGCGCCGACTACCAGGCCGGCAAGGTCGGTAATTGCGCCTTCAGCGACATGACCGTGTTCAGTTTTCATCCGGTCAAGATATTGACCACCGCTGAAGGGGGCATGGTGATGACCAATAGCGCGGCATTGCGCCAGGCATTGCAGCGTCTGCGGTCGCACGGAATGACACGCGACCCGGCCGATTTGCAGAACAAGCATGAAGGCGCCTGGTATTACGAACAGATCGAACTGGGCTACAACTACCGAATCACCGATCTCCAGGCGGCACTAGGCCTCAGCCAGCTGGCAAGTCTGGGCAAATTCGTGGCACGCCGGCGCGAACTGGCCGCGCGCTATGACCGGCTATTGGCCGACTTGCCGTTGGTATTGCCGCGGCAGGCCGAATACGGCCGTTCGGCCTACCATCTATACCCGGTCTGGGTCGCGTTCGAGCGGCGTCGTGTCGTGTTCGACGCGCTACGTGCCCAAGGCATCGGTGCCAATGTGCATTACCTCCCCGTCTATCTACAACCCTATTACAGGACGCTCGGTTTTCGCGCCGGGAAGTGTCCACAAGCCGAGCATTTTTACCGTGGCGCCATCAGTCTGCCGCTGTTCTATTCGATGACAGACGATGAGCAGGACCAGGTAGTGGCTGCGCTGTCGAACGCCCTGGCATGAAGCTGGCAATCATTCCTGCCCGTGGTGGCAGCAAACGCATTCCGCGCAAGAACATCAAACTGTTCTGCGGTAGGCCGATGATCGCCTGGTCGATTGATGCGGCACGCGCCTCAGGGCTTTTCGATCACATCGTCGTTTCGACCGACGATATTGAAATTTCCGCAGTGGCAAAGGCGTATGGGGCTGAGGTGCCGTTCATGCGACCGGCAGCCCTCTCCGATGATTACACGGGAACATCCTCCGTGGTCGCACATGCCATCCAGTGGTATCGCGCACAGGGCGACATGCCAGACCTGGTTTGCTGCATCTACGCGACAGCACCATTCGTCAGCGCGGCAGATCTGCAACGGGGCCTGCAAATGCTGGCTGACAGCGGTTCGGATTTCGCTTTCTCGGTGACCAGCTTTGCCTTCCCGATTCAGCGTGCCATCAAGCTGACCGAAGAAGGGCGGGTTCAGATGTTTCAACCCGAGCATTTCAACACCCGTTCGCAAGACCTGGAAGAGGCCTTCCATGATGCCGGCCAGTTCTACTGGGGACGTACCGCGGCGTGGATAGCCGACAAACCGATCTTTTCAACCGATGCCGTGCCGGTGATTCTGCCCCGCCACCGCGTGCAGGACATTGATACGCCAGAAGACTGGGAACGTGCAGAGTGGATGTTCAAGGCGCTGCAGACAGGATGACCCGGATGACCGGGCAAGAAATTTCTTTCCGCGTTGATGCCTCCCTGCAAATCGGCACAGGCCACGTCATGCGTTGTTTGACACTGGCCGATGCCCTAAAGGCCGCGGGTGCCAGTTGCCGTTTTATTTGCCGTGAGCACCCAGGCCATCTTCTTGGCCTGATCCGGCAACGGGGGCATGCAGCGATTGCCTTGCCTGGCCCGGTGGCGAACCCTTCGCCTGGTTCCCGTGAGCACCCGTTTCAACCGGCGCATGCGGTCTGGCTTGGCGCCGACGGGTCTACCGACGCCGGGCAAACCCGGACGATTTTGCAGGGTCTGGTCACTGACTGGCTGATCGTTGATCATTATGCGCTCGATGCCCGCTGGGAATCTGCGCTCAAGGCGACCTACCGCAAGCTGATGGTGATTGACGATCTTGCCGACCGCGAACATATTTGTGATCTCTTGCTCGATCAGAATCTGGTCGACGGAATGGCCAATCGCTACCGTGGCAAAGTGCCCGGCCATTGTGTCTGCCTGGTCGGCCCACAATACGCCCTGCTGAGGCCGGAGTTCAGCGCGCTTCGACCAGCCAGTCTTGCCCGGCGTAAAACGCCCTCGCTGAACCGATTGTTGATTTTCATGGGAGGCAGCGATCCCGACAATGAAACCGGAAAGGTCCTCGATGGGGTGAGGCTGTCCAGAAAACCTTGGGAGCATATCGACGTGGTCGTCGGGGAAAGCTATTCTGCCCTGCAGACCCTGAAGGAAACCCTGGCGAACTTCCCGTCTGCCACGCTGCACATCCAGACGCCCGACATGGCGAAATTGATGGCGGCCGCTGATCTGGCCGTCACCGCAGGCGGCAGCGTGACCTGGGAAAAATGTATCCTTGGGTTGCCCAGTCTCGTCGTCATCCTCGGTGAAAACCAGCGCCCGATCGCCACGATGATGCATCAGCAGGGGGCTCAGCGGACTCTGGGTATGGCCTCTGAACTGACTCCAGCCTGTTATGCGGGATATCTGGAACGAATGGCGGTCGGTGAGTTGCCGACAATGATCGACTGTGCCAGCAAAGTGTGCGATGGCGCGGGGGTCGAAAGGGTGTTAAAAATTCTTGACAATGAGAAGCGCATATGAATGACAGCCTCTTGGCCATTGCCGGGCGGAGCATCGGCCCCGATGAACCTCCTTATTGCATCGCGGAAGTCGGCATCAATCATAATGGTGATCTTGGCATGGCCAAACGAATGATAGAAACCGCCAAAGAGGTGGGTGCCGATGCGGTCAAGTTTCAGACCTTCAAAGCAGAAGAATTCTGTGGCGATCCTGAACAGATGTTCACCTACCAGTCGCAAGGGAAGACCGTCACCGAATCCATGCTGGAAATGTTCAGTCGCTACGAGTTCGCTCCTGAGCAGTGGCGTGCAATCAAGGTTCACTGTGATACTGTTGGCATTACCTTTTTCTCGACTCCACAGAACCGTTCCGACCTCGATCTGCTGATGTCGATCGGTGTGCCGGCGATCAAGGTGGGTTCCGACGACTTCACCAACCTGCCATTGCTCCGAAGCTATGCAGCGGAGAATCTGCCGCTGATTCTTTCCTGTGGCATGAGCGATCTGGCCGAGGTGCACCAGGCGCTGGAAACGGTCGGATGGTTTTCCGGCAAGCCTCTGGTCTTGTTGCTCTGTACTTCCCAGTACCCTACGCCTGCGCAGGACGTTAATATCCGCAAGCTGACGACCCTGCAGCAGGCCTTCCCGGGCCTGCTGGTCGGCTTCTCTGATCACACACAGGGTCCCTTGGCTGCAGCTCTGGCTGTCGCCCTCGGTGCACAAGTATTCGAGAAGCACTTCACGCTCGACCATGATCTGCCGGGGCCGGATCACTGGTTTGCCGAAGAAAGCGATGGGCTGCGCGAATGGATACAAACGATCCGGTGTGCGCACGAGATGTTGGGCAGCCCGATTCTGATGCCAACGCAAGCCGAAAGAGAGATGCGCTTACAGGCAAGGCGCAGCATCGTGGCATTACAACACATTGAAACGGGGGAAGAATTGAATGCCGGGAATATCGGTTTGCGGCGACCCGGTGCCGGGTTGTCTCCAGAACTGATTGATCGGGTGATGGGCCTAAGAGCGGCGCACCGGATCCAGAAAGGGAGCTATCTTCAGTTGACGGATATTTCAAACCAAGGATAAAAATGGTCACCAGAATCTTGTTCAATTACCCTGATTATTCCCTGACAGCTTTGGATGAGCAGGATAAGGATCTGATCTTGAGATGGCGTAATTCGGAATCGATACGCCATTACATGTATGACACCAGGACGATCACTCCAGAAGAACACGACAAGTGGTTCCACAGGGAGTCGAGGAATGAGAAGTCCCGACATTTCATGTTCAGGGAAAAAGGCCGGCCTGTAGGTTTTGTATCTTTTACAGACATCAATGACCGTGATCGTCGCTGTGCGTGGGCATTCAATCTGTCCGATGAAAGGGAGGGTCTTCAGAAAGGACTGGGCGCTGTCATGGAATACTTTGCGCTCGAGTATGTTTTTGAACAAATGGCCATCGAAAAGCTTTGCTGTGAGGTTCTGGATTTCAATACTGCAGTGGTTCGTCTGCATCAGCGCTTTGGATTTAACAAGGAAGGGTTTCTTCAGAAACACATCCACCGGGATGATGGGGTTTTCGGCGTGGTGGTGATGGCGCTTTTCCGGGAGGACTGGATGAAGATAAAAGGCGAAATAGCAAAGACCTTGTTCAGTGCCAGCTAGCCTAATGGCGGTCATTCTCTCTGCTCATCAGCCGGCCTATCTCCCATGGCTGGGCTATTTTGACAAGATGGCACGCGCGGATATCTTCGTTTTTCTTGATACCGTGCAGTTCGAAAAGAACAGTTTCATCAACCGGAACAAGATAAAAACAGCACAAGGACCACAATGGCTGACCATCCCGGTCAGGGTCAAAGGGCATATTCAGGCATCGCTTCGTGAGACTTTGATTGACGATACACAGCCCTGGCGCAGCAAGCACCTGAAGTCGCTGGAAATGAATTACCGAAAGGCGCCGGGATTCAAGGAGTGCTTCCCGAAACTTGAACAGCTGTTTTCAATTCAGCAATCCAATCTTGCCGAGCTGTGCTGGCAGCAGCTTCGATTCTGGGTGACGGAATTCAGAATGAACACAAGGATTGTTCGTGCATCGGAATTGCCGATAACCAGCAGAAAATCGCAATTGATCCTGGATCTGTGCCAGCACTTCGGGGCAGAAAAATATCTGTCCGGCGCTCTGGGGAAAAACTATCTGGACGAGGACCGTTTTGCAGACGCCGGAATAACGATCGATTACCAGGATTTTCGGCATCCAGCCTATCCCCAGTTATGGGGAAATTTCGAACCCTATATGTGCATCGTCGATTACTGGATGAACTGCGGTTCGGACATACATCATGTTTTGACCGGGAAATGACATGAGTTTCAGTTCTGAATGGGAGCAGCGTTACGCGGAAAGCACTCATCTGTCGGTATGGCCGTGGTCCGATGTGGTCAGCCTGGTACATCGGCACCTTAAACCGATCCTTGTGGCAGGCGGTGGGCGTGTTCTTGAACTCGGCTCAGGGGCGGGTGCGAATATACCCTTATTCATTTCGCTTGGTATGGACTATCATGGCATAGAGGGTAGTCCAACCATTGTTAAAAAACTGCATCAACGCTATCCTGGCCTGATTCAAAATATCATTGAAGCAGATTTTACAATTCAGCAACCGTTCGAGGGAAGATTTGATCTCGTTCTCGACCGGGCTTCGTTGACCCATAACAACACGGTGTCGATCAGAAGTGCATTGCAGATCGTTTCGGACGCGCTCAAGCCTGACGGCATATTTATCGGCTCTGATTGGTTTTCCATGAATCATAGCGATTTCTTGTCCGGCGAAGCCGTGGATGATGATTTTACGAGAACAGGCTACAGCAAGGGTCAGTTCACCGGGGTAGGAAAAGTCCACTTTTCCGATGCAGCTCATCTTCGGGATCTGTTTTCGAATTTCGAGATTTTGTTCATCGAAGAAAAACTCATGCGACGATATGAGCCACAGGACAACCATCAGTTCGCCTCCTGGAACATCGTCGCAAGGAAGCCGCGTGCTTAATGTGACAGTCGCGTCAGCGACTCACGAATCTCCCCTCCCCACTTGTGGGGGAGGGGTCGGGGGAGA
>DIME01000029.1:7288-15967 GCA_002425405.1 Candidatus Accumulibacter vicinus
TGACTTTCATGATCTGGGGTGTATGGAAAAGTCATGACCGTTAGAAGTGTTCTGGTCGTTGCCGCTCACCCGGATGACGAAGTGTTGGGTTGCGGGGGGACCATGGCCAGGCACCTTGCCCAGGGCGATCATGTCCATGTGCTGATCCTGGCGGAAGGGGTCACCAGTCGTTCGGAGCAGCGTGACCGAACCGCCGCCGGAGAACAGTTGTCGGTTCTCTCCGCAGCCGCCAGGGAGGCGCACGATCGGCTCGGATCGACCTCTCTGGCAATGCTCGATTTTCCCGATAACCGAATGGATGGCGAGCATCTGCTCGAGGTGGTCAAGGCCGTCGAGTCCCATGTGAAGATGACCGGGCCTGACATCATTTATACCCATTTCCCTGGCGATCTGAACATCGATCACCGGGTTGTCAGCGAAGCCGTGCAGACGGCCTGCCGTCCGCAACCGGGAAACCAACTGCGTCAGGTCCTGTTTTTCGAGGTGCCGTCGAGTACCGAGTGGCGCATGTCAGGGAACAGCGGTTTTGTCCCGAACTATTTCTGCGATATTTCTTCTACGCTTGATCGCAAACTGGCCGCGCTCGGCAGTTATGCCCTGGAGATGAAGGATTGGCCACATGCGCGCTCAGTCAAGGCTTGTGAGCATCTGGCGAGATGGCGCGGGGCAAGTATCGGCGTGGCGGCAGCCGAAGCTTTTGTGGTGGGCCGGATGCTTGATACCCTGTTCATGACATGAAATCGATCGCTCGGCGCGCAATGTCATGTCATTCCTCGACCGTTCGCCTCCCGCGCTCGTTGTCACCGGATTGATAGACCATGCCGGACGGCCCTGGATGCCTGCCGCGTCCCCTCGACAGGAATCGGACCTGTATCCCACGCTTAGGAGGCGTGTGCACTATCCATTATGCTACGAGGAGTCGGGCGCGTATTGTAGCCGCTGACCCTGGATTACGCCAACTCGCCGCCGCATTTGCGCAGGCCATCCCTCAGGAAGGGGAACCGCACGCATGCCATACCTGATTCTCTCCGACGCTTCCCTTGCCTTCGGTCATGTGCCGCTCCTTGACCATGCGGATTTCCAGCTCGACGCTGGCGAGCGGGTCGCGCTGATTGGCCGTAACGGTACCGGCAAGTCCTCGCTGTTGAGCGCTCTCGCTGGTTGTGGGGCGCTCGATGACGGCAAGGTGTGGCTGCAACCGGGCCTGCGGATCGGCCATGTTCCGCAGGAGCCGCCCTTTGATGCCGATCTGACGGTTTTCGCTGCCGTTGTCGCCGGCATGGGCGAGTTGTCGGCGCTGCTTGCCGAATACCATGCCGTCTCGCACGCGCTTGCCGACCCTGCAGCAGACCATGAAAAGCTGCTGGAACGTATGCAGGCGCTGCAGACGGAACTGGAGGCACGGCACGCGTGGACATTCGAGGCGCAGGCCGAGCGCGTCATCCAGCGCTTCTCGCTCGATGCCGACGCCCTGGTCGGAACACTCTCCGGTGGTCAGAAAAAACGCCTGGCGCTGGCGCAGGCCCTGGCGGTTTCCCCCGAGCTGTTGCTGCTCGACGAGCCGACCAACCATCTCGATGTCGGCGCCATCGAATGGCTCGAGGAGATGCTGGTTGCCGCGGGCGTGACGCTGGTGTTCATCACCCACGACCGTCGCTTTCTCGAACGGGTGGCCACCCGCATCGTCGAACTCGACCGTGGCCGCCTGCTTTCCTGCCCGGGCAGTTTTGGCGAGTATCAGATGCGCAAGGAGGCGATGCTGCACGACGAGGCGCTGAACAATGCACGCGCGGACAAGTTTCTTGCGCAGGAGGAGGTGTGGATCAGGCAGGGCATCAAGGCCCGTCGCACCCGCAACGAAGGGCGCGTGCTGCGCCTCGAGCGACTGCGCCGGGAACGTGCGGCAAGGCGCGAGCGCCAGGGCAAGGTCGAGTTGGCGCTCGATGCCGGCGACCGCAGCGGCAAACTGGTGGCGGCGCTCGAGCACGCCGGCAAGCGTTTTGGCGAGCAGGTGGTGGTACGCGATTTCTCCTGTCGGGTACAGCGCGGCGACAAGATCGGCATCATCGGCCCGAACGGCGCTGGCAAGACGACGCTGCTGCGCCTGATTCTCGGTGAATTGCGCCCCGATACCGGCAAGGTGCATCTCGGAACGAAAGTGCAGGTGGCTTATTTCGACCAGTTTCGCAGTCAGCTCGATGAACAGGCGACACTGATCGACGTGATCTCGCCGGGGTCGGATTTCGTCGAGATCGCCCATCAGCGCAAACACGTGATCAGCTATCTTGGGGACTTCCTGTTTGCACCACAGCGTGCGCGCTCGCAGGTCAGTTCGCTGTCCGGTGGCGAGCGCAACCGGCTGCTGCTGGCGCGCCTGTTCGCGCGGCCAGCGAACGTGCTGGTGCTCGACGAACCGACCAACGACCTCGACATCGAGACTCTCGAACTGCTCGAGGAACTGCTCCAGGACTACACGGGCACCTTGTTTCTGGTCAGCCACGATCGTGCCTTCATCGACAACGTCGTGACCCAGACCATCGCAGCCGAGGGCGGCGGCCTCTGGCGAGAGTACGCCGGCGGTTATCAGGACTGGGCCGATTATCAGGCCGCTCGCCGCAGGGAAGAATCCTCCACGGTGGAGAGCAGCAGCAAACGTGGTGATCCGCGACCGGTCGAGGTCGCCAGGCCGCCCCGGCCGAAGGCCAGCACCAGCAAACTGTCGTGGAAGGAGGCCAAGGAACTCGCCGAACTGCCACAACGCATCGCCGCCCTTGAAGCCGAGCAGAAGCGGATCGGCGAACGGCTGGCCGACCCCGCGCTGTACCAGGCACAGCCGCAGGCAGCAGGAGAGCTGTCGGCGCGCCTGTGCGAAATCGATGAGCAACTCCTGGCCCTGCTCGATCGCTGGGAAGCCCTCGAGAGCTAGAAAACCCTGGCGGCGTAGCGCTTGTCGGCGTCCGGGTGCGCTTCACGGCCGATGCCGATGGCCGCCAAAACCGCCGAAAGGAGCGAGCAGCAGATCTCAGACTTTGATATTGATCGGGGCTTCGCCCGGTGCGCGCCGCCGGCCCCGGTTCGAGCGGGTGTCGAGCAGGACCGGCTGGTTCTTTGAACGACGGTCGCCATGTCTGCGCTCTACCGGTTCGGGCCTGCTTGCTTCCTCCGGGCTGATGGCGGTTGGGGGCGGCGGGGGTTTCCCCTTTTTTCTCGACGGCGGGGGCTGGCCTTGCGGCGAGGCCGCCAGCTCGTCGGTGAGTCTGGCTGCAGGCTCCACCGGTCCGGACGCCCTGTCGACTTCCTTGATCAGAGTTCCGACCGGCGGCAATAATTCAGATGGAATTCTCATGGTCCCACTCCTGTAATCCGGGCAGGCAGTTATACAATTGTTTCTACGGCCATTAAGGATTTTACTTGATCACTACCTCGGTCAGAGTTATAGCGCTGCAGGCAGCTTGTTGGTCTGGTTTTGTCGCGGCGCACCCATGGTCGCTGATCCACTCGCTGCACTCTGACCCCTGCCGATCGTTCTCGATCGGCGACCTCGAACCCACTTGAATTGCCCGCTGCGGCGGGGATGCGGATTGATATGACGAGCTGGAAAAAGCGTTCCTGGGTCCTGGTCCTGGCCATCACCGGTCTGGTCGGGCTCGGTTACTACGCGTATACGAGTTTTCGGGCGCCGTCTGGTTCGCCGATGGCGCCGCCGTCGGGAGCGGCTGCCGGCCGCTCGGGCACCGCTACGCCTGCCGGTCCGCCGGGAGGCGGGCCGCCGCCGCGCGTCGAAACGGCGCGCGTACAGGCCGCCGAACTGGCCCTCGATGCCACCGCCGTCGGTTCGCTGCGCTCGAACGAGTCGGTCGTTGTGCGTCCCGAGACGCCCGGTCGGGTCGCCGCGATTCACTTCAGGGACGGGGTCGCGGTCAGCAAGGGCTCGCTGCTGCTGGCACTCGACGCGGCAACGCAGGCGGCCGAACTCGACCAGGCGAAGGCCAATCTGGGACTGGCACAGACCAACCACCGGCGCACCCAGGATTTGTTCGCGAAAAAGTTCATCAGCCAGCAGGCGCTTGACCATGCCGAGGCCACGCTGAAGGTTCAGGAAGCCGCCTTGGCCCTGGCGCAGGCGCGCTTCGACAAGATGCGCCTGCGCGCGCCGTTCTCCGGCATCGTCGGCATTCGCAACATCAGTGTTGGTGACTATGTCAAGGAAGGGCAGGAACTGGTCAATATCGAGGATATCCGTACGCTGAAGATCGATTTTCGCCTGCCCGAGTCTTACCTGAGCCAACTCAAACCCGGACAACAGCTCGAAGTGTCGAGCGACGCCCTGCCGGGCCAGAGGTTTACCGCGGTACTTGATGCGATCAATCCGCTGGTCGAGGCCGGCGGCCGTGCGATTTCGCTGCGTGCGCACCTGCCGAACGGTGAAGCACGCCTGCGTCCCGGCATGTTCGTGCGTGTCCGCCTGATTTTCGAGCAACGCAACAATGTGCTGCTGATCCCGGAACAAGCGCTGGTTGCGGACAGCAAGGCGCCTTACGTTTACCGTGTCGTCGGTGGTCGGGCGCAACGTGTGCCGGTCAGGACCGGCCTGCGGCGCGACGGCCAGGTCGAAGTCGTCGAGGGCTTGCGCGCCGGCGACGAAGTGGTCAGCGCCGGGCAGATGAAGCTGCGCGATGGTGCCGCGGTGCGTGCCGTCGGCGAAGGCCAGGCCGAACCGCCGCCGGCAGCCGCGACCGTGCAGGGGGGCACGCCAGCGGCTGCACCGGGGGCGGGCCAATGAAGATTTCCGACCTGTGCATTCGCCGCCCGGTCTTCGCGACGGTACTCTCGCTATCGATCCTGCTCGTCGGTCTGGTCTCCTACACCCGCCTGCCGGTGCGTGAATACCCGAAGATCGACGAACCCGTGGTGACCGTCGATACCACCTATCGTGGCGCTTCGGCCGAGATCGTCGAGTCGCAGATCAGCAAGCCGCTCGAGGATTCGCTGGCCGGCATCGAGGGGGTCGACGTCATCACCTCGATTTCGCGCCAGGAGAACAGCCAGATTTCGGTGCGCTTCAAGCTTGAGCGCCATCCGGATTCGGCGGCGTCGGATGTCCGCGACCGCGTTTCGCGCGTACGCAACAAGCTGCCGGCCGACATCGACGAGCCGGTCATCGCCAAGGTCGAAGCCGACGCCAATCCGATCATCTGGATCGCCTTCTCGTCGGACCAGCACTCGGCACTCGAAGTCACCGATGTCGCCAATCGGATCGTCAAACCGCGCCTGCAGACGCTGCCCGGCGCTGCCGACGTGCGCGTCTTCGGCGAGCGCAAGTTCGCCATGCGCATCTGGCTTGATCGCGACCGGCTGGCGGCCTTCAACCTGATGCCACAGGATGTCGAGGATGCCTTGCGCCGGCAGAACGTCGAGGTGCCGGCCGGTCGCATCGAAAGCCGGAGTCGCGAGTTCTCGGTGGTCGCGCGCACCGATCTTGGCGAAGCGGCGCAGTTTGCCGGGATCATCGTCAAGCAGGCGAGCGACGCCAGGGGCAGCTATCCGGTGCGCATCGCCGACCTCGGTCGCGTCGAGATCGGTGCCGCTTCCGAGCGCAGCAGCGTGCGTTTCAAGGGTCGGCCGGCGGTCGCGCTGGGAGTCATCAAGCAGGCCACCGCCAACCCGCTCGAACTGTCACGGGCGCTGCGCGGCGAACTGCCCAAAGTGATCGGCGAGCTGCCGCCGGGAATGACCGCGAACATCGCCTACGATTCGTCGGTGTTCATTGACCGCTCGATCGACGCGGTCTTCAAGACCATCGGTGAAGCGATGCTGCTGGTGCTGCTGATCATTTTCATCTTTCTGCGCAATTTCCGGGCGACGCTGATTCCGCTGGTGACGATTCCGGTCTCGCTGATCGGCGCTTTTGCGCTGATGCTGGCGCTCGGCTTCACGATCAATACCCTGACCCTATTGGCGCTGGTGCTGGCGATCGGTCTGGTCGTCGATGACGCGATCGTCGTCCTGGAAAACATCTATCGCCACATCGAGGCGGGCATGCCACGGCGCAAGGCAGCCTTTCAGGGAGCGCAGGAGATCGGTTTCGCGGTCGTCGCGATGACCATCACCCTGGCTGCAGTGTATGCGCCGGTCGCCTTCATGACCGGGCGGACCGGCAAGCTGTTCGTCGAATTCGCGCTGACGCTGGCCGGCGCCGTTCTGGTTTCCGGTTTCGTCGCATTGACGCTGTCACCGATGATGTGCTCGCTGCTGCTCAGACACGAGGCTCGGCACGGCAAGGCCTACGTCGCCGTCGAAAACCTCCTGGACGCGCTGACGCGGGCCTACCGTCGTGTGCTGACCGCGGCACTGGCGCAGCGCTGGCTGGTGATGCTGGCGTTCGCGCTGGTCGCGGGGGCGAACGTCTTCCTGCTCGGCGCGCTCAAGTCCGAACTGGCGCCGATCGAGGACCGTGGCATCATCATCGGCGTCTTTCTCGGGCCGGAAGGCGCGACGCTCGACTACACCGACCAATACGCCCGGCAGATCGAGGACCTCTACGCGCATACCGCCGATGTCGAGCGCTACTTCGTCGTTGCCGGCAACCCGACTGTCAGCCAGGGCATCTCCTTTGTCGGTCTCACCGATTGGCAGGAGCGCAAGCGCAACTCGGCGGCCGTGGTCAAGGAACTGTTCCCGAAGTTTTCGGGAATTCCCGGCGTGCTGGCTTTTCCGGTTTTGCCGCCGTCGCTCGGTCAGAGCCCGCGTGAGCGGCCGATCAATTTCGTCATCGTCACCTCGGCATCGTACGTCGAGCTCGACAAGATCACTGCCAGGCTCCTCGACGAGGTGGCGAAAAACCCGGGTCTGACCAACGTCGATACCGATCTCAAGCTGAACAAGCCCGAACTGTCGGTGATCGTCAATCGCGACAAGTCGATGGATACCGGGGTGCAGATCGAAACCGTCGGGCGGACGCTCGAGACCATGCTCGGTGGTCGCCAGGTCACCCGTTTCAAGCGTGAGGGCGAGCAATACGACGTGATCGTTCAGGTCGCCAACGCCGATCGTTCGACGCCTTCCGACATCCGCGACCTCTTCGTTCGCGCCAGGGATGGCAGCATGATCCCGCTGGCCAACCTGCTCAGCGTCGACGAAACGGTCAGCCCGCGCGAACTCAACCATTTCGGGCAGCGCCGTGCGGTCACCCTGACCGCCAACCTGACCCCAGGCTACGCCATGGGCGAAGCGCTGCAGTTTCTTGAAAGCACCGCCGGGCGCGTCCTGCCGCCCGGTTACGCCATCGACTACGCCGGCCAGTCACGCGAGTTCAAGCTCTCGTCGTCGTCGCTGGCGCTGACCTTCATGCTCGCGCTGGCGTTCATCTACCTGGTGCTCGCCGCCCAGTTCGAGAGTTTCCGCGACCCGTTCATCATCATGCTGACGGTGCCGCTGTCGATGACCGGCGCACTGCTGGCGCTGCTCCTGAGCGGCGGGACGCTCAATGTGTACAGCCAGATCGGACTGGTCACGCTGGTGGGCCTGATCACCAAGCACGGCATTCTGATCGTCGAGTTCGCCAATCAGTTGCAGGCGCAGGGGCGCGGGGTCCGGCAGGCGGTGATCGAGGCTTCCGAACTGCGCCTGCGACCGATCCTGATGACCACTGGCGCGATGGTGCTGGGCGCAATTCCGCTGGCGCTCGGCAGCGGTGCCGGCGCCGAGAGCCGCCAGCAGATCGGCTGGGTCATCGTCGGCGGGCTGCTGCTCGGCACCTTCCTGACGCTGTTCGTCGTGCCGACGGTGTATACGCTGCTGGCCAGACGCCAGGCCGGGGTCGCGATGAGCAGGGCGGCCGGTGAGATGGACTGAATGGCAGCTTTCCGGCATTCCCCTGCTAAGCGGACCTGGAGAATTGGCCGATGCGAGCGAGGGATCACCTTTTTGCAGTATTGCCCAGCCGCAACCGAGACTTGGCCCTGCGCTTTGTGACGTGGGGATACCAGCTTGCCGTGCGCGCGCATCAAGGGCGCGGTAGGTCGGTCCACGACCTGGAAGAAAAAAGGCCCCACATCAGCGGGGCCCTTGTCGCTCGCGGTCTACCAAAGCGGGATCGCCGCAACTGGCCGGTTATGCGCTCTTCCTGCGACGAATCCGACCGAGGCCGGCGAGACCGAGACCCAGACCGACCAGTGCCAGGCTCGCGGGCTCGGGAACTCGTGCCCCCTCGACCGACACGTCGTCGATGAACCAGGTCCCGGTGCCGGGATCAGTCTCGAAGTAGAAGCTGATCGTCGTCGACCCACCCGTGGCGACGAACGCGTCGGAGCTCATTGCATAGAGCGATGTCGTCGGCACGGTAACGATCGGGCCGCTGTCGATCTGATAGCGAAGGATGTTCCCTGCTTCACCCGGAGCGTCAGTGCCGGACCAGAAGGAGAAGGAGTACAGTTGGCTGGCGGCCGTCGCGATCGTTTGCGACAGCGTCGCGAAACCGTCGTTGTCGTATCCGCGCGCATTGAACGCCCCGGAATGCGGTGACTCTGTATCGGCATCGCATAAGTCGGCCCCGGTACAGCTCCATCCGCTGAGATCGCCCGTCTCGAAGCCGGGGTTGGTGATGAGGTTCGCGCTGGCGGCGAACGGCGCTGCGAGCAGAGCCGCCGCAATGGCACTTTTAACCAAAAATGGGAAATC
>DIME01000118.1 GCA_002425405.1 Candidatus Accumulibacter vicinus
CATCACTTTGAATCACACCCCATTCCCGCCTGCCTGCCCGGTTCGGCCCGCCGCACGTATATAATGCGCAGTTCATTCATCAAGCAAGCAGGGTCCATCATGGAAGCCGAACAGCTCAATCTCATCGAAAACCGGCTCGCCGACCTCGGTCAGCGGGCCACCGAACTGCGGAGGTATCTTTGACTACGATCAGAAAGCCGATCAGTTAAAGGCCGTTGCCCGCGAATTCGAGGATCCGAAGGTCTGGGACAACGCCGAGCGCGCGCAGGAACTCGGACGCGAGAAACGCGTGCTGGAAAACGTCGTGCTGACGCTGAACCGCATTGGCGATGGCCTGCGCGACGCCAGTGACCTCTTCGAGATGGCGCGCGAGGAGAATGACGACGACACGCTGAACGCGGTCATCGCCGATGTCGACGCCATCGAGAAGGAGGTTTCCGGCCTCGAATTCCGGCGCATGTTCAACAACCCGGCCGACCCGCTCAACTGCTTCGTCGACATCCAGGCCGGCGCCGGCGGTACCGAAGCGCAGGACTGGGCGGCGATGCTGCTGCGCATGTACATCCGCTACGGCGAACGCAAGGGCTACGCGGTCGAAGTGCTCGAGGAATCGGAAGGCGAAGTCGCCGGCATCAAGACGGCCAGCATCAAGCTCTCCGGCGACTACGCTTACGGCATGCTGCGTTCGGAAACCGGCATCCATCGACTGGTCCGCAAGTCGCCCTTCGATTCGAATGCGCGCCGCCACACCAGTTTCTGCTCGGTGACCGCCTACCCCGAAATCGACGACTCCTTTGAAGTCGACATCAACCCGGCCGAGCTGCGCATCGATACCTATCGCGCTTCCGGCGCCGGTGGTCAGCATATCAACAAGACCGATTCGGCGGTGCGCATCACGCATCTGCCGACCAATATCGTCGTGCAGTGCCAGAATGACCGTTCGCAGCACCGCAACCGTGCCGAGGCCATGGCGATGTTGAAGTCCCGCATCTACGAAGCCGAGATGCGCAAGCGCCAGGCCGAGCAGCAAAAGCTCGAAGACGCCAAATCCGACATCGGCTGGGGTCACCAGATTCGTTCCTATGTGCTCGACCAGTCGAGAATCAAGGACTTGCGCACCAACGTCGAAGTCGGCAATACCCAGGGCGTGCTCGACGGCGACCTCGACCAGTTCATTGAAGCCAGCCTGAAACAGGGCGTCTGAGCCCGCATGCCCAAGCTGCTCAGGCACTCATTGAGAAACTCCCATCATGTCTCCGACCGAAAACCTCCTCGACTCTTCGCCGCAGCCGGACGAAAACCACATCATTGCCGATCGTCGTGCCAAGCTCGGCGAATGGCGGCGGAGCGGCCAGGCCTTCCCGAACGACTTTGCGCGCGAAAATACCGCCGGCAAGATCAATGATCTCTATGACCACAAGACGCTCGAAGAACTTGCAGCAGTGCCGGTCACCGTCCGGATCGCCGGGCGCATCATGCTCAAACGGGTGATGGGCAAGGCCTCGTTCATTACCGTTCAGGACCTCTCCGGCCGCATCCAGGCTTATGTCAGCCGTGACCAGGTGGGCGATGAAATCTATGCGGCATTCAAGCGATGGGACATGGGGGACATCGTCGGGGCCGTCGGTACGCTGTTTCGCACCCGCACGGGCGAGCTGACCGTGCAGTGCACGGAGATCCGGCTGCTCTCCAAATCGCTGCGACCGCTGCCGGAAAAGTTCCACGGCCTGACCGACCAGGAACAGAAGTACCGCATGCGCTACGTCGACCTGATCACCAACGAGCAATCCCGCCTCACCTTCGTCATCCGCAGCCGCATCGTGCAGTCGATCCGCAACTTCATGATCGATCACGGCTTCCTCGAAGTCGAGACGCCGATGATGCACCCGATTCCCGGTGGCGCAACGGCGCGCCCCTTCGCGACACATCATAACGCGCTGGACATGCCGCTGTTCCTGCGCATCGCGCCGGAGTTGTATCTCAAGCGCCTCGTTGTCGGCGGCCTCGAAAAGGTTTTCGAAATCAACCGCAACTTCCGCAACGAAGGGCTCAGCCCGCGCCACAACCCCGAATTCACGATGATGGAATTCTATGAGGCGTACTCCGAGTACCGCCAGTTGATGGACTTCACCGAAGGACTGCTGCGCCACAGCGCACGCGCGGTGCTGGCCAGCGAAGTGTTCGCATATCAGGGCCGCAGCATCGACTTTGCCAAACCCTTTGCCCGTCTGACGATCGTCGAAGCGATCCGCCAGTTCCATCCCGGTTTCAGCATCGCACAACTTGGCGATGCCGCCTGGTTGCGTGCAAAACTGACGGCAATGAAGGTCGAGGTCGGTGCGGAGTCCGGGCTCGGTGCGCTGCAACTGAAGCTCTTCGAGGAGACTGCCGAAGCCGATCTCTGGAATCCGACCTTCATCATCGATTACCCGGCCGAGGTCAGCCCGCTGGCGCGCCGTAGCGACAGCAACCCCGAGGTCGCCGAGCGTTTCGAGTTGTTCATCGCCGGCCGCGAGATCGCCAACGGCTTCTCCGAGTTGAACGACCCCGAAGACCAGACGGCACGCTTCCTCGAACAGGCGCAAGCCAAGGAGGCCGGTGACGAGGAAGCGATGTACTACGACGCCGACTACATCCGTGCCCTCGAATACGGCCTGCCGCCGACCGCTGGCTGCGGTGTCGGCATCGACCGGCTGGTGATGCTGCTGACCGACTCGGCAAACATCCGTGACGTGATCCTCTTTCCGCAGATGCGGCCGGAGTAGGCAACTGCAGCAAGCCAGAGCGCACATTGACCAGCACTCCCGGTGCATGCCACAGCACGCGATCGTCATTGGTGCCGGTCTGGCCGGCAGCAGCGCCGCCGAACGTCTGGCGGCACGCGGCTGGACGATCGATCTGATCGAGCGCGCCGCAGCCCCTGGCGAGGGCGCTTCGGGTAATCTCGCCGGCGTCCTGCGCCCGCTGCCCTCACTCGACGACAACCGCCTGGCACGACTGACACGGGCCGGGTTCGTCCACGCCCGTGCGCATCTCCAGTCGCTGACCGCCGCCGGTCTGCCGCTACGCTGGGGTTGCACCGGCGTGCTGCATCTGGCGCGGGACGACAAACACGCCGCGACGCAGCAGCGGGTGGTCGAGATCCAGCAGCCTGCAGCCGATGAGCTGCGCTTTGTCGACCGTGACGAAGCCAGCCAGTTGGCCGGCTGGCCGGTTGCCAAGGGCGGCTGGTGGTTCCCCGGCGGTGGCTGGGTCGATCCCGCTTCGCTTTGCCGGGCCAACCTAGCTTGCCAGGCGACGGCGATCCGGCCGCATTATCAATGCCGGGTCGCCGAAATCAGGCGGCAGGCGGGTCTCTGGCAGGCTTGCGACGCCGCGGGCAAGCTGATCGCCGCAGCACCGGTGCTGATTCTGGCCAACGCAGCGGCTGCCCGATGCTTTGCGCCTGCCGCGCATCTGCCGCTGCGCGCTGCGCGCGGGCAGGTTTCGCATCTGCCGGTCGCGACGGCTTCGCCGCCGGCCATCGTCATTTGCCGCCTCGGCTACGTGACGCCAGTCATCGACGGCCTGCGCTGCGTCGGCGCGACCTTCTGCGTCGACGACCAGGAAAACGCGCTGCGCCAGGCCGACCATGCCGAAAACCTGGCCAAACTCGATTTCATCCTGCCAGGCTACAGCCAGCGCATCGACCCCGCGCAACTCGGCGGCCGCGTCGGCTTCCGCCCGCTGTCGCCGGATCGTCTGCCGATGATCGGGGCGCTTGCCGACGCCACCGCCATCGATCCGGCGCGTCCGTCGTTGCCGCTCGCCGCCATGCCGCGTCTGCCGGGACTCTACCTGATCAACGGCTTTGGCGCCCGCGGCATCGTCTGGTCGGCGCTCGCCGGCGAACTGCTGGCCTGCCTGATCACCGGTGCGCCGCTGCCGCTCGCCGACGACCTGGTCAGCGCCGTCGATCCCGGTCGCTTCCTGTTGCGTGGCCGCAGCCAGCGGTGGCACAGCGACGCCGCGCCGCGTATCGACGGGTGACTTTTCCGTCAAGCCGGACCGCGTTGCGTAGTGCTCGTTCTCCACGGCTGCCCGCAAAGCGTTACACTGAGGTTTTTATTTCCAGGAAATCCAGGGGATGGAAAACCAGTCCACAAGCACCCACCCGATGATTCTCGTTGCCGCAGCCTCGGTCACTCTGCTCAGTCTCACCGGCGTCGCGGCGCTGCTCGGCTGGCTGCCGAGCCCCATGGCACCGCAAGTGGCAAGCACACCCATGCCGACCGCGATCGCCGTACCTGCGGAAAAGTCTGCGACGCTGAACATCCCTGCCGGTTCGAGGGTCACGGTGCATACCGTCAGCGAAGCTCCGGCAAGCCAGGCAAGCAAGCAGGTCGCCACTCGACCGACCGCGGCAGTGGCCGACCAGGGGCGATCCACGGTGTCTTCCCGCGCCTACCACGCTAGCCGTGGCACCCGACCGATAGCGAACGACCCGCAACAGGAGAACGCGCTTTACGTCGACCACAGCCGACCTGCTGTTGGCGCCTGCCGGGACTGCGGTACCGTCGTTGACGTGCGCGAGATGACGAAAAAGGGGCGCGTCAGTCCGCAGTACCAGGTCACCGTTCGCCTCAACGATGGCAGCATGCGCACTGTCAACGAATCGCAAGCGCCGCTGTGGCGCAGCGGTGACCGCGTGCGCATCGGCAATGGACAGTTCCCCGGCATCTAGGCGGGTCATCCGAGATGATAAGATTGACCCTTGCCGAAGCGCCAACCTCCAGGGAGAATCCGCATGAAACTAGAAACGCTCGCCGTCCACGCCGGCTACAGTCCCGAACCGACGACCAAGGCGGTCGCCGTACCGATTTACCAGACCAGCTCGTATTCCTTTGACAGCACCCAGCATGGCGCCGACCTGTTCGACCTGAAGGTGGCCGGCAATATCTACACACGCATCATGAATCCGACCCAGGATGTCCTCGAAAAACGCGTTGCTGCAATGGAAGGCGGCATCGGCGGACTGGCGCTGGCCTCGGGCCAGGCGGCGATCACCTACGCGATCATGACCATCGCCGAAGCCGGTGACAACATCGTCTCGGCAGCAACACTTTATGGCGGCACCTACAACCTTTTCGCACATACCCTGCCGCAGTACGGTATCGAGGTGCGCTTTGCCAACCATGCCGAGCCGCCCAGTTTCGAAAAACTGATCAACGGCAAGACCAAGGCCATTTATTGCGAGTCGGTCGGCAATCCACTTGGCAACATCACCGATTTCGAGCCGCTCGCCGAGATTGCACACCGTCATGGTCTGCCCCTGATTGTTGACAACACGGTTCCTTCGCCCTATCTGTGCCGTCCCTTCGAGCATGGCGCCGACATCGTCGTTCACTCGCTGACCAAGTATATCGGCGGTCATGGTAACTCGATCGGTGGCATGATCGTCGATAGCGGGCGCTTTCCCTGGGCTGAGCACAAGGTGAAATTCAGGCGCCTCAACGAGCCGGATGTCTCCTACCACGGGGTGATATACACCGAAGCCCTGGGTCCGGCGGCCTTCATCGGTCGTGCACGCGTCGTGCCGCTGCGCAATATGGGTGCTGCCATCTCGCCGTTCAACAGCTTCCTGATTCTGCAGGGCATCGAGACCCTGCCGCTGCGGATGGACCGCATCTGCGCCAACACCGAAAAGATCGCCGCCTACCTGCAGGGTCACGCCAAGGTGGCGTGGGTCAATTACGCCGGCCTGCCCGATCATCCTGACCACCCGCTGGTCCAGAAGTACATGGACGGCAAGGCTTCCGGGATCCTCACCTTTGGTGTCAAGGGCAACGGCTGCAGCGGCTCGGAGGCGGGTGCGCGCTTTCAGGATGCGCTGCAGTTGTTTACCCGGCTGGTCAACATCGGTGACGCCAAGTCACTCGCCTGTCACCCGGCATCGACCACGCATCGCCAACTGGCTCCGGCAGAACTGGCCAAGGCCGGCGTCTCCGAGGAAATGATTCGCCTCTCGATCGGCATCGAACATGTCGACGATCTGATCAACGACCTCGAGCAGGCACTGGCCGCCTGACGGAAACCTTTCTGATACAAGGGCCTGACGAAGAGCGCAGGGCGGGATTTTGGGCTAACATGTGGATATCGTTGTCTGCCGGTAATGCTTGCAAATGTGCAGTAGCCCACCCCTTCCTCCGTTCGTCGATCTGCGTGCCGATGATGCCGAAATCGGAAACTACGCGACGCTGCTCGACAGTCTCGACATTGCCCTGCTGGTCTTCTCTTCCGATGGTTTCCTGCATCTGCGCAACACTCAAGCCGCCACCCTGCTTGGCGATACGCCGGTCGTATGGGAAGATGAGAACGGTCAGCCGCTGGCTGTCGACCACCGTCCTGAAATGGAGGTGGCGCAGACGCGGCAGGCGGTCCGGCATCGGGCCATCGGTATCCGGAAGACAGCGTCCGGCGCCACCACCTGGTGCAGGGCCAGCGCCTTTCCGGTGTTCGCCGACGATGGCAGTCTTCGACGTGTCCTCCTGGCCCTGGCCAATCTGACCCGTTACCGTCAGTTGGCAAGCCAGTCCATGCCGACACACGACCCACTCACCGGGGTCTTCAATCAAGGCTATATCAGACTGCTGCTCGACGATGAGGATCGCCGCGCCCGACGTTACGGTACCCCTTTTTCCTTGGCGTTGATGACCATCGATGACTTCGCCGATTTCTGTGCAGCGAATGGACGGGAAGCCGGTGAACGCCTGCTCGCCGAGGTGGGTTCACTGTTGGGCAGGAGTCTGCGCGAGTTCGACATGGTTGGCCGCTTTGCTTCCGATCAGTTCCTGTTGATTCTGCCCAATGTTCGCATCAATGATGCGATGATCGGTCTGGAGCGTGTCCTCGCGGCGGTCGAGGCGACCTATGCGCACCACACCAAGCCGCCACTGACAATCAGCGGCGGCGTCACCGAATACAGCGGCGAAGATTCATCGATATTGATCGAGCACCTGCAGCCACTGCTCAGCGCAGCGCAGGAAGCCGGAGGTAATCGGCTCTGCGTGGATCTGGAGATCTTCTAGGCTTTATCTCGGGCCAGCCGCCGCACTGGCCGACAGGCGCTGTTGATCACGACAGATGCGGCAAGCCGAGATACGCGCGTGAACGCATTTCGGTCAGACGACTGGCGGTGCGGAAGAACTCGCTGGCCTGCGTGCCCTGTGTGTACAGGCTGTCCGGACCACAATCGGCGGTGGCAATCAGCTTGACCTTGTGATCGTAGAAGATGTCGACCAGCCAGGTAAAACGCCGTGCCTCCGATGACATGCTCGCCGACATCCTGGGAATCGCCGAAAGCAGTACCGTATGATAGCCGCGCGCCAGTTCGAGGTAGTCGTTTTGCGAACGCGGCCCACCGCACAGTGACTTGAAATCGAACCAGATCACGCCGTTGCCACGGCGCTGTGTCGGAATATTGCGCCCGAGGATCTCGACGGTACCGCCCGGTTCGCCTTCGCCATCGGCCATGGCGGCGAAATACCCGGCCATCTTCAGCTCGGCCGCAGCGTCGGCCGGGTAATGAAAGATCTCGACCTGCTCGAGCGTTCTTAGCCGATAATCGACCCCGGCATCGATTTCCAGCACGTCCAGCCGCGACTTGAGCAGGGCAATCGTCGGCAGAAAGTTGTCGCGCTGCAGGCCATTCGGATAGAGCCTGTCGGGCGGGTAATTGGAAGTCATCACGAAAACCACCCCGTGGGCAAAGAGCGCTTCGAGCAAGCGGCCGAGAATCATCGCATCGGCGATGTCGGAAACGTGAAACTCGTCGAAGCAGAGCAGCCGCACTTCTGTAGCGATGCGCTCGGCCACCCGTAGCAGCGGATCGTTCTCGCCCTTGAGTTCGTTCAACTGCCGATGCACCCCGTGCATGAAGGCGTGGAAGTGAATCCGACGCTTGCGACGATACGGCACCGCGTCGAAAAAGCAGTCCATCAGGAAGCTCTTGCCGCGCCCGACACCGCCCCAGAAATAGACGCCACGCGGCACTTCCGGCGGTGCGAAAAGACGCCGCAAGGTGCTGCGCCGCCCGACCTTGAACGACAGCAGGTCATAATAAAGGCGCTGCAAGCGTTCGGCGGCTGCGCGTTGCGCGGCGTCGGCCTGAAAATTGCGCGCCGCGAGCAGGCCCTCGTAAGCGTCGATCATTCCCCGCTCGGGGACTTTGAGAACTCTGTGAGGCATCGGCGTCTTTCCGCTATCCGAAGGGGATTTCCTCGCGTTTGTCGGGCAGCAAGCGGGGCAGGCCAGGATCGTAACCGCTGCCACGCTCCACCCCCGCCAGTGATGCCGAGATTCTAAACCATTGCCGGCAAAACGTCAGATCCGGACTTGAGCGCTTCCGGAAGCTTCACCAGGCAGATGCCGGCGTCCAGCAGTGCGGCACGGATGGCGGTCGCCGCGGCCACTGCCTGCGGTCCGTCGCCATGCACGCAGATGCTGTGAAACTCGGTTCGGATCAGTTGGCCGTCCAGGCTGACGATGCCGCCTGCGTCGAGCATGCGCAGGACCTGCTCGACGCAGGCGTCGGCGCTGTGGAGAACTGCGCCGGGCTGGCTGCGCGGCACGAGTTTGCCGGTGTCGGTGTAACTGCGGTCGGCAAAGACTTCGGCGGCGACTTTCAGGCCCGCGGCTGCACCCACCAGCAAAAGCTGCGAAAGCACCGGCGCGAGCAGTATCAGCGCAGGATCGAAGCTCTTGATCGCGGCCACGACGCTGCCTGCCAGCGCCGCATTCTCACAGGCCATATTGTTCAGCGCACCATGCGGCTTGACATGCGTCAGCTGCCCGCCTTCGGCTTGTGCCATGCCGGCAAGGGCGCCGATCTGGTAGATCAGCATCGCTTCGAGTTCTGCCGCCGGAAGTTGCATCGCTCGCCGGCCGAAACCCTGCAGGTCAGGAAACGATGGATGCGCGCCCAGGCTGACGCCGGCAGCCAGTGCCTGTCGGACCGTGCGGCGCATCACCAGCGGATCACCGGCATGGAAACCACAGGCGATATTGGCTGCACCGATGATGCGCAGCAGTTGATCATCGCAGCCCATTTCCCAGACCCCGAAGCTTTCGCCGAGGTCGGCGTTGAGATTGATCTTGCGGGTCATCCTCCCTCCCACCGTGAAGGCGGTGAATCCTGTCCAGGCGTCGCCGTCCAGGCCACCGGATCCAACTCTCGGGCATCGACGACACCACTGACCAGATTGGCGGCATAAATCGCCTGCAGATCAAGCCTCCCCGCTTCCACCAGCGGCCCGATGCCGGCGATCAGTGCGTGCAGGGCTGCCGCGCGTGCGCGCGCCGCCCGTTCGGCATCCGCCACCGAAACGGCAGCAAAGCGAATGTACTGTCCCGGTGCCAGCACGGCCAGACGCGGCAGATCGGCCGAGATCACCGTGGCGATCTTCGGATAACCGCCAGCGGTCTGGCCATCGGCGAGCAGCACGATCGGCTGTCCCTGGCCCGGCACCTGAATCGACCCTGGCACAGTCGCATCCGAAGTCATCTCGAAGCCTTTCTCGGGCCGATGTCTGAGCACGGGACCATCCAGACGCATGCCCATGCGATCGGCCGCGGCGGAAATCTGGTAGGCCTCACCCAGGAAGCAGGCCAGCGACGCGGCAGTGAAGTAATCCTCCTGTGGTCCGGGAACGACGCGAATCGGCGCCGCGTCCAGCGCTGGCAAGGTCCGCAGCATTTGTTGGCCGGCTCTGCACTCGCCGACCGGCAGGCGGCCTCCGGGCGACAAGCAGCGACCGTCGAGGCCACCGAGGCCGGCAGGCGCATACGTCGATGCGCTGCCGAGTTGCTTCGGGATGTTGACCCCGGCCAGCGCGAGGTAGCCGACCCGGCCC
Source organism: Candidatus Accumulibacter vicinus (assembly GCA_002425405.1). Taxonomy (GTDB): domain Bacteria; phylum Pseudomonadota; class Gammaproteobacteria; order Burkholderiales; family Rhodocyclaceae; genus Accumulibacter; species Accumulibacter vicinus. The sequence continues at coordinate 9,891 of DIME01000118.1, forward strand.
GGCGACAGCATGCCACAACGCAGGGTCTCGCTGGGCGCAAGCGTCACGCTGCGCCAGGAGTCGAGGCGACGACAGCCGTCGGCGCCGACTACTGCAGCCGAGAAATTTCCGGCCAGCGCGAGCTGAACCGGTGAGTCGAGCGCACGCACTGCCAGACCGCCGACAAAAAATTCGATCGCCGGGGTATCTTCGGCATTGCCAAGCAGGGCATTGGCCAGGCGCAACCAGTCCGGTTGCAGTGCGCCGGCGCGCGGCACGCCAAGCCGACGGAACCCTGGTCGGCCAAGATCCTGGAGCGAAGCCAGCGCGCCGGGGCTGACGATTTCGAGAAAAGCGTTCATCGATCGGCCTCGCCATCGACCAGAAAAGCCAGCGGCGGCTGCGCTGCCGCGCGCAACTTTGGCATTTCCGAGCGCAGCAAGCGATACTCGGTGGCGGCGATCGCCCGAAAGCGCACCCGGTCGCCGGGCAGGAGCAGCGCCGCTTGTGGCCAGTTAGCCGAAAACAGCGGCACCGGGCAGGCGCCCAGCAGATGCCAGCCACCGGGGCTTTCCCAGGGGTAGATCGCAGTCAGGGTGCCGGCTATCGCCACACTGCCCGCCGGCACCCGCAGGCGCGGCTCGCTGCGGCGTGGACGCGAGAGCCGCTCCGGCAGATCGCCCAGGAAGGCAAAGCCTGGCTGGAAACCAAGCATGTAGACCTCGTAGGTGACGGAAGCATGCCGACGAGTCACCTCGGCCGCTGGCAGGCCGCAGGCCTGCGCGAGTTCATCGAGATCCGGCCCGCAGGCAGCCATCTCGTCGCCGTAACATACCGGCAATTGCCAGACACGTCCGCGCCGCTGCTCATCCCTGGCCGCCGACGAGCGCAGTGCAGCCTCTGCGTGTGTCGTAACGACCGGTTCGATTTCGGCGCGAGAGCACAGCAGGGGGTCATAGATGACGGTCAGCGAACGGAAGGTCGGCACCGTTTCGACGATCCCGTGCAGCTCGCCGCGGTCGATCGCCCGCGCCAGCGCTGCGTCGAGCGCCGCGACCGCGGTCAGCAGGTACCGCTCGATGTGCTCGCCAAACTCGATGGTCAGCGCCGTATCCCCGGCGTTGAGGATGCGAAAGCTCATGCCGCCATCTCCTTCAGATCGCCGGGCCGACACGCATGCACGACTCGTCCACCCCTACTCGCGTTCCATCCAGGAAGCGCAGAAATTCTTGAGATACCTCCCCAGGGTAGGCTGTTGGACGCGGATTCGTTTGCACATGAGGTTTTCTGGCAAAGGGGGCAACAATGATGCTATTTCGGCAGCAACAGGCGGAAAACGGCACCCCCGTCATTAGAAAGCCTGATCTCGCCCTGCTGACCGGCGTTCGCATGCATTTCTGCAATGCGTCGGGCCAGTCGGAGACCCAGTCCGGTGCCGTTCCTGGTTACCGGCGCCGCCACGCCGCTGGCATCGTCTAGCACCTCCTGGCGATAACCGTTGCCGTCATCACGAACCAGAAACTCGAGAAAACCGTCACGTTCCGCAACCTCGATGACGATGCGCGTGCGCGCATACCGCCCGGCGTTCTGCACGGCGTTGGCCAGCACCATGCGCACGACGGTTTCGTCGTAGAACCACAGCGTCGGTGCCTGCGAACAATCGAGGTCGATACGGCAGCGGCCGCGAACGCAGACGTCATCGACCAACTCGGCGGCAAGGTCGGCTGGAGCATGCGCTTCGATGTCCAGGGCGAGGCTGCCAACATCCGATCGGTAATAGGTGAGCAGTCTCGTCAGGGTATTCGAGGCATTGATGGTTTCATGCAGGGTATCCACATCGCCCCGGGCCTCGGCGCGGCCGGCCAGTTGGGCAAGACGGTTCTTGACGTCATGCAGCGTCAGGGCAGCGATATCGGCGAAGCTCATGAGGTGGCCTCCAGGGAGAACTTGCGCTGCACCTTGCAGCGATGTGGGTGATCGCGTGCTGGCGGCTGGTCTTGAGAGTCGCGAAGCGGCGAATCCTGGACCGCTTTGCAAGCTGTGATTGTCCGGGGTAATTCGATATCAGGCAAGGCCCTCGTGCCCATTGCTCGCGGCGGGACGAAGCCGCCGGAATCGAGTCCGCCGGCTTTTCCGGGCGACGAATACACGGGAATGCCTGCCTTACGGATTCATTGGCGCTTGTTGAATCGGCAATACTTAGGCATCATGCACAGACCTTTCACCAGAAGCTTCGCACATTGACGCCATGAGAAACAACCAACCCGTGACCATGATTGAAACCGTCATTCCCGAAGGCGAGTTCATCTACTCGCGCACTGACCTCAAGGGGGTGATTGAGGAGGCGAACGAGGCTTTTGCTGTGATCAGTGGCTACACCCGAGCGGAGATGATCGGGCAACCGCACAATATGGTTCGCCACCCGGACATGCCGGAAGCCGCATTCGCCGACCTCTGGACCGATCTCAAGTCCGGTCGCCCCTGGCGTGGTCTGGTCAAGAACCGTCGCAAGGATGGCGGCTATTATTGGGTCGTTGCGAATGTATCGCCGGTTCGTGAAGAGGGTCGGACAGTCGGCTACCAATCGGTGCGCTCACGCCCGACACGTCAGGAAATCGCGGCAGCAGAGGAGGCCTATGGACGGATCCGCAAGGGCGACCGATCCTTACGCATCCGGCACGGTCGGGTGGAACGTGTGTTGCCTGGGGTGGTCGATCGGTTCGCCAGCTTGCCGACGCAAATGCTGATCATGGGCCTGCTGGCAGTGCTTTCTGGAGGCCTGGAACTCGCCGCAGGATGGATGACGGATGGGCGATCGCTGGAACACGTGCAAACCATTCTGTCCACTGTGGTCGTGCTTTATGCCTTGTTCTTCCTGTTCTGGGTGATGCCGAAGGTATCGCGCGATCTCCAGGCCACGGCTGACTATCTCGATTCGGTCCTGTCAACCGGCGATCTCAAGACACGTCTCAATATTTCCCGTCGTGACATCGTCGGGCGCATTGCCCGCCTGGCCGACATGTTCATTTCTTCGATGCAGGCCACGATCCAGGGTATGGCGGACACTGCCAAACAGGTCGACGCTGCCAACAACCAGGTGCAGGCCGGCGTGCAGAACGTCAAACAGTCAGCGACCGTGCAAAGCGACGCCACCTCGGCTTCGGCGGCCGCCGTCGAGGAAATGACGGTATCCATCGGAGAAGTGGCGGCGCATGCCGCCAGCACCGAGGCTGCGGCCCTCAAGGCCGGCGGGGTCGCGCAATCCGGCGAGGAACTGTCGTTACGCGCCAGCCAGACCATTCTGGCGCTGGCCGGAACGGTGAAGGCGTCGGCACAGCAGGTAGAGTCGCTCGGCCAGCGCTCGGAGGAAATCAGTCGTATCGTCGCCGTCATCAAGGAAGTGGCCGACCAGACCAACCTCCTGGCACTCAACGCCGCCATCGAAGCTGCACGGGCAGGGGAGGCTGGACGCGGCTTTTCGGTCGTTGCCGACGAAGTGCGCAAACTCGCGGAGCGAACCGGCAAGGCGACCCACGAAATCAGCTGCATGATCGGCAGCATCCAGAACGAAACCAAACAGGCGGTGGAGTGCATGCGCAGCGGCGCGAATGAAGTCGAGGAGAGCGTTCGTCTGGTACAGGAAGCCCGCCAGGCATTGTGTGGCATCAATGAGCAGATGCAGACTACGGTGAGGATGGTGAGTGAAATCACTTATTCCTCGAGCGAGCAGCGAGCCGCCATGACCGAACTTGCGCAAAATGTCGAGCGCGTTGCCTTGATGACCGAACAGAACGTGGCGGTGACCAGAGAAACCGGAGCCATGGTCGACACGTTGACCGCAACCGTGAACCGCATGCGCAAGGCAGTTGGGCAATATCAGGTATGAACGTCGAGTGGCCTCTGGGTGGGAATTCAGCCGAGTCGCAGCCCTCGATGGTCGAGCAGCGCCTGCGGTAACGCCACCCTGAGCGCAAAGATTTCAGGAGGCCGGCATGAGCGGGCAGGATGTCGAGATTATTGAGCAGGAAATTTGCTATCAGGGCTTTTTCCGGCTGGAGCGCTTGCGGCTGCGCCATCGTTTGTTCGCCGGTGGCATGAGTCCTGCGATCGTGCGCGAGACCATCGAGAAGGGAGATGTCGCGGCCGTGCTGCTCTACGACCCGCAGCGCGACGAAGTGGTGATGATCGAGCAGTTTCGCATCGGCGCCCGCGCTGACCCGCGCGGGCCCTGGCTGCTGGAGATCGTCGCCGGTCTGATCGAGAACGGCGAGACGCCTGCGGCAGTGGCATGCCGTGAGGCGATGGAGGAGGCCGGGTGCACGGTTACGGATCTGCTACCGATCAGCAGCTTCTACACCAGCCCGGCCAAAACCTCGCAGCGCACTCACCTCTTCCTGGGTCGCGTCGATAGCCGCAACGCTGGCGGCATCCACGGTCTGGCCCACGAGGGGGAGGATATCCGCGTCGTCTGCCTGGCGGCCGAACAGGCAGTCGTCCTCGCCGAGCAGGGGCGCATTGACTCCGCCTGGCCACTGGTGGCACTGTGGTGGTTCGCTCGCCACCACCAGGAGGTGCGCCAGCGCTGGCTGGATCCAGGGAGTGGCATGCCTGACACGTTCCTGTCACGATGACATGCACCTGCGCTTGTAGTCGGCCAGCAACCCGGCTGCCGCCCACTCGCAAAGATCCAGGACCCGTTCGAATCCCGAGTCGGCACCGTAATAGGGATCGGGAATTTCGTTGATTCCGAGATCCGGGGCGTAATCGAGAAAATAGCCCAGCTTCAACCGGTGTTCCTCCGGGCACTGGCGTTGTAGCGCGAACAAATTGCTCTCGTCCATCCCAAGAATCCGGTCGAAACGATCAAAATCGGCGTCGATGACCGGGCGTGCGCGCAATCGGGAGAGATCGTATCCCCGCTTGGCTGCGATCCGACGCGCCCGCACATCCGGCGCTTCGCCGGCGTGGTAATGACCGTGCGTACCTGCCGAGTCGAGCTGCAGCATCGCCGCCAGCCCCTGCCGCTGCGCCATCGTTCGCGTCACCGCTTCCGCGATCGGCGAACGACAGATGTTGCCCATGCAGACAAAGAGAATCCGGTATGGCACATTCACGGTTCGCCTCCTCAGCAAAGATCAATTCCGCGCGGTTCAGGCCATGTCGGCGCACACCCCTGGCGTACCGGGAGCCCGGAGCTATTCAACGGCACCGGCACTACCTCCTGGAAAAAGCTCGTCGACAAAACCGAAGCGGCTGAAGTCCCTGATCCGCATCGGATAGAGGACGCCGTCGAGGTGGTCGCATTCGTGTTGCACCACGCGCGCGTGGAAACCGGCGACGCGGCGGTCGATCGCCCGACCGAAAGCGTCGCAACCGGTATAGCGCAGATGGCTCCAGCGCGGCACCCAGCCACGCAGACCGGGGACCGACAGGCAACCTTCCCAGCCTTCTTCGATCGTCGGTGCGAGCGGCGTCAGCACCGGATTGATCAACACCGTCCTTGGCACCTGCTCAGCATCCGGGTAGCGCGGATTGCCATCGACACTGAAAATCACCACCCGCAAACCGACTCCGATCTGCGGTGCGGCCAGACCGGCGCCGTCGAGATGGCGCATGGTTTCTTCGAGGTCCTCGATCAGTGCATGCAGTTGCGGGGTGTTGAACTGCTCGACCGGTCTGGCCTTCTGCCAAAGGCGCGGGTCGCCCATCCTGAGAACGGTTCTAATCATGGCTTGTCAGCATCCTCTCGATGATCGCGAGTACCTGCTGCATTGCCCCCTCCAGGACTGCGAGGATGGCCTCCATGCGGATGAGCTCGCGACTGTCACCGCGTCCCGCAGCGTAGTTGGCAACCACATTGATCGCCGCGTAGGGGATCGCCAGTTCGCGTGCCAGCACCGCTTCCGGCATGCCGGTCATGCCGACCACATCGGCGCCATCGCGTTCGAGGCGGTTGATCTCGGCGGCTGTTTCGAGACGCGGCCCCTGTGTTGCTGCATAGACTGCTGCCTCACTGACCCTGGCTCCGATCGCTGCCGCCGCGTCGACGAGCTGCCGGCGCAGAGCGCGATCGTAGGGCTCGGTGAAGTCGACATGCGTGACCGAACTGTGCGGCCCTTCGTGGAAGGTCGAGGAGCGTGCCCAGGTGTAATCGATGATCTGATGCGGGATCACCAGATCACCAGGACTGAGATCGGAACGAATGCTGCCGACCGCAGCCACCGCGACGATGCCGGCTGGCGCGCACTCGTGCAGGGCCCAGATGTTCGCGCGATAATTCACCTGATGTGGCGGAATCGTGTGTTCGTCGCCGTGACGTGCCAGAAAAACCAGCGGCCGGCCACTGAGCAGTCCAAAGGTCAGCGCTGCCGAGGGATTCCCGTAAGGCGTCGCCACCGGCCGGCGCTCCGCTTCCTCCAGCCTAGCGAGGCGGGTCAGCCCGCTGCCGCCGATGATGGCCAGCATCTCAATCCTCCCGCATGGCGTAGATCGCCGGCAGGTTGCGCCAGGCCCCGCGAACGTCCATGCCATAGCCGAAAAGAAAACGGTCGGGAACGCTCAGCGCGACGAAATCGGCCTGAATCGGCTTCTTTTTGCCAATCAGCTTGTCTGCGGCAACTGCCGTGTAGCAGGCGTCAGCACCCCGCGCCAGCAGGCGATCACGAATCGCGGCCAGCGTCAGCCCCTCGTCGAGGATGTCGTCAAGTACCAGAACGGTTCTGCCGCTCAGCGCGATCTCCGGCTCGATACGCCAGGATAGCTCACCACCGCTCCTGGCCTGGCCATAACGGCTGACATGCAGGTAGTCGACATCCAGGGGGAAGGTCAGTTGTGTCAGCAAATGGCCGGCGAAGGGGAGGCCACCCTTGAGCACACACAGCAACACCGGGTTGCGGTCACGCAAGCGTTCGCTGATTTCGCGGGCGACGCGGCGAACCGCGGCATCGACGGTATCGGCGGTGTGGATGAGGTCGGCCGAAGCGAGAATGGCCATTGCCTGCTGGGGATCGATCATCGACGTTCCGAATGGGTTGGTGAGGGTGAGGCGGCGCTGCCGCCAGCGCACCGCCCGATCCATGCCACGAACGGCTTCATTGTACCGGTTGCGCCAAGTTCAGCAGTCCCAGCAACTGCGCCTCGTCGATGACCGTGACCCCCAGGCGCCGGGCGTTTTCGAGCTTGCTGCCGGCCTCGACGCCGGCGACGACGAAATCGGTCTTTTTCGACACCGAGCTGCTGACTTTGCCGCCCGCGGTTTCGATCATCTGTTTGGCGGCCTCGCGAGTCAGCGTGGGTAATGCACCGGTCAGCACGAACACCTTGCCAGTGCTGGCGCTGGCGGTCGGCGTCGGGGCCTCGCCGTCGCGCCAGACCACCCCGGCAGCACGCAATTGCTCGATGACTTCGAGGTTGTGCGGCTCGCTGCTGAACTGGCGGATGCATTGCGCGACAATCGGGCCGACGTCGGGCACCTGTAGCAGATCGGCTTCGTCAGCAGCGAGCAGACGATCAAGATTGCCGAAATGACGCGCCAGATCCCGCGCCGTGGCTTCGCCGACGTTGCGGATTCCGAGCGCGTAAATGAAGCGCGCCAGCGTGGTCTGCTTGCTTTGCTCAATGGCCGAGAGCAGATTGTCCGCCGACTTGTCGGCCATCCGTTCGAGTTTGGCGAGTGCCAGCAAACCCAGCCGGTAGAGGTCGGCCGGGGTGCGCACGATGGCATGGTCTACGAGCTGCTCGACGAGTTTTTCACCCAGCCCTTCGATATCCATTGCACGCCGCGAAGCAAAATGCAGCAGCGCCTGTTTGCGCTGCGCCGGGCAGTAGATACCACCGCTGCAACGCGCTACCGCCTCCTCTGCGTTACGGACGACCTTCGAAGCACAGACCGGGCAGCTCGTCGGCATATTGAATTCGGGCGCTCCGGGGGGCCGTTTTTCCCTCTGCACGCGTACGATTTCGGGAATCACGTCGCCGGCACGACGAACGACGACGGTATCGCCGATGCGGAGATCCTTGCGCCGCACCTCGTCCTCGTTGTGCAGGGTGGCGTTGCTCACCGTCACGCCGCCGACGAATACCGGCGCCAGCCGCGCTACTGGTGTCAGTGCACCGGTACGGCCGACCTGGATCGAGATGTCGAGCAACTCGGTGAGCGCTTCCTCGGCCGGAAACTTGTGTGCAATCGCAAAACGCGGTGCGCGCGATGCGAACCCAAGGTGTTCCTGCGCTGCGAGATCATCCAGTTTGTAGACCACACCATCGATATCGTAAGGCAGCGAGGCGCGCTGCCTGCCGAGCTCGGCATAGTAGCCGAGCAGGCCAGCGAGGCCTTTGACCCGGCGACGTTCCGGTGCGACCGGAAAACCCCATTCGGCAAGCCGGTCGAGCAATGCCGAGTGCGTTGCCGGCAAGTCGGTCCCTTCAGCCAGGCCGATGCCATAGGCAAAAAAGCGCAGTGGCCGCGTTGCCGTGATGCGTGGGTCGAGCTGACGCAGGCTGCCGGCTGCGGCATTGCGCGGGTTGACGAACTCCTTCTCCCCTTTTTCGCGCTGCTGCGAGTTCAGCCGCTCGAAGTCGCTGCGCCACAACAGCACCTCGCCCCGCACTTCGAGCAGCGCCGGCCAGCCATTGCCCTGCAGGTGCAGCGGGATACTGTGCAAGGTGCGCAGATTGGCGGTGACATCTTCGCCCGTGGCACCGTCGCCTCGCGTCGCTCCGCGCACCAGGATGCCGTCCTGGTAGGTCAGGCTGACGGCGAGGCCGTCGAACTTGGGCTCGGCCGAATAATCGAGATCGCCATGAACCGCCAGCCCTTCACCGACACGGCGGTCAAATGCGGCCACCTCTGCGTCGGCAAAGGCATTGTTGAGCGACAACATCGGCGTCGCATGCGCTACTGCCGCGAACTCGGGCAGCGGCGCCGCGCCGACCCTTTGCGTTGGCGAATCAACGCTCACCAGTTCGGGGTGTGCAGCTTCCAGCGCCTGCAGCTCACGGAACAGGCGGTCGTACTCGGCGTCGCTCAGCAGCGGTGCATCGAGCACATAGTAGCGGCGGTTGTGCTCCTCGATCTCGGCCCGCAAGGCCAGAGCGCGCTCGCGGGCAGGCATGCGCGGGGCTTCCAAGTCAGGAAAACAGGCGGCACGCCAGGGCACCGCCAGCCGGCACCTGGCGTGTCGCCATCGCCGTCTGGTACTGCACCACCTGCCGACGAATCGGCTCGATGCTTCCCTCGGACAACGGCCGTCGGTTATCGTCGACCAGCGCGCCGTGCAGGGCGTCGGCAAAGCGTCTTGCCAGTTCGACCATCTGGATCAAGACGCGATCACCGTTCGCCACCCGCGGCACGTCGAGCAGGAAGGTCACCCCATGCGTCGTCAGGGTGCGCATCGATTCGGCCGAAAAGCCTTGCGTTTCCTGGTTGATGAGTACGTACAGCAGTCTGCCTTCGTCATCAAAACGGGCAAACCGGCCTTCCGGGTCGATGATCATTCCTGCTGATTCGGCGAGGGCACGCAACTTCGTGCCCGGAAATACCTGTCCCTGACTGATCACATTGACGCCGATCTGGATGTCGACACCGGCGCAGAACTCGTCGAGTTGCGACGCTATCCGCAAGGCTGGCTCGCGTAGCGGCAGCTCGGCAAAACCCATCAATTCAGTCGCGAGATCCTGCATGGCAAGATGAAAAATCGACAGGTCGCCATCGCGAACCGGACCCTGGCGGTCGACCAGCTGCAGTCCGATACGGATGTGCCGGTAGGCGCTGTCGGCCTCTTCGAGAATCGGCTCCCACTCGTGCTCCTGTTCGTTGAAGCCGATCCAGTGCACGGGTTTGCCCAGCCGGGCCAGGGCAGCACGTTGTGCTTCACGAATCTGGTAAGCTGCTGCCGGTTCGGATACTTCGATTGCAGCGATGTAATCGATCGTTGGCGATAGCAGGTATAGCGGTGTCGTGACCTCATTGATGGTTTTGACTGGCCTTTCCTCGTCAGTCCGCGCTGGTCGCGCGCTGGCCGGCAGCGCCTCGTCGTCGTCGTCAACCGGTACCGGCCTCGCCGCAGGCACGACGTTTGGCCTGGCGGCCGGGTTCAGCAGCGGTTCGAACCGCCCCGGATCCGGACCGGCGGTCATCCCGTCGGCATCATCAGCCACCACCGTAGTCGGCTCATCGAGCAGAACATCTGCCTGGCGAGCGCTCAACAAGGTTTCGGCAAGTTTTCGGTGCTTGTGCTCCTGCCATTTGTTGTAAGCCAGCACGCCAACGACGGCGGCGGCACCGAGGCCGATCAAACCCATCTGCAAGTCGGTCATATTCATTCCTAAACGAGTTGCTCGCGCATGCGCAGTGCTTCTTCGATATCGACTTCGACGATGCGCGAGACGCCGGATTCCTGCATGGTCACCCCGACGAGTTGTTGCGCCATCTCCATCGTGATCTTGTTATGGCTGATGAACAGAAACTGCGTATGGGCGGACATGCGTCGTACCATCGAGCAGAAACGTTCGGTGTTGGTATCGTCAAGCGGCGCATCGACCTCGTCAAGCAGGCAGAAAGGCGCCGGATTAAGCTGAAACATCGAGAATACCAGTGCAATCGCCGTTAATGCCTTTTCACCGCCCGAAAGGAGATGAATCGTGCTGTTCTTCTTGCCGGGTGGCTGCGCCATGACCTGCAGGCCGGCGTCGAGAATCTCCTCGCCGGTCATCATCAGACGCGCCTCCCCCCCCCCAAAGAGTACCGGAAACAACTCGCCGAAGCTGCGGTTAACCGAGTCGTAGGTGCTCTGCAGCAACTCCCGTGTTTCCCGGTCAATGCGGCGAATCGCGTTTTCCAGCGTCACCATCGCCTGTGTCAGATCGTCTGACTGGGCATCGAGATAACTCTTGCGTTCGCGGGCTGCTTCGAGTTCGTCGAGCGCGGCCAGGTTGACCGCGCCGAGCGCATCGATCGAGCGCTGCAGCGCGGCCAGCGCACTCTGCAGGGCCGTCGGGTGCGCCGCCGCGAGCTCGGGCAGCAGCGAGGATTCGTCGGCGCTGGCAGCGGCCAGTTGCGCCGCGAACTGCTCGAAACCAAGGCTGGCCGCCTGTTCCTTGAGTTTCAGTTCGCCGATCCGGTGGCGCAGCGGGTCGAGGCTCTGCTCGACCTTCAGACGTTCCTCGTCCAGTGCGCGCAGGCCACTCGCTGCAGCTTCAAGCGCATCGCGGGCGTTCGCCAGCGCGTGCTCGCGGGCGACGCGATGATCCAGGGCGGCCTGCAGGCAGGGCTCGAGATCGTCGGCTTGCCGAGCGCTGGCGCTCTCCTGGCAGCGCGCCAGCTCGGCATCGAGACGTTCGAGCTGCTGGCGCGCCAATTCCCGGTTGGCAGCCAGTTCCTGCAGTTTATTACTGCACTCGCGCTGTGAGAACTCGGCTTCGCGCAGTTCACGTTCGGCCCGGTTGACCCCTTCACGCTCGTCCTTCAACGCCCGCTCGGTCTGCTCGAGCAGCATCCTCGCTGCAGCGGACAGCGTCTGCAGTTCCTGAATCTGTTGATGTTGTCGATCGATGGCTGCGTCGGCGATACCCAGGCGTTCGCTCTCGTTTTCCTCTTCTGCAGCCAGTTCGGCCAGGCTGGCGTCGATCTGCGCCTGCCGCTCACGAAAACGTTCGCTGGCCTGCACAAGCTGCAGCACTTCAACCTGCAGTGTATGTGCCCGGTTTTGCAGAGCGCTTACTTGCTGGCGAGATTCGTGCAGGCTTTGCTGCGCTTCGGCGAAGCGCCCTTCGATTTCGCCGAGGCACTCCTGTGCCTGTACGACGCTTGCCTCACGCTCGGCAATCACCGCCACCAGCGCGTCGATCTCGCGCTGGCGTTCAAGCAGGCCATGCCCATCATTGTCGGGCGCAAACAGCGTCACACTCTGTCGGTTGACAATGTCGCCGCCAGGGGTAACGCAACAGGCACTCGCCGTCAGGCTGCCGCGACGAGTCAGAGCAGCCGCCAGATCGGGAGCGCTGTGCACCTCGCCAAGCCAGTCGGCAAGAATCGCCGACAAGACCGCATCTTGGCAGTGAATTCGCGCCAACAGCAGTTCGTCGGCAGGCGTTGCCGCTGGCCTCCCGTCGGCCAGCGGCAGAAGCAGCGTCAATTTTCCGCTCGGCCGGTCCTGGCTCCACGCCGCGTCGGCAGCGTCGGCGGGCAAGGCGGCCAGGCGCTCGCGCAGCACGGCTTCGACGGCATCTTCCCAACCGGCTTCGACCTGCAGCGCTTTCCACAGGGGTTCACCGTGCTGCAAGCCATGCCGGCGCAGCCAGTCGTCGAGTTTGCCGTTGGCCTGCAAGCGTTGCTGGAATTGTTGCAGGGCCATCCTGCGGGCTTGCGCCTCGGCGCGTTCCCTCTGCGCTTGCTGGAATTCGGCCAGGATCGTGCGCCGCTGCTGCTCAAGACGCGGCAATTGGTCCTGCTGAGCCTTCTGGCTTGCCAGTGCCTCGACAATCCGCTCGCGCAATTCGGCAAGCGCCGCCTGCCGGGCGGCAAGGTCCGCGAGATCGGGAGCCACCAGCACCGCACGTTCGGCGGCCAGACGTTCGCGGTGGCCGACGACTCTCTGCAACGAACGCTGCGCGTGCCCACGATTCGCCTGTTCGACGTGCAGGCGCTGTTCGGCCAGGGCTACCTCGGCGCGCTGGCGGTTGACCGCTGCCAGCGCAGAAACATATCTTTCCTCGGCCAGCGGCAAGCGCTCCTGGCACGCTTCGAGGCGCAACCGGCCCTGCTCGACACGTGCGTCGGCAAGTGCCAGCAGATCCTGCCAACGTTCATCGTCATTCGCCAGATTGCCGGCCTGCGCCTGCCAATGCGCCCGCTCTTCGGTCAGCTTTGCCAGCCGCATCTCATGCTCGCGCTGCGACTCCTGGCGGTGACGGATCTCGGCTTCGAGGCGTGCGACTTCAGCATTGGCCGCAAAAAGGCCGCTCTGTGCCACATGCACGCCATCACTGGCGGCAAAATGGGCTTCCCTGGCCTCCTCGAGACGCCTCTCGAGAGCACGCAAAGCAGCGTTTCTGGCTTCGAGATCGACGCTTGCCAGGTCGACCTCGCGCGCCAGTCGTTCGCGCTCGAGTTGGGCTTCATTGCGCCGCAGGAACCACAGCAATTGCTGCTTTCTGGTCAGTTCTGCATGGTATTCGCGATACTGGCGGGCGATGCTGGCCTGACCTTCGAGCCGTTCCATCTGCAAACCGAGTTCAAGGCGGATATCTTCGACTCGAGCCAGGTTCTCGCGCGTATCGGCGAGACGGTTCTCGGTTTCCTTGCGCCTTTCCTTGTAGCGGGTCACTCCGGCCGCCTCTTCGAGAAATACCCGCAGCTCGTCGGGCTTGGCCTCGATGATTCGCGAGATGGTTCCCTGGCCGATGATCGCGTAGGCGCGCGGCCCCAGGCCGGTACCGAGAAAAAGGTCGGTGACATCCTTGCGACGGACATGCAGGTTGTTGATGTAGTACTCGGATTGGCCGTTGCGCGTCAGCAGCCGCCGGACCGACAGTTCCGCATACTGCGACCACTGTCCCGAGAGGCGTCCGAGCGAGTTGTCGAAGACCAGTTCGACCGCTGCTCGCGATACCGGTTTGCGGCTTCCCGAACCGTTGAAGATCACGTCCTGCATCGATTCGCCACGCAGCTCCGAGGCTTTCGATTCGCCGAGCACCCAGCGCACCGAATCCATCACGTTGGACTTGCCGCAACCATTCGGGCCGACCACCCCGACGAGTTGTCCAGGCAGCGCAATGGTCGTCGGATCGACGAAGGATTTGAAGCCGGCAAGTTTCAGTTTGGTCAGGCGCATGAACCAGAACGCGACCGCGGCAGCCGCGCCAGAAGAGATCGGAAAAAACATGGTGCCACGCGGGTGTCACCCCGCACCCTGGAGGTGGACAACCCGCGAATATTCCTGCGGAATGCCATTGTAAGCGCTTATAATAACACTCCGCCTGCCCGATTCGTTTCCCACTGGATGCCACTCGGAATGACCATGACCATCACATCGGCCAGCACCCTCGAAACCTTTCCCAATCCGGCGCCGCAACGGGATTTCCATATTCACATGGAAATCCCGGAATTCACCTGTCTGTGCCCAAAAACCGGCCAGCCGGATTTTGCGACCCTGCTTCTCGATTACATTCCGGACCAGACCTGTGTCGAACTCAAGAGCCTGAAGCTCTATATCTGGTCCTTCCGCAACACTGGCTGCTTTCACGAGGAAGTCACCAACCGCATCCTGGACGATCTGGCAAGCGCCACGCAACCGCGCTACATGCGACTGACGGCGCGCTTCTACGTGCGTGGCGGCGTATTTACCACAATCATTGCCGATCACCGCCAGGCAGGCTGGACACCCGCGCCGATGGTGCAACTCGCCGACTTCGCCAGCCAATCCAATACCCGTGGCTGAGATCATGATCACCGACCAGCAACTCCTGCGTCTTGAGCAACTGCTCGAAGAACCCGCGCTTGCCCAGTCGATGCGCCTTGACGAAGCACAAGGCTACCTCTGCGCAGCGTTATCGGGCCCACAACCAACGCCCGAAGCGCAGTGGCTGAACGAAATACTGGGCGGTGCGGAGGCGATCACCAGTGCTGCCGGGCGCGAAGCCGCCGACTTGCTGCACCTGCTCGCCACCCAGTTGCAGTCCGAACTGGCCAGCGGCGAACCTCTCATGCTGCTGCTATATGCCCAGGACGAAGACGAAAATTCTCCCAGCGACTACGTACCCTGGTGCCAGGCCTATCTGCACGGCATCGATTCGGCGCCGCTAGGCTGGTTCGAAGCGCTTGGGGCAAACGATGACAAGGAAGACAGCGAAGAGATCGCCTACCTTGACGAGCAACTCTTCCCGCTGTTCATGCTCACTGGCGACGCCGAAGCGGCGGCCGGTGAAGCCGGCGAGGAATGGCTGTCGGGCAGAGAACTCGAACGCTTGCGAGAAGAATGCGAAGACCAGTTGCCACAGGCGGTAACCAACATACACCGCTTCTGGATCGCGCAGCGCAGCGTCAAGACCTTTCGCCATGAGCAGGCCAGAACTGGTCGAAATGAGCCCTGTCCTTGTGGCAGTGGCAAGAAATACAAGCGGTGCTGCGGAGCATTGTCGGCGGCATAGGGCGGCAAACTCCCCGGACGCTCCGTCACCATTCCGCTGCACGTAGCCCTTATAATCCAGCGTCCCGGCATGAGACGTACGAGCCAGTGAATCCCCACCTCAGCAAGCTGCAACCTTATCCCTTCGAGAAGTTGCGACAGCTTTTTAGCGGCGTCACGCCGAACCCTCGGTACCGCGAGATCAGGCTGTCGATTGGCGAACCGCAGCACGCAACGCCGGCGTTCATCAAGGACGCGCTGAGCGCCGGGCTCGGCGGACTGGCCAGTTATCCCAGCACCCTGGGCAGCGGCGAATTGCGCCGCAGCATTGCCGCCTGGCTGCAGCGCCGCTACGGCCTGCCGGGTATCGACGCGGAAACCCAGGTGATTCCAGTCAATGGCTCACGCGAGGCCTTGTTTGCCTTTACCCAGACGATTGTCGATGCGTCGCGGGGCTACACGCCGCTGGTCGTCAGCCCCAACCCCTTCTACCAAATCTATGAGGGCGCGGCTTACCTCGCCGGTGCCGAACCGCGTTTTCTGAACACCCTGCCGAGCAACAATTACGCATTCGACTTCGCAGCGCTGAGCGAGACCGAATGGCAGCGTGTACAGCTCTTCTTCGTCTGCTCGCCGGGTAACCCGACCGGCAAGGTGCTTGGCCTCGATGACTGGAAACAGTTGTTCGCCCTTGCCGACCGGTATGGCTTCGTGATTGCCTCGGACGAATGCTACTCGGAGATATTCTTCGACGAAACCAGGCCGCCGCTCGGCTGCCTGCAGGCCGCCCGTCTGCTCGGTCGCGATTTCGAGCGCTTGGTGATGTTCTCCAGCCTGTCCAAGCGATCCAATGTTCCCGGCATGCGTTCGGGCTTCGTTGCTGGCGATGCCGAGACCCTCAAGTCGTTTCTGCTCTACCGAACCTATCATGGCAGTGCGATGAGTCCGGCAGTCCAGGCCGCCAGCGTTGCGGCCTGGAACGACGAGGCGCACGTCGTCGAAAATCGCCGCCAATATACGGAAAAATTCGCGGCGGTCACGCCACTCCTGAGCGATGTCCTGGCCACCGCCATGCCCGACGCCGGCTTCTACCTTTGGGCCAGAGCACCGCTTGGTGACCGTGATTTCGCTCGTGCGCTGCTCGCCGACTATAATGTGATCCTGCTGCCTGGAAGCTACCTGGCGCGCACTGCCCAGGGAATCAATCCGGGCGCAGGCTACCTGCGAATCGCACTCGTCGCCCCACTCACCGACTGCGTCGAAGCCGCCAGGCGTATCCGTTCATTCATTGCAAAACTCTAGGAAGACAGTCATGCAGGCAATCCAGAAGATCATCGATGAGGCGTGGGAGAATCGCAATTCGCTGCAACCCGGTCAAGCACCGACAGCCATCAGCGATGCCGTGGCAAGTGTCATCAGCCAGCTCGACGAAGGCACCCTGCGCGTAGCCGAAAAGATTGCTGGCGATTGGTTTACCCACCAATGGATCAAGAAGGCCGTGCTGCTTTCGTTCCGGCTGCAGGAAAACATGCTGCTCGATGGCGGCGCGATGCGCTATTTCGACAAGGTACCGAACAAGTTTGCCAGTTACGACAGCGAACGGTTTGCGCGTGGCGGTTTCCGCGTCGTTCCACCGGCCACTGCCCGCCGCGGCGCTTTCATCGGCAAGAACGTGGTGCTGATGCCCTCGTACATCAACATCGGCGCTTATGTCGATCAAGGCACGATGGTCGACACCTGGGCAACGGTCGGTTCCTGTGCACAGATCGGCAAGAATGTACACCTCTCGGGGGGGGTCGGTATCGGTGGAGTGCTTGAGCCTCTGCAGGCCAACCCGACGATCATCGAGGATAATTGCTTCATTGGCGCCCGTTCGGAAGTTGTCGAGGGCGTCATCGTCGGCGAAGGTTCGGTGATCTCGATGGGCGTTTATCTGGGTCAGTCCACCAAGATCTATGACCGTGAAACCGGTACGGTGAGCTATGGCCGCGTGCCGCCGGGGTCGGTCGTCGTTGCCGGCAACCTGCCCGCCAGGGACGGCAGTTACAGCCTTTACTGTGCGGTCATCGTCAAGAAGGTGGATGCTGGCACACGCGCCAAGACCAGCATCAATGATCTGCTGCGCGGCGACTGATCGCTCGCGCATCGATTCCTGATCCGGCGGCGAGCAAATGATTCTCGACAAGCTTTTTCATGTGATGGCCGACCGGCGCGCCTCGGACATCTTCATCTGCGCGGGCGCGCCGATCCACATCAAGATTCAGGGCACGACCGTACCGGTCAATCAGCAGGTCATGGCGCCGGAGATGATCGAGAAGATCGCCACCGAACTGTTGAGTCCGGAGCAGGCCGCGACCTTCGAAGCGACGAAGGAGATGAACCTCTCGTTCGGCATCGCCAGGCTCGGCAATTTCCGTATCAATTTGTTCCGGCAGCGCGGCTCGATCTCGATCGTCGTGCGTTACGTGGTAGGCAACATCCCGGCGCTCGACACCCTGGGGCTACCGTCGGTACTGGCCGACCTGGTCATGGAAAGGCGCGGCCTGGTTCTGATCGTCGGCTCGACGGGCTCAGGAAAATCGACCACCCTGGCGTCGATGCTCGACTATCGGAATAGCAGTTGTACGGGTCACATTCTCACCATCGAAGATCCGATCGAGTATCTGTTCAGGCACAAGAAATCGCTGGTCAACCAGCGCGAGATCGGCATGGATACCCTCGGCTGGGAGCATGCCTTGAAGAACGCCATGCGGCAAGCCCCCGACTGCATCCTGATCGGCGAAATCCGTGACATGGAAACCATGCAGGCAGCGATGGCCTACGCACAGACTGGCCACCTCTGTCTCGGCACGCTGCATGCCAACAACAGCTATCACGCACTCAACCGGATCATCAACTTTTTTCCGAGCGATAGCCGGAATGCCTTGTACATGGACCTCTCGGTCAGCTTGAAGGCCATCGTTTCGCAGCGTCTGGTCAAGAAGAAGGATGGTCAGCAGACGCCGGCAGTCGAGGTTTTGCTCAACAGTTATCACGTGCAGGAACTGATCGAGCAGGGCGACATCCCGGCCCTCAAGGAAGCAATGGAACAGAGTCTCGCACCGGGGTCGCAGACCTTCGAACAGGATCTCGTCCGGCTTTACCGAAGCGACGTGATCACGCTGCAGGAAGCGCTGCTCAATGCCGACTCACCCACCAATCTGTCCTGGCTGATCAACAACTTCGAAGCGACCGGCGCATCGGGAAGTGAAGACAAGCAGCGGCAAGAAACCGTGTTCGATCTCTCCGGAACCAACCCATCCAGCCCCTCGTACAAGGAGTTTACGCTCAGCCTCGACGAAGCTGAGAGCGCAACTCAGGAAGCCCGAGATGGCAAGCGGTGACGGAACCAAGGCAGTCGCTCGTGATCCCACGCTGGCATTGGCCGAGCAGCTGATCGCTTGTCGATCGATCACTCCCGAAGATGCCGGTTGCCAGCAGATCGTCGCCAACCGTCTTGAAGCCGTCGGTTTTCACTGCGAATTCATGAATCGCGGCTGCGTCAGCAACCTCTGGGCACGCCGCGGCGACCGCCGCCCGCTGCTCTGTCTGGCCGGCCACACCGACGTTGTCCCGAGCGGACCTCTGGAACAATGGCACAGCGATCCGTTTCAGCCGGTACGCAGAGACGGCCTGCTGTATGGGCGAGGCGCTGCCGACATGAAGGCTTCGCTGGCCGCTTTCGTGACCGCTGTGGAGGCTTTCGTCGCTGCCCGTCCATCCCATCGCGGTTCGCTTGCCCTGTTGCTCACTTCCGATGAGGAAGGCGACGCCATCGACGGCACCGCCGCCGTCATCGATGCGCTGCAGCGGCGTGGCGAGCTGATCGACTACTGTATCATCGGCGAGCCGACAGCGCTCCACAGCCTCGGCGACATGATCAAGAATGGCCGACGTGGCTCGCTCTCGGGAAAACTGACCGTCAAGGGTGTGCAGGGCCACATCGCCTATCCCCATCTGGCGAAAAACCCGATCCATCTGGTTGCGCCGGCGATTGCCGAACTGGCGAACATCACCTGGGATGACGGCAACGAGTTTTTCCCACCGACCACCTGGCAGGTCTCGAACATCCACGCCGGCACCGGCGTCAACAATGTCATTCCCGGCCGTGTCGAGATCGACTTCAACTTCCGCTTCGGGACCGCCAGCACGCCGCAACAACTGCAGACCCGTCTGTGTGCGCTGCTCGAACGGCATGGGCTGGACCACGACATCGTCTGGACGCTGGGGGCCAGGCCCTTCCTCACCGGCCGTGGCGCCCTGATCGACGCCGCCCTGCGGGCGATTCGTGCGGAAACCGGCCATGCCGCCGAACTATCGACCAGCGGCGGTACCTCGGACGGTCGCTTCATCACCGAGATCTGTCCGCAGGTGCTTGAGATCGGTCCGGTCAATGCCACCATTCACCAGGTCAACGAATGCGTCGAGGTCGCCGCCCTGCCGCAACTCGCTGCGATCTATCTGCGGATGATCGAAGCGTTGTTACCCGCCGATGTTTGAGCAGGCCCAGACCGAACTGTCGACGCTGCGCGACCTGCTGCGCTTTGCGGTCAGCCGCTTCAACGAGGCGCAACTGTTTTTCGGCCACGGTGCCGACAACGCCTGGGACGAAGCCGCCTACCTGCTGCTGCACAGCCTGCACCTGCCCCTGGAGCGACTCGAACCCTTTCTCGACGCAACCCTGACCAGTGACGAACGGGCCGCCGTGCTGCAGGTCATCGATCGCCGAATCCGGGAGAGGCTGCCGGTCGCCTACCTGACCAACGAGGCCTGGCTGGGCGAATATCGTTTTTATGTGGACCAGCGGGTGATCGTTCCGCGTTCGTTCATCGCCGAGCTGCTGCGCGAGCAACTGACGCCCTGGATCGACGATGCCCACGCGGTGACTGCCGTTCTCGACCTCTGTACCGGATCGGCCTGTCTCGCGATCCTCGCGGCACACGCTTTCCCGGCCGCCCGCATCGACGCCGTCGACATCTCGCCGGAGGCACTCGCGGTGGCGCGGCGCAACGTTAACGACTACGATCTCGCAGCGCAGATCCGGCTCGTCGAAGGGGATCTCTTCGCCGCCCTCAAGGGCAAGCGCTACGACCTGATCATCGCCAATCCGCCCTACGTCAATGCCGCGTCGATGGCCACCCTTCCCGAGGAATATCGACGCGAGCCCGAACTGGCGCTGGCCAGCGGTCCGGATGGACTCGATCTGACGCGCGCAATCCTTGCCGGCGCGCGCCAGCATCTGCGGCCAAACGGTCTGCTGGTCGTCGAAATCGGCCATAATCGCGATGCCCTGGAAGCCGCTTTTCCGGCGACGCCCTTCACCTGGCTCGACACCAGCGCTGGCGATCAGTATGTCTTCCTGCTGCATCGCGACGAGCTGCCGTGATCCGAAGGTCGTGTATCTGCCCGATTGACAGGCCATGAGTCGCCTCCGCCTGCTGTTGTTCGCCATGCTCCTCCTCGCCGGTTGCCACGACTCGGCACGGCTGGCGTTGCTGCCGCCAGGCAGCCCGGTCCTTGCCTTTGGCGACAGCATTACCTTCGGTAGTGGCGCCGCTCCGGGGGAGGACTATCCGGCTCGACTCGCGGCGATCAGCGGCTGGCAGGTCCATAACGCCGGTATCCCGGGCGATACGGCAGACGCTGCCCAGGCGAGAATTGACGCAGCGATTGCCCAGACCCGGCCGGCGCTGGTGATCGTCGAAATCGGCGGCAACGACTTCCTCCGAAGGCGCCCGGAAGCGGCCGTCAAGGACGATCTGCGCGCCATCGTCAGGGCCATCAGGCAGTCCGGCAGCCAGGTCGTTCTGGTCGCCGTGCCCAGGCTCTCGCTGATCGGTGCGGCAACCGGCAGGCTACCCGATTCGGCGATCTACGCCGAGCTGGCCAAAGAAGAAAGACTGCCACTGGTCGAAGGCGTTCTCGCCGCCATTCTCTCTGACCCGACGCTGAAGGCCGACCCCATTCACCCCAATGCCGGTGGCTACCGCAAACTTGCGGACGGCATCGCCGAGCAACTGCGCCGCTCCGGCCTGCTCAACAAGCCTTGACCGATCGTCGTCGCCAGACAGGCACGACTGGCAGAAAGACATGGACACGTGATGAAAACCGAAACCCCGCAGATCATCCATCGCCAGGATTACACTCCACCCCCCTTCCTGGTCGATCGTGTGGACCTCGACGTGCAGTTTCACGCCGACGCAGTCCTGGTCACTAGCCACCTGCAATTGCGGCGCAATCCGGCGGTGGCGCCCGGGCAGCCGCTGCAACTCGACGGCCATGGGCTGGCAACGCTTTCGGTTGCCATCGATCGACAGCCGCTCGGTGCAAACGACTACACCTGCACCGACTCGGCGCTGATCATCGACAACCCGCCGGATGCGCTGCTGTTGAGCACGCTGACACGGATCGATCCCGACCACAACACCAGCCTCTCCGGACTCTTTCGCTCGAAGGATGGCTACTTCACACAGTGCGAGGCACAGGGTTTCCGCAGAATCACCTGGTTCCCGGATCGTCCGGACATCATGTCGCGCTACACCGTCACCCTGCACGCCGACAAGGAGAGCCTGCCAGTGCTGCTGGCGAACGGCAACCCGGTCGGCAGGGGTGACGAAGGCCTCGACCGCCACTGGGCAAAGTGGGAAGACCCTTTTGCCAAACCCTGCTATCTGTTCGCACTGGTTGCCGCTCGCCTCGAAGTGCTGCGCGACCGTTTCACCACTGCCAGCGGGCGCAGCGTGCAACTGGCGGTGTATGTCGAGCCCGGCAAGCTCGATCAGTGCGCGCACGCGATGAACGCCCTGCAGCGCGCGATGCGCTGGGACGAGGAAACCTTTGGGCTCGAATGCGACCTGGATCACTACATGATCGTCGCCGTCGGCGACTTCAACATGGGCGCGATGGAAAACAAGGGCCTGAACATCTTCAACACCAAGTACGTACTGGCCCGTAGCGACACCGCCACCGATGGCGATTACCAGAACATCGACCGTGTCGTCGCGCACGAGTACTTCCACAACTGGACCGGCAATCGCGTGACTTGTCGCGACTGGTTTCAGCTCTCGCTCAAGGAAGGACTGACCGTCTTCCGCGACCAGGAATTCGGCGCCGACATGCACAGCCGCGCGGTCACCCGCATCCGCGAAGTCCGCGCCCTGCGCGCCGCGCAGTTTCCCGAAGACGCCGGCCCGATGGCGCATCCGGTACGCCCCGACTCCTACATCGAGATCAACAATTTCTACACCAGCACCGTCTATGAAAAAGGCGCCGAAGTGGTGCGCATGATCCAGACGCTGATCGGCAGGCCCGCCTTCCGGCGTGGCATGGACCTCTACTTCGAGCGCCATGACGGTCAGGCCGTGACCTGTGACGATTTCGTCGCCGCCATGGCCGATGCCTCGGGCGTTGACCTCACGCAATTCAGGCGCTGGTACGACCACGCCGGTACGCCGCGGCTGCGCGCCAGCGGCAGTTATGACCCAGGCTCGCAGCGCTACCGGTTGACGCTGTCGCAGTCACGTCCGACGGCACCTGGCGAGCCTTTCCACATCCCGGTGGCGATCGGCCTCAACGGTCCGGACGGCGCCGACCTGCCGCTGCGGCTGCTGGGAGAAAGCCTTTGCGCCGAGCGCGGCCGGACAACGCGCGTTCTCTCACTGACGGCCGGCGAACAGCAGTTCGTCTTCGAAGATCTGCCGGTCGCCCCGATCCCTTCGCTGTTACGCGACTTTTCAGCGCCGGTGATTCTCGATTACGACTGGCGCAATGAAGACCTGAGCCACCTCCTCACCCACGACAGCGACCCCTTCAACCGCTGGGAAGCCGGACAGCGCCTGGCCAGCCGACTGATCCTGGCGGCCGCCGAAGACCTGACCGCCGGTCGGCCGGTGCGCTGGCCGCAGAGCTTCGCTGCCGCCGCCGCACAGGTTCTTGGACAAGCCTCGGCAGACCCGGCTTTCGCTGCCGAAGTCCTGACGCTGCCCGGCGAAGCGACGCTCGCCGAGGAAGTCGCGGCCGTCGACCCGGATGCACTGCACGCAGCCCGCAACGGTCTGCGCCGCTTCCTTGCCGAACAACTTCACGACGAGTTGCGCCAGTGCTACGAGTCGCTGCGACCGAACGGCCCCTATCAGCCGACCCCCGCCGCTGCCGGCAGGCGCGCGCTGCGCAACCTCTGCCTGGGCTATCTCAACGAACTCGATGACGCCGAAATGCGGACCCTGGCGCTGCGTCAGTTTGCGTCAGCCGACAACATGAGCGATCAGTTCGCCGCCCTCGGCACGCTTGCCCAATACGACTGCCACGAATGCACGGAAGCCCTGGCCACCTTCTACGAGCGTTGGCATGACGAAGCGCTGGTGGTGGACAAGTGGCTGTCGGTACAGGCGTCAAGCCGCCTACCCGAGACGTTGGCAACGGTACGGCGCCTGCTGAGCCACCCTGCTTTTGACCTGCACAATCCGAACAAGGTCTACGCG
Source organism: Candidatus Accumulibacter vicinus (assembly GCA_002425405.1). Taxonomy (GTDB): domain Bacteria; phylum Pseudomonadota; class Gammaproteobacteria; order Burkholderiales; family Rhodocyclaceae; genus Accumulibacter; species Accumulibacter vicinus. Next base: position 33,514 of record DIME01000118.1, read on the forward strand.
CTGATCAACACCTTCGGCAACAACCACGTACGTTTTCATGCTGCCGACGGCAGCGGATACCATTTCCTCGCTACGCAGATCGGCCAGATTGACGCCCTCAACCCGCAGGTGGCCGCGCGTCTGACCCGGCGCTTCGATCGCTGGCGCAAGTTTGACGCGACCCGGCAGGGGCACGCGCGCTCGGCGCTCGAAAGCCTGCAGGCAATCGACGGACTGTCATCCGATGTTCACGAGATCGTCGGACGAGCCCTGGGCTGAACCCGGATCCAGTCCTCGCAGGGCCCGGCGACCGATTCCATCCGGCATGCCTGGGCAGAACATCGGCCCAGGCCACGCCGGGCAGTGCAAATAGTGCTTGAGTGGGGCGAACCGGCTGGGTATAATCTCGCCCTCAAACACGGCAAGGCGCCCGTAGCTCAGTTGGATAGAGTACTTGGCTACGAACCAAGGGGTCGGGCGTTCGAATCGCTCCGGGCGCGCCAATGGAATCAAGAGGAAGGGTTAGGTAGAAATACCTGGCCCTTTTCTCGTTTTCAGGATGATGCGTATGGTCACACAGCGGCACAACCTGTATCCCTTGTTGGTGCGACTGCTTCCCGACTGCCAGCGTCATCCCGAACCTCCCGTTCCGCGGATAGTGGAACGTCATTCAAGGTTGTCGCAATGACCGATCTATTTCCACCTTGGCCGCTGTTCTCGGCATTTCTTGTGGCGAGCTTGGTCCTCGCGGTCACACCAGGCCCCGGCGTGCTCTACATCGTTACACGCAGTCTCGTGCAGGGTCGCCGTTTCGGCTTGGTGTCGGTAGCCGGCGTCGCGCTCGGCAACCTTGGCAACGCCATCGCTGCATCAGTCGGCCTTGCCGCATTGTTTTCGGTCTCGTCCCTGGCCTTCTCCATGGTCAAGTATGCTGGCGCTCTCTACCTCATTTACCTGGGTGTACAAATGCTCCGTTCTCCCTCGGCCGAGCGCGCTGTCCCCACCACTGCCGCCTCACCACTGGGCCGCGTGTTCCATGAAGGTTTCGTGGTTGCCCTCCTGAATCCCAAGACCACTGTTTTCTTTGCCGCGTTCCTGCCCCAGTTTCTGAGCCCAGAGGCGCCGCCGATGCTTCAAGGAGTGATGCTTGGTTTCCTCTTCGTGGCAATCGCTGCCGTGACAGACAGCGCCTACGCTTTGGCTGCCGCCGTGGTTGCGCCCGTTCTGCACGGTAAAGGAGTGGGTCGCCTAGGTCGCCGCCTGGGAGGCGGCGTGTTCATAGGCCTGGGTGTTTACACTGCATTGGCCGGGCCGCCGCGCAGCGCCAAATAGGCCGATCGTTCCAGAAGGCTGACGGCAAGCTGCTCTCATCGATGCTCTGCCGCACCAGGTTGATCATCCCGTCGACAGGTATTTCGAGACCCATGGATGATGGCTTCACTACTGGTTTGGCCGCATCTTCCTCGGCTGTTCAGCAGCCGCTTCTTCCGTGTCGATCTCAGGAGCCGAATCCTGATCCACCTCGCCTTGCTGGCGCTCTCCCAAAGTGCCTGACTGGTGGGCGGACGCGAGCCTGTTGTCCGGGTTTTTGTGCAGCCAATCATGTAACTCTTTGACGTCGTCCAGCAGACGCTTCGATACCTCCAGCAATCGCTCCGCCGGCCGCCTCTTCAGCCACTCGTCGTTCAATTGCAGAAGGTCGTGCTTGCGCAGGTGCATGGCGTCGGGTCGTCGTTACGTTAACGTCAGTTCGGGATAAC
>DIME01000164.1 GCA_002425405.1 Candidatus Accumulibacter vicinus
CGTAGCGGCTTCGTCCAACCCGTCAGTCCAGCGGACGCCGTGCCGGCGCCGCTGACTTTTGCGGTTAGCCGTCATCCTCGCTTCGATGGCAGCCCATGCCGGCGAATTCATCGTACGTCCTCCACCAATGCCCGGTGCGTGTTGAACTGCCGGACGTACTCTTGCCGAAATGCGTCCATGTCCAGAGCCGTTTCGAAGTCGATCCGGCCGACGAGGCCGAATGCAGCCAGCAGGAAAATGAAGGCCCACAGGGTTTTCATGCTTGCCCCTCCGCTCTTTCTGACGAGTTGCATCAGACCGGCTGGTGGGTATGAATCCGCCGAATACGGCTTGTCAGAAGTATTCATCGTCGTCCTCTGTTTCTTGCCCAAATCCGATGACTTGCGCTGCGATGACCGGCAGGGCCACCACCGCGACCAGAAGCACCACAATCTCAACCCAGTCCATCTCGCTCTCTCCCCGTACTGTGTTTCGTTGCCCATTGCCGGTTGATCTCGAGAGCCGCCTCCCGGTTCGTTGCTAGCGATGTTCCTACCCATCCCTCGACCTGGTTGCTGTCCTCGGTTCGCAGGTGGCTATCGGCAAACAACCCGGTGCGCTTGAAGCGGCTTTCGGGATCAACCAGTTACCTGTTGCTTGACGCGCCAAACTTTAGCCTTGCTAAATTCTTTTGTCAATAGCCTAGCTAAAGTTATTGGTGCAAGTAAATTAGCCAAGCTAAACGCGCCGCCGCGAGCCGGCCGACCAATCCGCAGACGGACGCCGTTCTGCAGGAAAAAGAAAACCGCCTCGGGGGCGGTCGTGGGTTCGTTCAATGCGGTGGTTAGTGCCCGAGCTGTCTCACGTCAGGCGAAAAAAGCCCGCTCGGGGCGGGCTTTGACGGCGAGGCTACAATCTGACGATGTAGTTCGCGAACCACGAAACTGCGGGGACGCCTTGTTTTCTCGTCCCCGCACCCTGGTCAGATAAAGAGCTGCATCTGACCAGGGTGCGAGCGCCAGTGTTGGCATACTGACTCCCGCCGTCCGAAACGGAAACGGGTGTATGCGCGCACGAACACGCTCCTCCAACGGATATAGGCCATGGCCAATTCCTCATGAAGATTGAGGGGGGGTCTTGGCTTGTGCCTACACATTGCGAACTGGTAAGATTCGCCGTCTGCTGAAGACTGATGTGCAGGGCGGTTCGGTTGCCCCCTATGCACCTCACCGAAGGTCCCGAAGTGTTGGTAGCGCTTCGCGGACCTTTTTTTCTGAGTGCGTTTGAACTTTGCTTGATTGCTCTCGATCAGGACAGCGTGGCACCTCTCCCCAGTTGATCGTTGAAATATTTCCGGATCCCCCCTTGGCTGTGGGGTAGTAACCGCCAGTTCCCTGTCTCGTGGCGAACGCGTCCCGCAACGATCGCGGGATGAATGCGCAGCTTATCAGCCAAGGCGCTTGCGTTCTTCGCTGACGGAACGCGCTTTACATCCGATCTATCCCACTCTGCAGCAGGGATCAATGCCTCGGTAGCGCCTTCGTCCGCCTCGCGTTCTTCCTGGCTTGATCGGTTCTTGTCGTCGAGGTTGTCGGCGATGAATAGGTGCGAAGGAGCAAGGTGCTTCTGCACGTGGATAAGTTCATGGAGCAGGGCAAACCAGAAGTTATCCACGCGGTCGTGGCGGAGCGTCAGCGCAATCACAGGCATATCCCCGTTCAGCATTGCCGCTCCATCGAGGTAGGTTTTCTTAAAGTGCTCTTCGACGACCAGGATGATACCGATGTTGGCGAGGAATTCCACTGCTAAGCGTGGCCCTTCTTCAAAGCGAGAAAGCTTCACCAAGTCGCGTAACCACTCCTCGGTGATAGCGCCCTTCCGGTAACGAGTGGCCAGCTTTTGGTGGCGTGCCTTTTTCAGGACGGCAACCCGCCAAACGAGCAAGGCATACTCGTCCATCACCCGCGCGCCGCTTTGATATAGGGGCGACCGAAGAAGTGCTAGCGGGGGCGCTCCGACGCCAAATCCCCGCATGAACCGGCGAATCAGTTCTTCACCCTTTTCTATTGCTTGTCTGACGTCGCCGGTAAAGCCGTCGAAGTAACCTCGGGCCAACATCTCTTGCCAGGGAAACCGCCGATAGTCGTAGTGTGGCTCTTCGGAAAGGTCGACGTCGCCCTCGGCTGATCCCTCGAGGAGAATGTCAGCGGGGATATCAAGGTGCCTGTGAACACTTCGCATCATGGCAAGGCTTAGCGGGCGCTTGCGCGCCAATACCTCGGAAACCTTGGAAAGAGAACCGAAATACGGAAGCAAATCCTTGTTGCTCAGACCCATTTGGTCCATGCGAAACAGAATGGCATCGATGGGGTCCGCAGAGACAGGGGCCACCTTTCCGCGCTCATAGGACTCAATCACCACCGCCAACAACTCAAGTTCTGCCTCCTTGCTCGAACCTGATGCGATATCCTCGTCCATCAAAGCTGATAGACGAGCGATCGCAGCATCGTAATCACGCTGCGTCTTGATAACTCGTACCTGCTGATTCATCTTCAGCTCCTTTCCTTTCCCATGGTCACCGGCGCCTCTTTCAAAAACTCTGTCTGTCATACTCGGCGTGAGTGCCAACCCATTCAATCAAGACGATTTCATTCTGATATCTGACTTTCACCACCAATCTGTATGTGTTGCCCCTGATGTTGAAGATCACCCGGTTGTCATCCAGCAGGCTGGCGCTGGGATAGCGGTTTTTAACATCCTGCGGACCAGCCCAATGTGCTCTCTCGACATCCGTCTGCCAAGCGTTCAAAGCCCCCCGTGAGTCCGCGTGCTGTCGCTTGAAAGCGTCGAGCTTGATGATGCCGAGCAGTTGCATAGAGCTTTTTCGTGCTTCCCATGATAGGATAGATTGTAGTTTCCCAGATTATATGTGTCAACAGTGTTCCCATATTGGGAACACTGTACTTTTCTGGCAAGGTAAGCACACTGTGCTGGCGCCTCGACTCACTCAGGCACCCACTTCCCGATAACGACGCCGCAGATCGTCGCGTTGCCGTCGATCGGGATCAGTTTCGGTCCGGGCCAGTCGGGGTTGAGCGCGCGCAGGAACCGCTGGCCGCCCTCGACCACCAGTTGCTTGAACGTCGCCTCTTGTTCGTCGTCGAGTCGAACGACAACATGTTTGCCGTGATCTGCGCGGGCATCAGGATCGACAAAGATGATGTCGCCAGCCTGATATCGAGGCTCCATGGACAGGCCTCGGACGCGTAGCGCGAAGGTGTGCGGGCCGAACTTCCGCGGACACGGCAGCCATTCTTCGGCGTCTCCAGGCGCGAAGTTGTCCACGATTCCGCACCAGGTGCCGGCCTGCACCCAAGATATGAGAGGCACGCAACCGTGAATGGGCGGGCCTGGCTCGACGTTAGAAAGGCCTTTGCGTGTGAATCGGCTTGTCGTGTCTGCCATGTCGAAGTAACCAGGGGGAAGGTCCAATGCCAATTCGATGATTCTTGCCCCTGCATCACCAATAGCCCTGTGTCCGCTCAGCCATTGGTTCACCTGTGCCGGTGACCTCTTGATCGCTGCGGCGAAAGCTGCTTGGTTGCCGCCGAATCTCGACTGGATGAGGGCGCGGAGTTTGGTCATTCTGTCCATGGCTAATATTAAGCGATGCTATAGATAGCTTGGCTATTGACTTTGCTGTTTAGCGAGGCTAATGTTTTGGTATGAACCAAATAGCGCTCGCCTGCAAACTTGTTGGCTCTCAGGCAATCCTTGCCCACCGGATCGGCGTGTCTCCTGCCGCCGTCAACCAGTGGATCAGCGGTCATCGCCCCGTCCCTCTGGAACGGTGCGTTGCCATTGAGCTTGCCACGAATGGGCAAGTCAGCCGCCAGGATCTTCGTCCGGATGACTACTGGCTGATCTGGCCAGAGTTGGTCGCGCCAAATTTGCAAAGTGTCGAGGCCTCCGCATGAGCCCCATCCATCCCCTGTCGTGCATGGTTCAGCCGGCCATTGGCGCCGTTCTTGGCGTCTTGGTCGCACTGCCCGCGCAGTCCTGGCCGATGCATGTGTAATGGCCACACGAGGACGCAAACCTTCCGGCAGGAACAACATCGTCAAGACGCAGTTGGATGATGACGAATACATGGGACTGACCATGCTCCAGCAGTTTGAGGACATATCGACTATTTCCGAGGCAGCGCGAATCGCCATCAGGAGGTATGCCCGGTGGTATCTCGCTGAGCACAGTAACGCGCCCGTCGTGCCAAGGACAATGTCATTACAGGTCCAGTAAGACCCACGAAATGAAACGAGAAATTCCGCATGCAGACCCACACCGGCCATGAGATAACCTTCATTGCGCTCCAGCACCCGCTGCCTGACGACGCGCAGAAAGAACTGAAAGCGCTGGCCGGCGAAATCGCTCTCGCCAAACGTCGTCTTCATGAAGCGACCGATGCTCACAACGAGCAGGTGGTAAGAATTGCCACCAAGGCACGAAATAACGCGATCACGGCGCTGGATATGACGGTCCTGGCGATGCGCAGCAAGATCGGTGTGGAGTTCACGAGGCCCGCGTTCAGGCGTTGCAACTCATTCACTTCCACCGAGGCCTGACGAAATGCCCGATCGCTACTTGATCGACAGCAACCCGCGCGCCGCCGAGTATCACGCGGCCCGCATCGCCCGCGCCCCGGTCGCAGTTCTCACCGCGGCGGTCGTTGTCGCGATCACGCCGGCGCTGATGGCGATGCGGGCCGTTCGCGACTACTGCGAGACATACGCCGCGGTGATGGATCATCAGCCCGGCGAATTCCGCTCGGTTCCGGATTGACCATGGGCGCCCGCAAGAAATGGACTGACTACGCCTCAAAGCTGAGCGTCCAGCCGGCGCTGTTCGACGCGCCGCAGCAGCCCAAGCGGCGTCGGCACCTGATGAACCCGGACACCGGGCAGTTCCTGCCGAAGCCCGCCGACATCGTGCGCATGCTCGGCGGCAGGACGCTGGACCGGGCGCTGATGGCCTGGGCCAAGGTCGACAAAGCCGTCCGCCAGATCGGCACCTACGAGAGCGTGGTGTTCGACGATATCAGACGGACCTTCCCGGAGCC
>DIME01000127.1:0-4419 GCA_002425405.1 Candidatus Accumulibacter vicinus
CCGTCGCCGTGCGCGATGATTTCCAGGGCAATATCATAGACCCGCGGACAGCCGGCCGACGGCCCGCGCGCCAGGCGCGGCAGTTCCCGGCTGTAGCCCTTGGGCAGGTGCCGCTTGGCGGTGCTGATCTGCTCTTCGATGAGGTAAAAATTGTCGAGCAGCCATTCCGCGGCCGGAGTGATTCGGCAGTTCTCGGTGACCGCCGCGGTCATCCGCCTGCACACCCCGACCAGGGCGCTTTCGTTGGCAGCCAGGCGCGCCAGCAACAGATCCGCGGCGTAGATCTCGGCAAGATCGTGTGCCGCGGCGAGAATCCTGCCGTGCTGCTCCATCTGATCGGCGCTGAACAACTCCGCTCGCAACGGCGCTTCGCCGTCGCTTGAAGGAAGTGGCCAGCCGCCACCACGCCAACGTGTCGCCAATTGATGCAGGTATCTGCTGAGCTTGCTGCCGGCGTTCAATTCAGTACCCCTTCCATGATCGGCGAGCGTTCAATCGACCCCGGGACAGGCATCGCGGCAAGCCAGGTCATCGGCGCACAGCTTCCGAAGATGCAGGCTGCCAAACCCCAGGGCGTACTGGCGGGTAAACTCGGCACCCAGGAAGAAGATCCGTGCCGAGTAATACACCCAGAGCAGCAGGGCAATCAGCGATCCGGCGGCACCGAAGCTCGATGCCACGCCGCTGTTGCCCAGATACAGGCCGATCGCAAACTTTCCAAAGACGAACAGGCCGGCCGTAAACGCGGCGCCGATCCAGACGTCGCGCCAGGACAGCGGCGCATCCGGCAGGGTCTTGTAGATGACGGCAAACATGCCGGCGATGATGGCGTACGAAGAATGACCGCTGCGCCGCTGCCGGCGAACGCGTCGCCCGCTGGCAGCGGCAATCCGCCGGTGCTCACTTGATCCGCATGTCGTTCTTCACGGATTTCACGCCACCGACACCGCGCACGACTTCGACCGCCTTGTTCGCCGCCGATTGCGAACTGACGAAACCGCTCAGTTGCACCACGCCCTTGAAGGTTTCAACGTTGATTTCGGTGGACTTCAGCATCGGCTCATTGAAAATCGCCGTCTTGACCTTGGTGGTGATGACGCTGTCGTCAAAGTACTCGCCGGTGCCTTCCTGCTTCGGCGTCGATGAGCAGGCAACCGAGGTGAGCAGCGTCACGGCGAGAAAAGTTGCGGAAAGATACCTGCTGATTGCGTTCATGGATGGTTCTCCTGAGGTAAGCATGATGAGATTGGCCGATTCCGGCGTGCCGGGAAGGAACTGCCGGCGGCCGGCGCTACTGGCCCATGGTGGCGGGCACGACAGCGAGGCAGGCTAGGTGGCAACCTTCATTCCAGGTCAACACCATTCGATCACAATAGGCGGAACCGCTTCGACAATCTGTACGGTGCCGCACAGAGACTTGCGAAGCCGGGCCGGGACCCCCTCGACGGCCGGCCACCTCGCGCCTGTCCAACCTGCCGGCGACCTTACGCGGCGCCCGTGCCGCCGTCTCACGACCCGCCCTGCTCGACGATCTGCAGGGCATCGGCAGCCCAGCCGTCGGCCGCGAGCGACCGCCAGATGCGCGCGCCGAAGTGCGTCGCAAGGCCACCCATCAGGATGGTCGGGCAGCGCGAGCCCTTGATGACGCGCGCACGGTCATCCGGATGGACTTCCTCGAAAAATCTTCGAGAAGAAATTGCTCTCCGCACTCAACGACCGGAATCGGGTGGACCAGGAAATCGGCCAGATCGACGAACTGGCCGACCGGGAAGTCCGCGAGATTCGCGTCCATCTGGACAAAGTGGCGAATTCGATGTCGGCGGAAGCCACAGCAGCCGACCGGGAGTTCGATGCGGCGAGTTCGTCGACGCTGCGCAAGATTGGCATTATCGCCATCGTCGCCGCACTTGCCCTGCTTTGTGTTGCACTGCTGATCATCCGCTCGATCGTGCAACCTCTGGCTGGCCGCCCGTGTCGAGCAGATCGCTCAGTCGAGCGAAGAAAACGGCACCGCAGTCAAGGAGTTTGCAGAAAAAAGCCCCGGCTGGCGGGACTCACTGCGCAACGCGACGATGGGGGCGATCAGGAACCCTTCTGCACCAGAGACGCTGTCGAATCGGCGATGCGCGCCGTCGCCTCGCCAACCACCTTGCTGTTGGCGGTCGTCATGTCGGTCACCTGCTGCGCAAAGCTCTTGAACTGTTCGAAGCCCTGGAGCCGGCCGGCGCTGGGGTTGGCACCCAGCCCTTGCGCAGGGAAGTAGGAGCTGATCAGCGCGGTCACTTCCCTCCGGGTTTCGGCGGCGATTTCCTGCACGCCCTTGAGGTAGGCGGCGGCGTTGTTGGCGACGGTTTCCGCGGTGGCGCCGGACAGACCCTGCGGCTTGCTGTCGGAGATCTTCAACAGCGAACCGGAGGAAGGGATGCCGACCCCCAGGGCAATGCACGTGGCGTTGAGGTTCAGGGTGGCGAGGCGCTCGACACTTGAGAAGGCGATTTTCGAAAGGGTCATGAAGGCCTTGGGGTTGATCTCGATCGAGTTGATCAGTTCGGGACTGACTGCAAGCATGATGTTGCTCCTTTGAGGAATGAAAACAGGGATTCGCCGTTGCGGGTCGACGACACTGAACGCCCGTTCAGCGGCGGCCGCAGTCCGAAGGCCAACCAACAGTCTGCACGAGAACGAGCGCCGACACTGTCACCTGGCGCACATACCGGCCACATCGCCGCGGGCCAGCAAGTCAGCGAAGTCCGCCAGCGACAGGGGGTGACTGAACAGGAAGCCCTGCCCCTCGTCGCACTGCCGGCTGCGCAGGAAAGCCAGTTGCTCGCGGGTTTCGACGCCTTCGGCAATCACCCGTTGCTTGAGGTTCCTTCCCATGCCGATCACCGCACTGACGATGGTGGCGTCATCGGCGTCAATGGTGATATCGCGCACGAATGAGCGGTCGATTTTCAGGGTATCGATCGGGAAGCGCTGGAGATAGCTCAGGCTCGAGTAGCCGGTACCGAAGTCATCGATCGCCAGTTGCACGCCCATCGCCTTGAGTCCTTCGAGCACCGATGTCGAGCACTCGGCGTTCTGCATGAGAATGCTTTCGGTCAGTTCCAGTTCGAGATAGCGGGGGTCCAGACCGGTTTCTTCGAGAATCATCGCCACCCCCTGGAGAAAGCCCTTCTGCCTGAATTCCACGGCCGAGATGTTGACCGCCACCGGCACGACGCGCAGACCCGCATCGAGCCAGCAGCGGGTCTGTCGGCAGGCCTCGCGCAACACCCAGCGGCCGATCGGCACGATCAGACCGCACTCCTCCGCGACCGGCACGAACTGCTCCGGGCAGACGACTCCGAGTTCCGGATCCAGCCAGCGGACGAGCGCCTCGGCACCGTTCATCGCACCTGAAGCAAGATCGATCTGTGGCTGATAGTGCAGGCGAAACTCGCCCTGCTTGAGGGCCCGCCGCAGGCCACTTTCGAGGAACTGCCGACGCACGGCGCGCGTGTTCATATCCGGTCTGAAGAACTGGTAGTTGTTGCGACCGCAGGCCTTGGCGTGATACATCGCGGTGTCGGCGTTCTGCAGCACGCTGTCGACGTTGTTGCCGTCGGCGGGATAGACGCTGATGCCGATGCTCAGGGTGACGTGCAGTTCGTGTTTGCCGATGAGATGCGGCGCGGCAAAGGCTTCGAGCAGTTTCTCGGCGACCAGCGCCGCATCCAGCGGCTGCTCGATTTCGGCCAGGAGGAGCACGAATTCGTCACCACCCTGCCGGCAGACCGTGTCGCTGGCGCGCACCGCCGCAGTCAGGCGCGCGGCCGCCGACTGCAGCACCTGGTCGCCGATGGCGTGTCCCAGCGAGTCGTTGATGTTCTTGAAATAGTCCAGGTCGAGAAAGACCAGCCCCACCTGCTTGTGCCGTCGCTGTGCCAGCCCGATCGCCTGCGCCAGACGTTCGGTCAGCAACGCCCGATTCGGCAGGCCGGTGAGGAAGTCGTGCTGTGCCAGGTGGGCCATCTTCAGCACCATCGCCCGTGATTCGCTGACGTCGTGGAAGACCAGTACCGCGCCGGCGACGCGGCCGTCACGGTTGTGGATCGGGGCGGCGGAATCCTCGATCGCCAACTCCAAGCCGTCACGGCGGATGAGCAGGCAATCCGCCGCCAGTCCGACAGTCCGGTTCTGCCGGATCGCACGCTCGGCGGGACTTGCCGCCGGCTCGCGTGTGTTGCCGTCGATGATCCGGAACACCTCCGCCAGCGGCCGGCCCAGGGCTTCCTTGTACGACCAGCCGGTCATCGCCTCGGCGACCAGATTCAGATAGCTGACGTTGCCCGCGAGATCGGTACACAGCACCGCGTCCCCGATCGAGTTGAGCGTCACCTGTGCCCGCTCCCGCTCCTCGAACAGCCGGTCTTCCGC
>DIME01000127.1:4774-7678 GCA_002425405.1 Candidatus Accumulibacter vicinus
TCCCGTCGCTCATCGCACCGCTATTGACGCGCGTCCAGACGATGCTCTGGTCGGACTGCAGGAAGCGGAACTCGGTCTGGAACGGCGCCAGGCCGCGCACGGCTTCGCCCCACTCGGCCAGCACGCGCTGCCGATCGTCCGGGTGAATGGCCCGGCTCCAGCGGGTACCGAGCGTCTCGTCGAAGCTCAGCCCGGAGATCTTGTGATACGCCGCGTTGGTATAGATGCAACCCCCCTGCGCATCGGAGACGAAGATGCCCAGCGGCGAAGCATCGCTGATCGCACGGAAACGTGCCTCGCTGCCCCGCAGTTCGTCATGGGCGGCCTGGCGCTCGATCAGGTAACGCAGGGCGCGTGGCAGCCAGTGGCCGTCGACATGCCCTTTCACCAGGTAATCACTGGCGCCGCGCTGGACCGCCTGGCGCGCGGTCTGCTCATCGCTGGCCAGGCTGAGCACGACGATCAGGGCCTGTGGTGCCACCGCGAAGACCTGCTCGAAGGTCCCGATGCCCTGGCTGTCCGATAGCGTCAGGTCGAGCAGGATGACATCGAATCGCTCGCTGCCCAGTCGCGCAAGCGCGCTGGCGAGGCTGGTCACGCGCTCGACGCAAAACGAGGTTTCGCCCGTGCCGGCAAGCGACGCCTGGATCAGTACGGCATCGGCGGTATCGCTCTCGACGAGCAGCACCTGGGTGGCAGGATCGCTCATGGACATGACCCGGGGTGCACTTGGTGAGTCATTTCAGCGGCGACAGAACCTCTGCGACGACCGGGGACGACAGTCTCACTGATCGGCAATCAGCTTCTCGGTGAACAGGTATTGATGGAATGTACGATTTGTCCCTCGACGCCGGGCGTCCACATTCGTCTTCCCAGCCGTACAGTTCTGAGTTGTCTTGCGCTTCCGGCCGCCGGTTGCCACGCGCAAGCCTGAGCGAGACAGCCACGGCGACCGCGACAGTGGTGAACAGGGCGGCTGGTGGAAGCAAGCCATGATAGCCGTTCATCGGTGAAAACCTCCTGAAGTTGATGTCGGATTCGACTCTAAGTGCATGCCCTCCCGGCTCAGCGGCGGCTGAGCAGGACGCCGACGAGAAGTGCTACCGCCGCCGTTACCCCCAGCACTTTCCACGGGTTCTCCTGCACGTACTCCTGCGTGACGTCGGCAACGACTCTGGCCCTGTCGGTCATCGCGGCACAGGCATCGTCGATCCGATATCTGGCGTCGGCCAGCCTGGCGCCGATGCTCGATCGCGCCGCAGAGAACTCCGCGGCGGTCGAGCTGGCGACTTCCTTCAGGAGGTGGTCGGCATCGTCTACGACGCCCTTGAGATCCGTCACGAGCTTGTTCTTGGTGCCTTCGATGCTTCCAGGCCTGGCGGTCAGTTCGGTGGTCATCATGTCTCCTGCTGCGAGTGAGTGAACGAAATGGGGGGCGGCCGGAATCACCGGCGCACCGTACCACGATCGAGAACGGCTTGGCGGCGCTTGCTCCGACGCCCCGGTTTTTCCTGGGTAGGGAGCAAGCAGCAGAGCGTTCTCTGCTGCGCATCGTGCGCTGCCGGCAGCCACCGGTCGGTACGCCAGCGCACACTCGCGCCCGTCTTGCCGCGCTTCTGCCCGCCACCCCGCGAAGCGACGCCTGCCGCACAAGAGATTGCCAGGGCGCATCCGAAACTGACCTCGGCGTGCGCCAGCGTACAGAACCTGGGCGCCCTATTGGGCAATATTGATGAGCGGACCACAGCCACGGCTGCTCTGCTCATTCAGTGTTGGGAGAAATCAAATGTCATTGGGAACAATTCTGCTGATCGTTCTGGTGCTGCTGCTGATCGGCGCGATTCCGAGTTGGCCGCACAGCCGCGGCTGGGGCTATGCTCCCAGCGGCGGCCTTGGCCTGGTGGTGCTGATTCTGATCATCCTGCTGGTGTTGGGCAAGATCTAGCGCCTTTGCGCCTGGCGTGGCGCCGCCCGCCAGTGCAGAGGCAGGAGACCGGCCCAACCCCACTGGCGAAAACCGGGCGCCTCTGACGGATAGCGTCAGTCCGTGCTCTGGCGATACCGCACATCCGACAACAGGCGCCGCAGTTCCTTCCTGACCACGGCGTAGCACTCGCAGGCGCGCGTTTCCAGTCCATGGCGATCAAGTATGGCAATGTGGCCGCGCCGGTAGCGGATGCAGCCGGCGCGCTGCAGTTCTCCGGCGACATCGGTAATGGTTTCGCGGCGCACGCCGAGCATGCTGGCCACCAGTTCATGCGTCATCACCAGTTCCCCGGTCGGCAGGCGATCGAGTGTCAGCAGCAGCCAGCGGCAGAGTTGCTGCTCGACCGAGTGATGACGGTTGCACGCCGCCGTCTGGGCCATCTCGGTCATCAGCGCCTGTGTGTAGCGGAGCAACAGGCGCTGCAGCAGTTCGCCGCGGTTGAATTCCTGTTGCAACAGGCGGCGGCCCAACCGGTACGCATGGCCGGCCGTCTGCACCACCGCAGAACTGGGCGTAGTGTTCCCGCCCATGAACAGCGAAATGCCGACCACCCCTTCGTTGCCGACCCCGGCGGATTCGGCCGACGCGCCCGACGCCATGACGTAGTGCAGCGAAATGATCGCCGTGGTCGGAAAATAGGCGTAGGACAACTGCCCGCCGGGTTCGTAGAGCATGTTGCCGAGCCGCATCGGCACGAGTTCCAGATGCGCCGCCAGACGTTCGAACTCGGCTGTCGGTAGCGCTGCGAGAAGATGGTTCTGGCTCGGACTAGGGTGGATGGACACGGCTGGCGTCTCTGGCTGTGGATGCTAGTTCCCTGGGGTCACTTCGACGCCGATTCCCCGGTAACCGATGAAGCGGCACGAGCGGTTGAACATCGGCTCGCCGCTCACCCGAAACTGTTGTTGCGTGCCATC
>DIME01000127.1:7991-17183 GCA_002425405.1 Candidatus Accumulibacter vicinus
CCCGTTCGGCCTCGTTCCAGCCGGCGGGCGGCACCTCGGCGGTATCGCCAAGCAGCGGGCCGACGCGGATTCCGAGCATCTCGAGGACCGGCCCGGAGACCTTGGTAAAGTTCATCTCCTCGTCCTGCTCCCAGTACCAGTCCGAAGCCAGCTCGGTCAGGCTGCGATAGCGCGCTTCGCTTTCGCGCAGCTCAGCAGTACGCTCCTGCACCGTCTGTTCGAGCACCTGGTTGTAGTCCTCGAGTTTCCTGTACAACAGGCGCACTTCCAGCAGGTTGTGGATGCGGGTGCGGACTTCGACCAGATCGAAGGGTTTGCTGACGAAATCCTTGGCGCCGGCCTGCAGGGCGCGCAGCTTGTGGCCCGGCTGGGCGGTAATCACCAGCACCGGCAGGTAGGCGTCGGCCGCGTTGGTCTTGAGACCTTCCATCACCTCGAATCCATCCATGCCGGGCATCTGCAGGTCGAGCAGGATCAGGTCGTAGTGGTGCTTGCGATGCAGGGCACAGACCTCGTGCGGATTCATCGTCGACACGACGCAGCGGTAGCCGGTTTCGCTCAGCAATTGTTCGAGCAGAAGCACGTTGGACTGCTGATCGTCGACGATCAAAATGCTGGCGTCGAGAATCTCGGAGCAACTGATGATCATGCCGGTGCCTCTCGTGCTGCGCGGGCCAGCTCCGCCTGAGCAAACTTGAGCGCCACGTCGAGGGTCTCCATGAACTCATTGACCTTGATCGGTTTGGTGAGGTAGCGAAAGAATCCGGCCTCCAGTCCCTTCTCGATATCGCGGGGAATGGCATTGGCACTCAGCGCGACCACCGGAATATGCGCTGTTGCCGGATCTTCGGCGAGGATTCTGAGCGCCCGAACACCGCTGATCCCCGGCAGGTTGATGTCCATCAGGATGACGTCCGGCAGCGAAGCACGCGCGATCTCGATACCGCGCTTGCCGTCCCTGGCACTCAACAAGCGGATATCGGGCCGGCGCGCCACCAGATCCTCGACCAGCATCAGGTTTGCCGGGTTGTCCTCGACGTAGAGTACGGTGTGCAGGGCCGCATCGCCACCAATCTTTGCCTGAAGCAGCGGCGCGGGCTCGAGCACCTGCGTGGCAGTCTGCGCGGCGCTGGCCAGATCGAGTTCGATCCAGAACACGCAGCCCTCGCCGACGGTGCTTTCCACTCCGATGACCCCCCCCATCAATTCGACCAGCCGCTTGCACACCACCAGGCCGATGCCCGTGCCTTCCTCGTCATTGGCCTTTTGCCCAAGGCGATTGAAGGGCTGGAAAAGCTGCGCCAACTGGCCCGGCGTCAGTCCTGCGCCGGTGTCGCGGACGCTGACGCGAATCGACTCCGGGAGTTTCGGGGTACACTCGACAGTGACTGTTCCACCCATGCGGTTGTACTTGATCGCATTGGAAAGCAGGTTGATCAGCACCTGCTTGACCCGTGTCCGGTCGGCGTTGACAAAGAGGGGGATCGCCAGACTGGGAAAGACCACGCCGATGCCACGCCTTTGTGCCTGCGCTTCGACCATCGCCTCGCACTCGTACATCACTTCGCTCAGCGACACCGGCTCCACCGACAGCGACAGCTTGCCGGACTCGATCAGCGCCAGGTCGAGAATTTCGTTGATCAGCTCCAGCAGGTACCAGCCCGCCTTGAGAATCTGGTCGATGCTGCGCTTCTGCAGGAACGTCGGCTGCGGTGCTCCGGACTCGATGAGCTGCGCAAAACCGAGGATCGCGCTCAGCGGCGTGCGCAACTCATGGCTCATGCTCGACAGAAATTCGGATTTCGCCAGGCTGGCTCTCTCGGCCACACACCGGGCGCTCTCCAGTTCGGCGTTCTTGTCCTGCAGGACCTGGTCGAGCAGCGCGCGCTCGGCTTCGACGCGTTTGCGCTCGGTGTTGTCGGTGCCGATCAGCAGGTAGCCGATGGTCGCGCCCTGCGGGTCGCGCAGTGCGGTCACCGACACTTCCGCCGGCAGGCGGCTGCCGTCCTTGCGGATATAGGTCAGTTCGTAGACATCGCCGATGCCGCGCGAGGCCTTGAATACCAGGGCTTCGAAGCCCGGCGCGATCGGTGTGGCGAACTCGCCGCTGAGCACCTTGGCACGGGCGATCAGCTCCTGTGGATCGGAAATGTCGGCGGGCGTGATCCGGTTGATCACGTCGGCGGCCGCATAGCCCAGCATGCGTTCGGCACCGACGCTGAAGATCTGGATGACGCCGCGGGCGTCGGTGGCGATGCTCGAATAATTGGCGCTGTTCGAAATCGCCCTCTGCAGGGCACCGGCCTTCAGCAGGGCCGCTTCGGCCTGCTTGCGCGCCGTCATGTCGCGCAGGATGCCGGTGAAGTAACGCTGACCCCCCAGCCACATTTCGCTGGCCGCAATCTCGAGTGGAAAGAGGCTGCCATCCTTGCGCCTGCCGATCACCTCGCGTCCACGCCCGATGGCGCGCGCGGCATCGCTCGCCAGGTAATCTTCCAGGGAAGTTTGCTGCTGACCCCCGGCAAGCTCGGGTATCAGCATCCCGATGTCCTGCCCGATGAGATCGGCTGCGCTGTAGCCGAACATCTGTTCGGCGGCCGGGTTGACGGTCTCGACGATGCCGCCGTGGGCATGCAGCGTGATGATGCCGTCGACCACGGTATTGAGAATCGCGGCCACCAGCGCGGCACTATCGCGCAAGGCTTGCTGCGCTGCGTAGTCCTTGCTGACATCGCGGAACACCAGTACGGCGCCGACCACCCGGCCGTCGCGGTCGCGAATCGGGGCGCAACTGTCGGCGATATCGCATTCGCTACCGTCGGCGGCAATCAATACGGTGTGGTTGGCCAGGCCCTGGATCGTCCCACGTGCCAGGGTTTCCATCACCGGGATGGTGCCCGGCAGGCGGGTTTCCTTGTTGATGATGCAAAAGACCTCGCCCACCGGACGGCCGGCGGCGGCCGACTGTGTCCAGCCGGTGAGTTTCTCGGCCACGGGATTCAGGCGCGTGACACGCGCCAGGTGGTCGGTCGCGATCACCGCGTCGCCGATCGAATTGAGCGTCACCGCCAGCTTTTCCTCGCTGTCGCGCAAGGTTGCGTTGGCCTGCTGCAGTTGTCGGTTGACGGCCTCCTGGATGGCCAGCAACTGCCGGGGTTCAAGGCCCGCCGAGTTCCTCGGCGGCTGTGGTCGATAGGCCAGCCGGGCGGACCGGAAGAGCATCAGCAGCGTCGCGGCGATCCTGCGGGTCGCCTTCCGGGTGGTGACGCCGCCGGCAGGCATGGAATTGTTTTCTTCTTCGGGCATGACCGACGTCTCTTGTGGGGCCTGCACCAATCCTTCGGACGGCGGTACCGGCCGGATGCGCAGGCGCAGCAGGCGCACGACCTCCCACCATCTGAACCGGCAGGGGCCGCTACGGGGTGCCAGAGAAAGATACCGATTGCTCCGCCGCTGGTCTGTGCGCTGGCGCACGGACGGCTGCATGCAGCTGGGGCAGAGTGTACGCGCGCCGGCCGGGAGCACCCAATATCGTAGGATCGTATGTTGGCCAGCGTACAGAGCCGATCTCCGGCTGGGACTAAGCTTTGCATGTGGTCACGAGCAACGGATTGCGTGATTCACAGAGCGGGTCGAATTGGACTCGTATATCAGAAGTACTCATCAGCAATCAGGAGATCAAGATGAACAAGGATCAAGTCAAGGGCGCCGTAAAAGACCTCACTGGAAAAGTTCAGGAAGAATTCGGGAAATTGACCGGTAGCACCGAGCAGCAGGCAAAGGGCCTGAAGAATCAGGCCGAAGGCAAGGTGCAGGAGCGTCTCGGCGACCTGAAGGAAAACGTCAAGGATGCAACCGCCGCCGTCAAGGATGCCGTCAAGGCGTGAACCGATGCGCACGACTCGCCATCCGCTTCGGGCAGGAAACAGCCGCCATGGCGGCTGTTTCCTTCTCCGGGGCAGAGAGGCGAAGCAGCCTCCGCTAGGCCTGTCCGCGTTGCGCGAATGCCAAAGATGTCGAGTCCGGGGTCGTCTGGATGCATTGCCTCGGGGCCCGGCTGCAAGGTGAAATCAGACACCACCGTCCAGGTTCGACAAAACTTGCCGACGCCGTGAAATGCATTCTGGCATCGTTCGACTCGACGATGCGCAGCAATCTCTCGGTGGGTATGCCGATCGACCTCATCTGTCGACGGTCAGTCCGCACAGCTTCACCCCGATTCTCGACGGCAAGATCCGTGGCGCCGACGTCGGCCTGCTGTACGACCCGGCACGCCCGGGGGAGGTGCAGGCGGCCGCACGCTGGAAGTCGGCATTCGCCGAACAGGCACCCGAACTGCGCCTGCGCCGAACTATCCCTACCAGGGAAAGAACGACGGACTGATCTCGGCGCTGCGCCGCTGCTTTCCAGCCGGCCAGTATGTCGGCATAGAACTCGAGCAGGCGTTCGTACTGGCGCAACCGCGGTGGCTGGCGGAAGTTGTGCACGACCGTCGTCACGACGCTGCAGGCGGCACGCGCCCTCCTCCGTCATCCCTTCTCCATGAAATTGCCCACCGCAAGGAGCCTCAAATGAAAATCCGCATCGGCTATGAAATCGTCTATGAATGCCCGCAGCCGACACCGATGATCCTGACGCTCAACATCCATTACTCGCGAATGAATGACGTCCTGCTGCCTGATCACCTGCTGACGGAGCCGGCCGTCCCTCTGGTTGCCTACCGCGACGGCTTCGGCAACTGGTGTAGCCGAATCATCGCACCGCGCGGCGACATCCGCCTCTACGCCGACGGTCTCGTTCGCGACTCCGGTCTCGTGGACGACCAGGCGCCGGGGGCGCCGCAGATCGCCCTCCAGGATCTGCCGGAAGAGACGCTGGTCTTTCTGCTGGGCAGTCGCTATTGCGAAACCGATCGACTGTCCGCCGAGGCATGGCGTCTATTCGGACAGACGCCACCCGGTTGGGCACGCGTGCAGGCGATCTGCGATTTCGTGCACCAGCACATCCGCTTCGGTTACGAGTTCGCACGCCCGACCAAGACGGCCTGGGAGGTGTACAACGAGCGCGTCGGCGTTTGCCGCGACTACGCTCATCTGGCCATCACCTTCTGCCGCTGCATGAACATACCGGCCCGCTACTGCACCGGCTATCTGGGCGACATCGGCATCACGCCGGTGCCGGGGCCAATGGACTTTTCGGGTTGGTTCGACGTGTACCTCGGCGGTCGCTGGTACACCTTCGATGCGCGCAACAACGTTCCTCGCATCGGTCGCATCCTGATCGCGCGCGGCCGCGACGCGGCTGATGTGGCGATGGTTACGACCTTCGGACCGAGCGTCCTCAGGAGCTTTCTCGTGCGCACCGAGGAGGTGACGACCGACTAACGGTCATGACTTTTCCAGGCACTCCCGATCATGAAACTCATGAGTATGTGCGACATCGTATGCTGCGGCGGCAGGATGAAGGTCTTGCTCGGGTGGAGAAGGCGGAACGCCTCATCGGGAGACTTCCACCCTACGATAGCGCAGCGTCTCGAACAGGCAGATGGCGGCGGCAGCGGCGACGTTCAGTGACTCGGTGGCACCGGGCATCGGGATATGCAATTGCTGGTCAGTCGCAGCCAGCACGGCAGGCCTGATGCCCAGACCCTCGCTGCCAAAGACCCAGGCCAGCGATCCCTGCAGACTGACCGAATACAGACTGACCGACGCAGCGAGCGTGGTGGCCACGGATTGCCCGCGATAGGCCGCGAGGAACTCGGGAAGGTCGCTGTCTTCGTGAATGTCGAGCTGAAAATGTGCGCCCATCGCGGCACGCAGCGTCTTCGGCGACCAGGCCTGTGCGCAGTCGATCGACAGCAGGATCTGGCGAAAACCCGCGGCGGCGGCGCTGCGCAGGATCGAGCCGACATTGCCGGGATCCTGAACGCCATCGAGCAACACCGTATCGGCAGCGTGGTCGAGCTTGCGCGCTGCGACAGGGAGCGGAACGATGGCCATGATGCCGCTCGGGGTGTCGACCGTCGCCAGTTCGCCAAACAGCGCGTCGGAAAGCAAAGTGACCGTCTGCGCAGAGCGGCCTCGTTCCAGGTATCTGGCAATCTCCGGCCGACCGGCGCCGCTGTCGCTGACCAGAATTTCTTCCGGAATGCCATAGTGGCAGCCATAGGTTTCGATCAGATGCATGCCGTCAAGCAGCACACGACCACTCTTGCGTCGCCCACGGCCACTCTCGCAGAGTTTCTTGAGCGCCTGGTAATGCGGATTGCTCCGTGCGACGATGCGTCTCACGGCGTTCCGAGGCGCGCCACCGGCCCGAAGCTGCGGCGATGCTCGGGGCTCACACCGTGTTCACGCAGCGCCGCCAGATGCAGGGCGGTGGGATAACCCATGTGCCGGTCAAATCCGTACTGTGGATACAGTGTGTGCAGCTCGCGCATGCCGGCATCGCGTACGGTCTTGGCCAGGATCGACGCTGCGGCAATGGCCGCGATCTTGCCGTCGCCACCGACGATGGCCTCAACGGGGTACGGCAACTGCGGGCAACGATTGCCGTCGACCATCACCCGGACCGGCGCAATCTGGTACCGTGCGGCGAGTGCGCTGACGGCGCGTTGCATGGCCAGCAGGCTGGCCTGCAGGATGTTGATGCGGTCGATTTCCTCGACGTTCGCGGCAGCAACGGCCCAGGCCAGCGCCTTGGCGCCAATCTCTTCGGCCAGTGCCGCGCGCTGCCGGGCGGAAAGCTTTTTCGAGTCATTGAGGCCGGCAATCGGCCGCGTCGGGTCGAGGATCACGGCGGCGGCCAGCACCGGCCCGGCGAGCGGGCCACGGCCGGACTCGTCAACTCCGCAGACCAGGCCTTCAACTTGCAGCAGCATGCTTGCTCAATAACGGCGGCAGGCAGCCGATCACCGCCAGTGCGGCCTTTTCGGCAGCATTCTGGCGCAGTTGCAGATGCAGCGCTCGAAACTGCGCCTTGAGCCCATCGCACACAGTCTTGTCGGCGTAGAGATTGAGCAGCGCCTGCGCGAGATTGTCGGGAGTCGCATCGTCCTGGATGAACTCGGGAACGATGAAGCGACCGGCCAGCACATTCGGCAAGCCACAATAGGGCAGATAACCGCCGATGCGCTGCATCAGCCACCAGGACAGCGGTGCCATCTTATAGGCGATGACCATCGGCCGCTTGAGCAGTGCCGCCTCGAGGGTGGCGGTGCCGCTCGCGACCAGAACGACGTCGGCGGCCATCATCGCCTGATGCGCATGTCCGAACAGCAGGCGAATCGGTCGTTCCTGAGCCTGGCAGCGATGTAGCGCGGCTTCGAAGAGCCGGCGCGTCTCGCGCGTCGCCAGCGGCACGAGAAACAGCGCATCCGGGATCTCGGCGTGGATCCGGAGTGCGGTTTGGATGAAAGTATCGGCCATGTACTGCAACTCGGATTGCCGGCTGCCCGGCAGGAGCGCAAAAACGGCAGCCAGCAAAGGCAGACCAAGCAGCGTGCGCGCGCGATCGCGCTCATCTTCGACCGGCAGCATGTCGGCCAGTGGATGGCCAACGTAGCTGACCGGAATTCCTTGCTTCTGGTAAATCTCCGGTTCAAAGGGAAACAGCGCCAGCACTCGCGCCACCGCCGCGCCAATCTTGTGGATGCGTCCGCCGCGCCAGGCCCAGATCGACGGACTGACGTAGTGAATGGTCGCAATGCCGCGCTGTTTGAGTGCCTTCTCCAGTCCCAGATTGAAATCCGGGGCATCAACGCCGATGAACACATCGGGCGGATCAGCCAGCAGGCGACGTTTGAGGTCCGCGCGAATAGCGGCAATTTCACGGTAATGCCTGAGCACCTCGACATAACCGCGCACCGAGAGTTTCTCGAGCGGATGCCAGGCATCAAAACCCAGCCCGAGCATTTTCGGGCCTCCGACACCATAGAACACGGCGTTTGGCAATCGGGCCTGCAGGGCCTCGATGAGCTGGCTGGCGAGCAGATCGCCCGAGGCTTCGCCAGCCACCATGGCAATCCGCAGCACCCCTGCGGTCATCTGATGATGCCGCGCTTCGATACCGCCAGGAAGTCGATCAGCGGCTGGATTTCGGGGTGTACGATGGCATCCTCGATGAGCCTGGCGCGCGCTTCTTCGAGCATCAGTCCGGATTTGTAGAGCGTGCGGTAGGCACGTTTCAGGGCCAGCATCGCCTCTGGCGAAAAACCCCGGCGCTTCAAGCCCTCGGCATTGATGCCGAAAGGGCTGGCGGTGTTGCCGGCAGCCATCACGAAGGGCGGGATGTCCTGCACGGTCACCGTCCCGGCAGCGGTCATGGCATGCGCGCCGATGCGGCAGAATTGGTGGACGCCGGAAAAACCGCCGAGAATCACCCAGTCGCCAATGTGCACATGGCCAGCCAGCTGCGCATTGTTGGCAAACACGGTACGGTTGCCGACCTGGCAATCATGCGCGATGTGCACATAGGCCATGATCCAGTTGTCGTCGCCCATGCGGGTGACACCCGCATCAAGGGCGGTGCCCAGATTGAAGGTGCAGAACTCGCGAATCGTGTTGCGGTCTCCGATCTCCAGACACGTCGGCTCACCCGCGTGTTTCTTGTCCTGAGGAGGTCCGCCCAGCGAGGAAAATTGATAGATGTGGTTGTCACAACCGATGCGCGTCCGACCCGAAATGACCACATGTGGGCCGATCACGGTATTGTCACCGATCTCGACATGCTTGCCGATGATCGAAAAGGCACCGACAGAAACGTTGCTACCGAGTTGCGCGCCAGCCTCGATGATGGCACTGGGATGGATCATGGCCGCACTCATCCCGTGGCCTTGACCAGGTTGCTTTTGGCGCACATCAACTCGGCGTCTGCCACGACCTCGCCGTCCACACGCGCCTCTGCCCTGAATTTCCAGATGTTGCGAAACTGACGCTGGATAGCCACATGCAGATGCAACTGGTCGCCGGCTGCCACGGTCTTCTTGAAACGCGCCTTGTCGATGCCGACGAAGTAGAACAGCGAGGTCATGTCGGGCTTTTCGCCGAGCGTCTTGAACGACAGGATACCGGCCGCCTGCGCCAGAGCTTCCATGATCAGAACGCCGGGCATCACTGGATAATGCGGGAAGTGACCCGCAAAAAACGGTTCGTTGATGCTCACGTTCTTGTAGGCGTGGATGGATTTTCCGGG
>DIME01000127.1:17495-36143 GCA_002425405.1 Candidatus Accumulibacter vicinus
TTGCTCGATGATCTCGTATATGTCCATTGCGTTCAAGACGTTTTCCCCATCAGTTCGAGTGTCTTCTCGAGTTCGGCAACGCGCTCGGCAAGTTTCGCCAGACGCTTGATCTGTGCCGCGTTGTGTAACCACTCGTGGTGTGGTGCGAGCGGAAAGATGCCGGTATAGGCGCCAGGTCGGCTGAGGCTCCTGGCAACCAGGGTACCGGCCGAGACATGCACATCGTCGGCAATTTCCAGGTGGCCACTGATCATTGCCGCTCCCCCGACGGTGCATCGACGACCGATCCTGGCGCTGCCGGCAATGCCGACACAGCCGGCCATCGCGGTATGGTCGCCAATGCTGACGTTGTGGGCGACCTGAATCTGGTTGTCGAGCTTGACGCCGTTGCCGATCACGGTATCTTCGAGGGCACCGCGATCGATCGAGGTATTGGCACCGATCTCGACGTCGTCACCGATCACCACGCGGCCGATTTGCTGGATTTTGACCCAGTGCTGGCCATCCTTGGCAAAACCGAAGCCATCAGCACCGATCACTGCGCCAGCATGGATGACGGCGCGCCGGCCGATCACGCAGCGGTCATACACGACCACATTCGCGTAGAGGACCGAATCGTCGCCAATAGCGACCCCATCACCAATCACACATCCCGGATATAAAGTAACATTTTCGCCGATGCGCACCCCGTCACCGATCACCGCGTTTGCCCCGACGCGCACGGATGTCGGCAAGGGCGAATTGACCACTGCGCCGGGATGCACACCGGGCCGGCCTGGCACAGCCGGATTGAGCAGCGCCACGACCCGCGCGTAGTAGGCATAGGGGTTCTGATGAACGATATGGGGCAGCGTCGTGTCGTTGGCAAACTGCGGCGGGACGATCACTGCCGCGGCCTTCGTCCTGTGCAGTTGCGCGCGGTATTTCGCGCTGGCGATAAACGCGATTTCACCTGCCCCGGCCGAGAGCAGCGAACCGACTTGCGAAACGACCAACGATCCGTCACCTTGCAACATCCCTCCCAGACGAGCGACGATTTCGTCTAGGCGCAGACCTCCTGACACAGGCACTCCATCGAACTGAGCAATTGGCGCCGCTACTTCGCCGGCTGGGGATCGGACAAGGCCTTGATGACTTTATCGGTGATATCGAGCTTCGGACTCACCCAGACCACGTCCTGAACGATCAAGTCGTACTTCTCGTTATCGGCAAGCTGCTTGATCGCCTTGTTGGCCTTTTCAATGATTGCTGCATTCTCTTCATTCTGGCGCAGGTTCAGATCCTCGCGGAACTCGCGCTGCTTGCGCTGAAACTCCCTCGACAATTCACCGAGATCCTTTTCCTTGCTGCGACGATCCGATTCCGACATCGTCAGTCCGCCTTTTTCGAGCACTTCCTGCAAGCCCTGAACCTGTTTGGCCAAGCGCTGCAAATCCTGGTCACGCTTGGAGAATTCCTGCTCGATCTTCTTGGCCGCCTTGACGGCTGCGGGTGCATCTCGGAAAAGACGCTGGGTATTGACGTAACCGATCTTCAACTGGTCTACCGCCGACGCATAAGTCACCGGCAGCGAGGCCATCAACGCAACCAGCAGCCTGGCAATCGTCTTCTTCAAGCTAATTCTCCTAGATTAAAAGGTTGTCCCCATCTGGAACTGGAACTTCTGTAGTTTAGCAGTACTGACTTCGTTGATCGGCTGACCATAGCTGAATTTCAAGGGTCCCAGCGGCGAGATCCAGGCCGCAGTCAGTCCGGCCGACATCGCCAGGCCTTCCTTCGAGAAGGAATAGTGATTGGTAAACACGTTCCCTGCGTCAAAGAATGGACCGAAGCGGACGGACTTGTCGAAACCCGGCAGCGGCATCAGCAACTCGACATTGAACACCGCCTTGCTGGTACCGCCAAGATAGGTGTCGGGAAAGAGCGGATCCACCGGACCGAGACTGGCGGTCTGATAGCCGCGCACCGACCCGATACCGCCGGCGTAGAAATTCTTGTAGAACGGCAAGCTCTGTCCGCTCAAACCATTCGCATATCCGACCTCACCCATCAGCGCCAGAACCAGATCCTTGGTCAGGGAAAAGTAGCGTTCGTTCTTGTAGGTCAGTCGATAGAACGACAGGTCCACGCCCGGGATGGCGACCTCGACAGCGGCACGCTGGATGCCGCCAGCCGTCGGATAAATCGAG
The DNA here is from genome assembly GCA_002425405.1 of Candidatus Accumulibacter vicinus. Classification (GTDB taxonomy): domain Bacteria; phylum Pseudomonadota; class Gammaproteobacteria; order Burkholderiales; family Rhodocyclaceae; genus Accumulibacter; species Accumulibacter vicinus. The sequence continues at coordinate 19,685 of DIME01000127.1, forward strand.
CTGTTCCGGGTATCGCTGGTCCACGTCACGGTCGCCGGTACCGTGACATTCGAGTCACCATGTTCAGCCCGGAACTTGATGTACTGGGGCGGCGTGGCTGCCGTGACGGGCGTGATGTCGATCGTCGTCTGATCGATCGCCAAGCCGAAGCTCAGTGTTTCCTTCTCACCGATCGGATAGCCGAAGCGGATGCCGCCACCAATGGACTCGGACTGGAAGGCATAACCCAGCGAGGTCGGATTGACCCGCCGGTCGTAAAGTTCGAAGCCCTGGCTGATGCCATCCACCGTGAAATAGGGATTGGTGTAGTTGATCGCCAGGGTGCGGTTGAGTTTGCCGGTGTTCACCTGCAGCGACAGGAATTTGCCGCTGCCGAAGATGTTCGACTGCGAGATCGATCCGGAGAGGATGATCTTTTCTGCACTCGAATAGCCGGCACCGATCGAGATGTTGCCCGTCGATTTTTCGGTCACATTGACATTCACATCAACCAGGTCAATGGTTCCGGGCACCGGTGGGGTTTCCACATTGACCTCGCCAAAATAACCGGTTCGGTCGATTCGCTCGCGTGACGCGGCCACCCGCTCGGCGTCGTACCAGGCTCCTTCCATCTGACGCATTTCCTGACGAATGACTTCGTCACGCGTCTTGCTGTTGCCGGTGACGTTGATCCTGCGCACGTAGGTCCGTTTCCCCGGATCGACGAAGATCGTAAACGCGACCAGATGCTTCTCCCTGTCGAGTTCCGGTGCAGCATTGATATTGGCAAACGCATAACCTTGGGCACCCAGTTTGTCGGCAATGGCTTTGGTGCTCTCGTTCACTTTCTCGCGGGAAAAGACTTCCCCCGGCTTGATCTTGACCGCTTTCTTGAACTCTTCGTCGGAGAGCGTCAGATCGCCCGCCAGTTTGACCGATGAAACGAAGTAGCGATCGCCCTCGTTGATGCTGATCGTGATATAGATTTCCTTTTTGTCTGGAGTGATCGAGACCTGCGTCGACTCGATGCTGAACTCCAGGTAACCGCGATCGAGGTAATACGAGCGCAAGGTTTCGAGATCCGCCGATAACTTCTGCTTCGAATACTGGTCACTCTTGGTGTACCAACTGATCCAGTTGGGCGTCTTCTGCTGCAGAACGGAAAGCAGTTCTTTTTCCCGGAAGGCCTGCGCGCCGACGATGTTGATCTGCTTGATCCTGGCAGTCTCGCCTTCATCGACATTGAAATTGATCGCCACGCGGTTGCGATCCAGCGGTGTAATCGTGGTGGTGATCGTCGCCGCGTAGCGGCCGCGTGACAGGTACTGGCGTTTCAATTCCTGTTCAGCCTTTTCGAGCGTGGCGCGGTCGAAGGTCCGCGACACCGCGACACCCACTTCCTTCAGGCCCTTGATCAGCTGATCCTTCTCGAACTCTTTCAAACCGACAAAATCGATCTGTGCGATGGCCGGGCGCTCCTCGAGAACGACGATCAGCACCGGACCATCGATTTCAATCCGGACATCCTTGAAAAATCCTGTGGCGAACAAGGTCTTGATGGCTTGTGCGGCCTTTTCGTCAGTCATCGTGTCGCCGACCTTGACCGGCAGGTAGCTGAAAACCGTACCGGCCTCCACCCTTTGAATGCCTTCGAGGCGGATGTCCTTGACCGTGAACGGTTCCACTGCCGCTGCGCCAGAGACAACAAGGGTAGCCAACAGACCTGCGCGCAGGTTTTTCTTCATAAGCTCAGCCGGAGAACAGTAATCGATTGATGTCGTTGTAGAAGGCAAACGCCATAAGCATGATCAGCAAGGTCAGACCGATTTGCTGACCAATTTCCATGGCGCGTTCGGAAACGGGCCCACGCTTGATGATTTCGACGAGATAATACAGCAAATGCCCGCCATCCAGAATCGGGATCGGTAGCAGATTGAGGACGCCGAGGCTGATGCTGACCAGGGCGAGAAATTTGAGGTAGTAGTCCATTCCCAGTCTCGCCGACTGGCCGGCGTAGTCGGCAATGGTGACCGGCCCGCTGATATTTCGCCACGACACCTCCCCGGTCACCATTTTGCCGATCATCAGCAGGGTAAACACCGATTTGTCCCAGGTCTCGCCGACTGCCTTTCGAAACGCTGGCCAGGGCCCGTAACTGACGGTGATCATCAAGGCCGCACGTGCCTGGCGGTGGTCGCTGACCGCCGCACCAATACGACCGATGGTGCTCCCCCGCTCGTCCACGGCAACCGGTGTCACCGACATCTCGATCTGCGCGCCATCCCGCAGCACTTCGACCCGCAGCGTTTTTGCCGGCGACTGGCGAACCACGCGCACGACTTCCGCCCAACTGTCGATGGCCTGCTCGTCAATGCTCAGGATTTCGTCTCCCGAACGCAGTCCGGCAGCTTCCGCAGCACTGTTCACGTTGACCTTGCCGAGTACCGGTGGCAAGCGCGGGTGGTAAAGAGCAAAGCCCAGTTGGTCAAGCGCGTCTCCCTCCCAGCCCGAGCGGCGTACTGACGAGACATCCAGGCGACGGATGGCGATTTCGTTGGCCGCATTGATCACCTCGAGGTCGATCTGGTCCTGCTCGGCAGCCCGTTGCAGCAGAAGCCACCGCATCTCCTGCCAGGTCTGCACCTTTTCGCCGCCCACCCGCAGGACCTGTTCACCGTCTTGCAGCCCGGCCGCGGCAGCAGGACTGGAGATTGCCGAATTGCCGAGAATCGGCTTGAATTCTTCCGTTCCGTGCCAGAAAAGTCCCCAGTAGATCAGAACGGCCAGCGCGAAGTTGGCCGCGGGTCCGGCGGCGGCGATCACCATCCGCCAGCGCACCGGCTGCCGATTGAAGCTACGGTGCAGTTCTTCGGCAGCCACCTCGCCTTCGCGCTCGTCAAGCATTTTGACATAGCCGCCGAGCGGGAAGGCGGCGATCACCCACTCGGTCCCGTCCTGACCCCAACGCCGTAACCAGAGTGGCCGGCCAAAACCGACCGAAAAGCGCAGGACCTTGACCCCGGCCCAGCGCGCAGCGAGATAGTGCCCGAACTCGTGGATGACGACCAGGATTCCCAGCACCAGTGCAAAAGCAGTCAGATAGTAGAAAAAACCACTCATCAGGAATTTCTCGCAATCCATTGCTCAGCGGCTGCGCGCGCTACCCGATCGGCTGTCAGCACCTCCGCCAGCGAGCCAGGCGCCTTACCTGCCGGCAACTGGTCCATGACCGTTGCGATCACGCGGGCAATTGCCGTGAAGGCGATTTTTCGTTCAAGAAAGGCCTGCACCGCCACTTCGTTGGCGGCATTCAGCGTCGTCGACGCGCTGCCACCCTCGCTGAGCGCACGATAAGCCAGGGCCAGACACGGGAAGCGCGCCAGATCGGGTCTCTCGAAATGCAGTGCGGCGACCTGGCAGAGGTCGAGCGGCTCGACGCCGGCGGCGATGCGCTGCGGATAGGCCAGGGCATGTGCAATCGGTGTGCGCATGTCCGGGTTTCCCAGTTCGGCGATCACCGAGCCGTCGACGTATTGAACCAGCGAATGAATCACGCTTTGTGGATGAATGACCACCTGAATCCGTTCGGCAGGAACATTGAACAACCAGTGGGCTTCGATGACCTCCAGGCCCTTGTTCATCATCGTCGCACAATCGACCGAGATCTTTCGTCCCATGACCCAGTTCGGATGCGCGCAGGCTTCGTCAGGGCTGACGGCATCGAGGTCGGCAGTCGCCATCCCGAGAAACGGCCCCCCCGATGCGGTGAGGAACAGCCCCTGCACGCCACTGGCAGCCAGATTACCGGCATAGTTGGCCGGCAGAGACTGGAAGATGGCGTTGTGTTCGCTGTCAATCGGCAACAGGGTCGCACCGTTTTCTCGCACGGCCCGCATGAATACCGAGCCGGCCATGACCAGGGCTTCCTTGTTGGCCAGGAGGATTTTCTTGCCGGCGACGGCTGCTGCCAGGGTGGGCGGCAAGCCGGCTGCGCCAACGATGGCGGCCATCACCGTATCGACTTCGGGAAGTTGCGCCATCCGTATCAGCGCCTCGGGCCCATGCGCGACCCTGGTCGGACAGCCTGCGGCAGTCAGCCGCGCACCGAGGCTGGCTGCCAGGGCCGCATCGTCAAGAACAGCATGGCACGGCTGAAACTCGAGGCACTGTTCGAAGAGGCGGTCCGCCTGGCGGTGTGCACAAAGAGCGACGACGCGATAGTGTTGCCGGTGGCGGCGCAGCACATCAAGCGTGCTGACCCCGATCGACCCCGTCGATCCGAGGATCGTGAGCTGCTGCACAGCCGTCCCGGAAGCCATCAAAGCCGCGTCACCAACCAGACCAGTGCAACCAGCGGCAGGGTCGAAGTAAGACTGTCAATGCGGTCGAGCACCCCGCCGTGACCGGGCAGGATGCTGCTGCTATCCTTGAGCCCCGCCTGGCGCTTGAGCAGTGACTCGAACAGGTCTCCCAGAATGCTGATTGCCGTCAACACCACCAGAACCAGCAACAACAGCGGCAGGTTCCCCGCCAGGCCGTCTGGCATTCTCGATGACATCAGCAAACCGTAGGCGAGCACTGCGACTGCACCGCCAATCGCACCTTCCCAGGTCTTGCCAGGACTGATGCCGGGGGCCAGCTTGTGTTTGCCCAGGCTCCGCCCGGCAAAATAGGCGCCAATATCGGCCAGCCAGACGATGGCCATGATCGCCAGCAGGGCCAGCGGCCCCGCTTGCCGCAATTGTATCAGCGCCAGCCATACCGGCAGGAGCAGTACCATGCCGGTCGCCAGAGCGAGAACAGGGTTGGCAAGAGGCCAGCGTCGTTGCAGCCAGATCGGCACCAGCAATAGCCAGAAAACCGCCGCCGGCAAATAGAAATAGGCCCCGAGACGCCAGGCGGCAGCGTCGAAGCCGGCACCCAGACCGACCGCCGCCGGTTCGAGAACCGCCACGATTGCACACAGGACGGCCAACAGGACTCCCAGTGAAACCTGCCCCGCTGCACCGAGGCGCATCAGCGCCCCCCACTCCCAGGCAGCGATGCCGGCGACCACGGTGACGAAGAGCAGCCAACCCAGCGGCGGCAGGTAAAAAAGCGCGCCAAAGAAGGCGGCAAACAGGACAATCGCGGTGATCACCCGCGTCCTAAGCATCGATACGCGAGCCGGTCGGTGATGCCGCAGAAACACCGCTCAACTGTTCGCTGGTGCGCCCGAAGCGGCGTTCGCGCTTCTGATAAGAGACCAGGGCCGCGTCAAAGGCAGTCGAGTCGAACTCGGGCCAAAGCACCTCGGTAAAGTACAACTCGGAATACGCGAGTTGCCAGAGCAGGAAATTGCTGATCCGCTGCTCTCCACCGGTACGGATGAACAGATCCGGTTCCGGCGCATAACTCATCGCCAGATGCGGCGTCAGGTCGGCCTCCTGCCATTCGGTGCCTTTCTCAGGGTTGCTGCTCAACATGCGGTTGATCGCCTGCAGGATGTCCCAGCGTCCACCATAATTCGCGGCGATCGTCAGGGTCAGGCGGCTGTTGCCTGCCGTACGGCTCTCCGAGGCCTTGATCAGTGCCTGCAGGTCAGGATCAAAACGTTCGAGTTCGCCGATCACCCGCAGGCGAACGCCGTTACGATCGAGCTTCTTGACCTCTTCCTTGAGAGCGCGGACGAAAAGCTGCATCAGCAGGGAAACTTCCTCGGGCGGTCGACGCCAGTTCTCCGAACTGAAAGCAAACAGCGTCAGATATTCGATGCCGCGCTCAAGACAGGCCCTGACCAGGATACGCACCGTTTCAACACCACGATGATGGCCGGCGACGCGCGGCAACAGGCGTTTCTTGGCCCAACGGCCATTGCCATCCATGATGATCGCGACATGACGAGGGACTGCCGATGCAGTCGGAACGTCTCGGGTTGAACTGGCAAAGCGCGCCATTCTGATCACTCGTCGGCAGTGGCTAGATGGCCATCAAATCGGTTTCCTTGTGGCTGAGCTGCCTGTCGATTTCCGCCACATAGCGGTCCGTGAGCTTCTGGATTTCATCCTGGGCACGATGCTCCTCATCCTCCGAGCATTCCTTGTTCTTGAGCATTTCCTTGAGCGTCGCGATGGCGTCACGTCGCAAATTACGCACCGCAACCTTGGCACCTTCACCCTCGCCCTTCACCACCTTGATCAGATCACGGCGCCTCTCCTCGGTCAAAGCCGGCATCGGCACACGGATCAGATCTCCCTGAGCGGCTGGATTAAGACCCAGGTCACTGTCACGAATGGCCTTCTCGACCTTTGCCGCCATTCCTTTTTCCCAAGCCTGGACACCCAGCGTACGGGCGTCGAGCACGGTCACGTTGGCGACCGTGTTGATTGGTACCAGCGACCCGTAGTACTCGACCTGCACATGATCGAGCAGGCCGATGTGGGCACGCCCCGTCCGCACTTTCGCCAGATCGGCCCTGAGTGTCTCAAGCGATCTCTGCATCTTGTGTTCAGCGGTTCTCTTTACTTCAGCTATGGACATCTCAATCTCCCTCAGCAATAGACCAGCGTACCCTCTTTCTCGCCCATCGCCACCCGTTTCAGTGCACCCTGCTTGAATATCGAGAAGACGTTGATCGGCAGCTTCTGATCGCGGCACAGCGCAAATGCGGTGGCATCCATGACCGCGAGATTTTGTGCGATCGCGTCGTCGAAGCTGATCCGATCATAACGGGTCGCCTGTGGATCCTTGTTGGGATCGGCAGAGTAGATGCCATCGACTTTGGTGGCCTTGAGCACGATTTCGGCACCGATCTCTGCACCGCGCAAGGCCGCGGCCGTGTCAGTGGTAAAGAACGGATTACCGGTTCCTCCGGAAAAGATCACCGTCCGCCCCTGCTCCAGGTAGCGAATCGCCTTGGCACGAATGTACGGCTCCACCACCTGTTCAATGTTCAGCGCCGACTGTACCCGCGAAACCATGCCGGCAGCCCGCATGGCATCGTGCAACGCCAGGCCGTTCATGACCGTCGCCAGCATGCCCATGTAGTCCGCCTGGGCACGATCCATCCCCCGGGCAGCAGGCGCCACACCGCGAAAGATGTTGCCGCCGCCAATCACCACGCCGACCTGCACACCCAGATCGACAACCTCCTTGATCTCCGCAACGATGGCCGAGATCGTCTGCCGGTTGATACCGTAGGCATCGCCACCCATCAATGCCTCGCCCGAGAGCTTGAGCAGGATACGTTTATAACTTGGCGAGGTTTCGGACATCGGCGTCTGGCTCCGGCAGGTCTTGGTCAATCGAGAGGGTCTGTGCTCACTTCTGCGCGGCAGCCGCCGCCTGTGCGGCCACCTCGGCAGCGAAGTCGTTGGTCCGCTTGGCAATCCCCTCACCCACCACGAACAACGTAAATCCGGCAACCGAAGCGCCCTTGGCCTTGAGCAACTGGGCGATGGTCTGCTTGCCATCTTCGGCCTTGACAAACACCTGGCCAAGCAGGGTCACTTCATTCAGGAACTTCTGAATCGAGCCCTCGGCGATCTTTTCGATCAACGCTTCCGGCTTGCCGGCTTCGCGGGCTTTCTCGATGGCAATCCGCCGTTCGCTCTCGATCAGATCAACGGCAACACCCGATGAGTCCAGCGCTTTCGGTTTGGTCGCGGCAATGTGCATGGCCAGATCCTTGCCTAGCTGATCGTCACCGCCAAGATAGTCGACGAGGACGCCGATCTTGGCACCGCCATGGACATAGGCAGCGAGCCTGCCCTTGGCCGTGATGCGCACGAAACGGCGAATCGACATGTTCTCACCGATCTTGCCAACCAGCGCAGTACGAGTCGATTCGACGCTGCCCTCGCCCATCGGCAACGCGGACAAGGCAGCCACGTCCGCCGGGTCATGCTCGGCGACCAGTGCCGCGCAATCCCTGGCCAATTTCAGAAATTCGTCATTCTTGCCGACAAAGTCGGTTTCGCAGTTGATTTCGATCATTGCCCCAAGCTTGTCGTCGGTCGATCTATGGATCGCCACGACACCCTCGGCGGTAATCCGACTGGCCGCCTTGCTGGCCTTGGAACCAAGCTTGACGCGCAAAATCTCTTCGGCCTTGGCGAGGTCGCCGGCAGCTTCCGTCAACGCCCGCTTGCACTCCATCATCGGCGCGTCGGTTCTTTCGCGCAGCTCTTTCACCATACTTGCGGTAATTTCCGCCATTTCAGTCTCCACTTGCTGTCACGGCCAGAATCGCCGGCCGTAGTTCATTCGATACGTTCAGAAAAAACAAACCGGCCGTGAGGTCCAGCCGCACGGCCAGCGCGGTACAGCCGACGCTCAATCGTTCAGTCGTCTTCTTCGATGAACTCGTCGCCCGATACAGCGTCGAGGATTTCCTCGACGAACTGGCTGCGTCCCTCGAGAACGGCATCAGCAACGCCGCGAGCATAGAGACGGATGGCGCGCGAGGAATCGTCATTACCCGGAATGATGTAATCGATGCCCTCGGGTGAATGATTGGTATCGACCACCGCAACAATCGGAATACCCAGCTTGTTCGCTTCGGTGATGGCAATCTTGTGGTAACCAACGTCAATCACAAACAGGGCATCGGGCAGCGATCCCATGTCCTTGATGCCGCCGATCGACTTGTGCATCTTGTCGAGTTCGCGCGTGAGCATCAGTGCCTCTTTCTTGCCGAGCCGATCGAGGGAACCATCTTCACACATGGTTTCCATCTCCTTGAGACGCTTGATCGACTGCTTGATGGTCTTGAAGTTGGTCAGCATGCCCCCCAGCCAACGCTGATCGACGTACGGAGAGGCGCAACGTGACGCTTCCTCGGCCATGATTTCGCGCGCCTGGCGCTTGGTTCCGACAAACAGGATGGTGCCCTTGTTGGCCGACAGCCGGCGAACAAAAGTCATGGCTTCGTTATACTTGGCCAGCGTCTTCTCGAGGTTGACGATGTGAATCTTGCTGCGGGCGCCAAAGATATAGGGCGCCATCTTGGGATTCCAGAATCGCGTCTGATGGCCGAAATGAACACCCGCCTCAAGCATCTGTCGCATAGTTGTAGACATACGTTCCTACTTTCAATATCAGGGTTGGACCACCATCCGCCCACCTACAGCCCGCCATTCCGGCAGGCACCCTTGAACAGGCGAATGTGCGTAGTTGGCGTACCTCGTCAGTACGCCTGACGCATCACGAAGGCGCGTCTTGCTATTTTGCTGACGGGATCAGCAAAATCCGGTGATAGTATCATCAAGATCCGTTGAATTTCAATTCCGAAACATTATTAAACATGATTTCAGGCACCCCGGACACCAGTCTGCAGGCGCCAACCCTCTGGTTAAGATTGACCCTCCGTCAAATTGCCTAAGCTCCCCGCTTACTTTATCCTTCGTTCCTCTTCAACCTGGCACTGGCCTCAACGCATGAGCATTACCTGCAAGACTCCTCAAGAAATCGAAAAGATGCGCGTCGCTGGTCGCCTTACCGCCGAGGTGCTCGACTACATCACGCCCTATGTGAAGTCGGGAGTCACCACCGGCGAACTCGATCAACTTTGCCACGATTACATCGTGCAGGTTCAAGGCTGCATTCCGGCGCCGCTCAACTATGCTCCCCCCGGCTACAAGCCTTATCCGAAGTCGATTTGCACTTCGATCAATCACCAGGTCTGTCACGGCGTTCCCGGTGACCGGCAATTAAAGAACGGTGACATCGTCAACCTCGACGTGACCGTGATCAGCAACGGCTACCATGGCGACAGCAGTCGCATGTTTCAGGTCGGTGAAACCTCCGTGCAGGCACGGCGGCTATGCGAGGTCACCTACGATTGCCTCTGGCTCGGCATTGTGCAGGTCCGGGCCGGCGCACACCTCGGCGACATCGGTCACGCGATTCAGCAACATGCCGAGAAATCCGGCTATTCGGTGGTCCGTGAGTTCTGCGGCCATGGCATCGGCGCCAAATTTCACGAAGAACCCCAGGTCCTTCATTATGGGCGGCCGCATACCGGCATCGAGCTCAAAGCCGGCATGGTGTTTACCATCGAACCGATGATCAATGCCGGCAAGGCGGCGATTCGAACCATGGCCGATGGCTGGACGATCGTCACCAAGGATCATAGCCTGTCCGCACAATGGGAGCATACCATCCTGGTGACCGACACGGGCTACGAAGTCCTCACCATGTCGGAGGCGACCGCTTTGCGGCCAGACTGGATCAGGTCACAGCCATGAACAGCGAAACCTTCGATCGTTCGGCGATCGTCGCCGGTTGCAGGTCGCGCCTGCATTCTGGCCAGACGACGATCCGCGAGCGTTATCTCGGCGAAGGTGACGCGGCACGTCTGTTGCGCGAGCGTTGCCAACTGGTAGACGAAGTCCTCTGCGACCTGTGGCGAACACTGGCATTGCCGGTTTCACTGGCTTTGGTCGCGGTCGGTGGTTACGGACGCGGCGAGCTCTATCCCGCCTCCGACGTTGACATCCTGTTGCTGCTGCCACAAGCGCCCGACGAGGTCCTGACTGCCCAACTCGAGCGCGCAGTCGCGCTCTTCTACGACATCGCTCTCGATATCGCTCCGAGCGTGCGCACTGTCGAAGAGTGTTCGCACGCCGCCGCCGACCTGACGATTCAGACTGCATTGCTCGAAGCACGCCTGCTGGCCGGGAGTAGCGAACTGTTCCAGGATGCCTGTAAAGAACTCAAGGGACAGATCGACCCACAGGCCTTCTTCGAAGCCAAACGGATGGAACAGGAACAGCGGCACCGCCGCTACCAGGACTCCCCTTACAGCCTGGAACCCAACTGCAAGGAAGCTCCGGGCGGGCTGCGCGATCTGCAAACAATCCTGTGGATTGCCCGTGCGGCCGGCTACGGTGACTCCTGGGAAGATCTCGCGCAGCACGGCTTCATCACCCAGGAAGAACAACTTCAATTGCAGCGCTGCGTCGGTTTTCTGCAGCGTCTGCGTACACACCTGCACCTGCACGTCGGCCGGCGCGAAGATCGTCTGCTGTTTGACTACCAGACGGCACTCGCCGAACGGATGGGTTTCGCTCCCACCGACACCCGCAGGGCCAGTGAACGGCTGATGCAGGGTTATTACCGAACAGCCAAGGAAGTCACGCAGATCAACACGATCCTGCTGCTGAACATCGGCGCTGCAATATCGCCACCGCCGGAGCAGTGGCCGCTGCCGATCAATGAACGCTTCCAGAACCGGCACGATCTGCTGGATGTGGTCGACGAAGACATCTTCAACAGACGGCCCGGGGCGATGCTCGAAGCTTTCCTGTTGATGCAGAAACACTCCGGTCTGCAGGGAATGACGGCGCGCACCTTGCGCGCCTTGTGGCATGCACGGACCCGAATTGACGCCGATTTCCGTCGTGACCCCGAGAATCGCGCCTGTTTTCTGGAAATCCTCAAACAGCCGCGCGGCGTGCTGCATGAGCTGCGTCGGATGAACCAGTTCGGGATTCTGGGTCGCTATCTGCCCAATTTCGGCAAGATTGTCGGCCAGATGCAGCACGATCTGTTCCATGTCTATACCGTCGATCAGCACACCTTGCAGGTCCTGCGCAACCTGCGCCGCTTTCTTGCCGACGAATTCGCGCATGAGTATCCGCTGTGCAGCGAGTTGATCAGTGATTTCCCCCGTTGCTGGGTACTCTACGTGGCGGCGCTGTTCCACGACATCGGCAAGGGACGCGGCGGTGACCACTCGGAACTCGGTGCCGTGGATGCTGCCGAGTTCTGCGCCGAGCACGGCATTGCGGCCGAGGACGGTCAACTGATCGTCTGGCTGGTTCGCTGGCATCTGCTGATGTCCAGCGTCGCCCAGAAACAGGACATCGCCGATCCGGACATCCTCGGTGCCTTTGCCACGATGGTCAAGGACGAGCGCCACCTCGTCGCACTCTACCTGTTCACTGTCGCCGACATTCGCGGCACCAGTCCGAAAGTCTGGAATACCTGGAAAGGACAGCTCCTCGAACAGCTTTTCCGGAGTACCTGCCGCACCCTGCTGGCCGGCGGCCAGGTACCGGTCAGGCAGGGCCTGATCGAGGAACGCCAGCAGGAGGCCCTGCGCCTGCTACGCTACTTCGCGCTTCCCGACGCGGTACACCAACGCCTGTGGAAGCAGCTCGACACGGTGTATTTCCTGCGCCATTCCGCGGAAGAAATCGCCTGGCACACGCGCGCCCTGCACTATCGGACCCGCGTCGAGCAGCCGGTGGTCAAGGCACGCGTGAACCCACAGGGCGAAGGACTCGAGGTGTTGATCTATACGAAGGATCAGCACGATCTGTTCGCGCGCCTGGTCGGCTTTTTCAGCCGTGCCGGCTACACCATCGTCGACGCCAAGATCCACACCACCCGTCACGGCTATGCACTGGACAGCTTCATGCTGCTCGACCTCAGCGATCGCGGCAGTGACCGTGCAATGATCAGCTACATCGAGCACGAGCTGACAGCGCGGCTCAACCGCCAGAGTCCGCCCGAGGCACCCGGCAGCGGGCGCCTCTCGCGGCAGGTCAGGCACTTCCCGATTCAGCCGCTGGTCACCATCGAGCCGGACGAAAAAGGCTCACACTATGTCCTGTCGATCGCTGCGGCCGACCGCCCGGGACTGCTGTACACGATCGCCATGACGCTGGCCGCGCATTGTGCTAACCTCCATACGGCAAAAATCTCGACGCTCGGCGAGCGCGTCGAAGATACCTTCCTGATCAGCGGCGGAGGCCTCGGTGAGGCAGCCAACCGTATCAGGCTGGAAACGGAATTGCTGGAGCGTCTGAAACTCTGATCGGGTCGCCATCGGTGCGAGGCGATGATCAGGACCGAGGAACCCGGTAGCACCGGCCAGACGGGAACAACAGCAGATCCTGCAAGCTGTCGGTTTTTTTTACACTGGAATCTCGATGAAGCTTGAGAGAACCCGGTAATAAAATACAGTTCCATAATTTAAAACATGTTTTTCTTCAAGTATGAATATTGGCACATAACTTGCTATCGTCTCTGGTAAGGCGTGTTCGGCGACGAACGTTCAGTGGCGCGACGGCATTTATTCTGCTTCTATGACACGTAACGTGATGCAGTCCGCAAACGTTCCGCGCCACGAAAGCTAGAATATATTGCTCAGGCAGAAATCGATCTCAAGGAAAACACATGTCAACGACTCCATCAGAACGAACCCAGCAGCGCCGCCGTCTGCTGAAGGCGACCGCAGCAGCGCCGGCCATCTTTACGCTGAATGCCGGTGCTGCGCCTGTGCTTAATCCTCCTCCTGCTTTCAGCAGCACCCATTGCATTGCCAATAGCCAGACTCTGCCTCCCCCGCCCGATGTAACCGCCGGTCCGGACACCTGGGTACGCACAAAGGTCACAACGGTAGATCCGGGTACTGGCCAGCCGGTGGTAACGTACCAGCTGGCCAATGGGGGTCACGGGCCTGTCTATGGTGGAACGTGCTGGAATTCGTTCTATCAGATTACGCAGGGTACGCCGGGGTCGGCGGATGGCGACAATGTCCTGATTCCCTGAGCTCCCTAGCCATAACCCGTGCTGAACAAGGCGGGAGCAGCCTGCTTGACCGAAATTTCGTACCGCAGACTGGGAGACGGCGGCGCCGTCTTTGATTCGGCGAGCTGGCAGACCCATATTCTGACTCCTGCGGCAGCGATCATTTTTGAAGCCCTCGCTGAAATCAATGAGGGCAGGCCGGTGCCGCAAGCTCAAGCCCGCGATTTTCTCCGCGATGAGCTGGATGTGGATATCGACACACTCGAAATGAAAGAAGTGTTGCGTTCTTTTGAGGAGATGGGCATCCTTGGCGGATGATCGCCGCCTGCCCGAGAATTCGAGACCTGCCGCCAAGCCTGCTGGCACAGCGTTTTTCAGAGGCATCGGTGACGCTCGATTATGGCGCTGCATTGGTCCGTGTCCGGACCGTCCTCAAGCCTTTCGTGCGAGATTTTCAGCGAGTCTACGGGGCATTTTTCCTGGCTGAAGAAGCCGGTTTTGCGGATTTTCACACCGAGGTTTGTTCCGGAAAGGGCTTGCGGGCAATCTTTGGGCCGCAATCCCGTTTCCTGATCGACGGCATTCAGCCATTCGATCCCTTTCCCAGAGAGCAGGCGCTTCCCCACTTCGAATGGGGCGTCAACTGGTGTTTCGGAAAGCGCTTCAACCAGCATGTCCTGTTGCACTCCGGTGTCCTGGCGCTTGGTGATCGGGGCGTGATCATGGCTGCACCGCCTGGCTCCGGCAAGAGTACGCTGACGGCGGCCATGATGCTGCGCGGGTTTCGCCTGCTGTCCGACGAGTTTGGCGTACTCTGCCCACACACCGGTCAGCTATGGCCAATGCTCAAGCCGGTGGCGCTCAAGAATCGCTCGATCGAGGTCATCCGCGCCTACACCGACCAAGCGATCCTTGGCCCCGTCTACGGCGGAACCCGCAAGGGAGACGTGGCCCACCTGGCCCCCGATGAGGCCAGCGTCGATGCCAGGAGACTTCCTGCCCGCCCGCATCTGGTACTTTTTCCCCTTTTTCGGGAAGGCGCCGCACTGACGACCCGTCGGCTGCCCAGCGAGGAAGCTTTTGCCCGCCTGGCCTTCAACAGCTTCAACTACGATCTGCTCGGGCGGACCTCCTTCAACGCCGTGGCCGATGTCATCGACGCTTGTTCGGCTTTCGAACTTGAATACAGCCGGCTGGACGAGGCCATCGAATGCCTGCGTGCAATGCTTTCGGAATCGACCGTAGCAGCGGCAGCGGCAGCGGCAGCGGCATGATCAGCCTGGGAGGAGCCGATCCCTGCATGCATGGCCTGCTGGCCTTGCTGATCGACCCCCGGCAGGTAGGCAGCGTTGGTCTCGCCGATTGGGACAAGATCATTCGTCTCGCTCGGCAGTCCAGGCTGCTGGGCGTCCTCTCGTACCGAATTCAGTCGCACCCTGAACTATTGCCGCAGGTGCCGGGGTGCGTGCTGGGTCATCTGCGTTCGGCGGCAGCCTATTCGGCACATCGCACCCAGGTGCTGCGCGTCGAGCTGGCGGCTCTGGCCAAAGCACTGCCGGCCGAGATCCCGGTGGTCGTTCTCAAAGGCGCAGCCTACATCTTGCAGGATCTGGAAAACGCGCGCGGCCGCCTGCCGGGTGATGTCGACCTGATGGTGGCCTACAACGATCTCAAGCAAGCCGAGGCCGCGCTGCTCGGTGCCGGCTGGGCAGCAGAAGAAATCAATGACTACGACCAGCGCTACTACCGCGAATGGAGCCACGAACTGCCCCCGATGCGCCGTCCTGGAAGTTCGGTGGAACTCGACCTGCACCACACGATCACGCCGGTGACAGCCCGTCTCAAGCCGGACACGACCCTGCTTTTCGCCGACCTTCAAGCAGTGGAGGGAAAACGATTCCTGGTCCTGCATCCGCAGGATCAGATCCTGCACGCAGCCGTCCATCTTTTCCAGGACTCCGAACTGTTCGCCAATCTGCGCGACCTGGTCGATATCGACAGCCTGATCCGCACCCATCTGAACTCGGAAAGCGACTGGCAGGCGCTCGCTGTGCGCGCTGCACGCCACCATCTCGAGCGACCCCTGTGGTATGCCCTGCGCTATTGCCGAGCGTGGCTCGCCACCCCGGTGCCTGATGCGCTGCCATTGGCCGCGCCACCAGCAGCAGCCATCTGGTGGATGGACTGGGTCTTTCCCCGTTGCACGCTGCCGAGAATTCCGGACCGACCGCCCCCCTTCTCGCGGCGGGTTGCTGCGCAACTTGGCCTGCTCCGCCACCAGTGGCTGCGCCTGCCGCCTGCCCTGTTGCTCCGCCACCTGGCCCACAAAGGCCTGCAGTCCCTACGGCCACGCCCTGCGGTGCAGCACAAGGCCGAATGACAGGCAGGCTGCTCAGGCAGGCTCGGCATAAAGATCGTGCTCGTCGGCATCGACCACCCGCACCCGCAGAAAATCACCCGGTTCGGCGTCGAAATGATCATTGACGAACACCAGGCCATCGATTTCCGGCGCATCCGCGGCCGAGCGAGCGATCGTTCCCTGATCGTCCACTTCATCGACCAGAACGTCGATTTCACGCCCGATCTTCGCCGCCAGCAACTCTGCGGAAATATCTTCCTGCAACTCCATCAGACGGCGCCGGCGCTCATCGCGAAGCTCCTCCGGCAGCGCGCCCGGCAAGGCATTGGCTGCCGCGCCGGCAACCGGCGAATAGGCGAAACAGCCGACGCGATCGAGCCGCGCTGCCGCGATGAAGGCCAGCAATTCTTCGAACTCGGCTTCACTCTCCCCCGGGAAGCCGGTGATGAAGGTGCTGCGCACCGTGATCTCGGGGCAGACGGCCCGCCACGCCTGGATCCGTTCGAGATTGTTCTCGGCACTCGCCGGACGCTTCATGGCCTTCAGAATGCGCGGGCTGGCGTGCTGGAAAGGCACATCGAGATACGGCAGCAGCTTGCCCGC
>DIME01000101.1 GCA_002425405.1 Candidatus Accumulibacter vicinus
AACAGTTGCAGAATCATGGCTTCAGGGCAAGCACAAAGTCGGCAAAACATGCTCAATTAGTTGTGCGTAAGGGTATGCCTTGGAGTCTCCCAGGCTAAAATAAGTAACGAACGAAGCGCTGCGGCGGGGTTCCTTCTACCGTTCCTTGCTTTCCAGCGCCGATTTATTGATGTCGATCTTGTAGCGCAGGCGTAGCCCGGCAAGGTAGGCGGCAAAATCTTCCTGCCCGAGAATCGTGCTGTATTCACCTTGCAACGCCTTGCGCCGGTTGTCGTCCACCTTTTCCGGATGGCTGACCGTCATGATCTTGTAGAGCACGTAGCTTCCGCCTCCCACATCAGCACCGACGTAGGCTGGCAGCTGGCGGACATTGGCTCTAAAGATCGCCTTCAGCGACGCTACCGGCAACTGACGGGCGTCCTGCCTGGAAACGTTCCTGGCTGGCGCCCAGGAGAGCGTGTCCTCTGCCCCCTGCTGCAACTCGCGAAGCTTGGACTCGCCCGCTGTACGGGCCAGTGTCGCCTCTTCCTCAGCCTTGAGCAGCGCTTCAACTTCAGCCTTGACGATTGCCAAGGGCTGCGTGGTCGCTGGCCGGTGTTCGATCACCCGGGCGGCCAGAAGTGTATTGGGGGCAATCTCGACCACTTCGGTATTCCGTTTGTTCTTCAGTGATTCGTCCGAAAACACCGAGGCCAGCACTTTCTGGTTACCCAACTGGCCCAGGCTAGCCAGCATATCCGGGGAGGGGTTGCGCGGCAACCAGCCGGACTGCTGAATTTTCAATCTGAACTTCTCGGCAGCCGGCTGCAGACTGTCCGGCTGCTCGTAGACCATGTTGCTGAAGGCCTCGGCAGCCTCGGCAAACTGTCGTGAAGCCGTTTGCCGCCGCAGTTCATTTTCGATCTCCGGGCGCACATCGGCAAGCGAACGCAACTTGCCCGGCTTGATTTCCGTCAGCCTGATGATGTGATAGCCGAATTCGGACTGCACCAGACCGGAAAGCTCATTCTCCCGCAGGCCGAACACGCTATCCTCGAACGGCTTGACCATCATGCCTCGACCAAAAAAGCCAAGATCGCCCCCTTTTTCGGCAGATCCGGGGTCCTGCGAATGCTGCCTGGCCAGTTCGGCAAATCTCGCCGGCGACTTCTGGACTTCCTTCAGCACCTCCTCCGCCTTGGTACGTGCTTTTTCCCGGTCCATATCGCCACTCGCCAGAATCAGGATATGACTGGCTCGCCTCTCTTCGGCTTGCTGGTAACGATCCTGGTGGCTCGCGTACCAGGCTGTCACTTCGCCATCGCTGGGCTTGACCTGCGCCAGCAATCCTTCGAGAGACAGGACCACGTACTCGACCTTGGCTTGTTCCACCACTTCAAAGCGCTTCAGGTTCTGTGCATAGTATTTCTCGATGGCCGGCAGCGTGATTTTCACCTGATCGGCAAACTGCTCCGGAGCAAATCGCCACTCGGCAATCTGCCGCTCCTCGGCCTGGATGCGCAGCAGCTTATCGACCACCTTGTTGCTAGCTATTCCGGTATCCCCAAGTGCGCCGACCAATTGCTGCAGCGTGAGATCCTGTCGCATCTGCGCTTCGAATTGCGCTTGTGACATGCCCTGGGCAGCAAGCGCCGCCTGATAGCGAGCCATCGAAAATTGACCATTTTCCTGCAAGGCAGGGATCTTGCCGATGACGTCCCGAAGCAGGTCATCGCCGGCGCCAAGCCGTCCTTGCGATGCCTCAAGGAGGAGCAGGCGCTGATCCACCAGCGAATTGAGAACCGCCAGCCTGGCAGCCGGCGTATTCATCGACTCTGGACGGAAACTGGCGCCCAGCACCTGCTGCATGCGATCCTGCTGGGCCCGCCAGGCCTGGTCGAACTGCGGCATGGTGATCTTGGTGTCACCGACACTGGCCAGATCGGCCCCCGCCCCGGTGTTGCGCACGTACGAGTCAATGCCCCAGAAGGCAAAAGGCAGGGTGATCAAGGCAAGGAATATCTGGACAACTCTCTTGTTGTTGCGAACGGCATCAAAGAACATGGGGGGGTAGCTCGCTAACTCACTGGAACGTTGAAGCAAAAAAAGGCGAACTGGCGTTCGCCTTTCGGCTGTGGCGGAGTGGACGGGGCTCGAACCCGCGACCCCCGGCGTGACAGGCCGGTATTCTAACCAACTGAACTACCACTCCCGAACGCTCTGCAACACCGTTCTTCCTGGTGGGTGCTGACGGGCTCGAACCGCCGACATCCAGCTTGTAAGGCTAGCGCTCTACCAACTGAGCTAAGCACCCTTCGTGTGACCAAAGCATGAAAACCCGAGTCTACCGCATCCCTCGCGACTTGGCCAGACCGAAACCGACATCCCTTCACATGGATCAGCAGGCAAGACAAACCGATGCGCGCGCCAGCCGACAGGCTGGCACTGCCGTTCAATGTGTAATGACGGTAGACACACTCTCCGGAGTGGGCGCTGCAACCGGCGGGGTGGCCGACTCCGCGGTCGACACGGACTCGGGTTTGCGCTCAAGGGCATGCTCGAAGACCTGGTCAATCCACCTGACCGGAATGATCTCCAGCTTGTTCTTGATGTTGTCCGGAATCTCGGCCAGATCCCTGACATTTTCCTCCGGAATCAACACCCTGGCCAGGCCACCGCGGACGGCTGCCAGCAGTTTCTCCTTGAGTCCGCCAATCGGCAGGACTTCGCCACGCAGCGTAATCTCGCCCGTCATCGCGACATCGCAACAGACCGGAATGCCCGTGAGGACGGAAACCAGTGCCGTACAAATCCCGACACCCGCTGACGGTCCATCCTTCGGGATGGCCCCTTCCGGAAGGTGAATATGAATATCGCTCTTCTGATAGAAATCAAGATCAATCCCAAGCGACTGCGCGCGCTTGCGCACCACCGACAGAGCCGCCTGAACCGACTCCTGCATGACCTCACCGAGTTTGCCGGTGGTGGTCGTCTTGCCCTTGCCCGGCAGGACCACCGACTCAATGGTCAGCAGTTCGCCGCCAACTTCGGTCCAGGCCAGACCCGTCACCTGCCCCACCTGGTTCTCGCGCTCGGCAACACCATAGTTGAAACGACGCACACCCAGGAATTTGTCGAGATTGCGCGCACTGACGGCAACCTTCCCCTGGCTTTTTCTGAGCAGCAGCGTCTTCACCACCTTGCGACAGATCTTGGAGATGTCGCGTTCCAGCGATCGCACACCCGCCTCACGCGTATAGTAGCGAACAATGTCACGCAAGGCACTTTCCGCCATCGTCAGTTCGGTGGTTTTCAGACCATTGTTCTTCATCTGCTTGGGGACCAGATAGCGCTGGGCAATATTGACCTTTTCGTCCTCCGTATAACCGGAAAGCCGGATCACTTCCATACGATCAAGCAAAGGCGCCGGGATGTTCAGCGTATTGGCGGTCGCGACGAACATCACTTCCGACAGATCGTACTCGACTTCAACATAGTGATCCACGAAGGTTGAATTCTGCTCGGGATCGAGGACTTCGAGCAGCGCCGAACTCGGATCGCCCCGGAAATCCTGGCCCATCTTGTCGACTTCATCGAGCAGGAAAAGCGGGTTCTTGACACCGATCTTGCTCATGTTCTGCAGAATCTTGCCCGGCATCGAGCCAATATAGGTCCGGCGATGACCACGGATTTCAGCCTCGTCGCGTACGCCGCCGAGGCTCATGCGAACGAACTTGCGGCCGGTTGCGCGCGCGATCGACTGTCCAAGCGAAGTCTTGCCGACCCCAGGAGGACCGACCAGGCAGAGAATCGGCGCCTTGAGGCGCTCGACCCGCTGTTGCACGGCCAGATACTCGATGATGCGTTCCTTGACCTTTTCCAGACCCCAGTGATCGGTGTCGAGGATCTTGCCGGCGGCGGCGAGATCCTTGCTGATGCGCGTCCGCTTGCGCCACGGCAGACCGATCAGCGTCTCGATGAAATTACGCACCACCGTCGCTTCCGCCGACATCGGCGACATCAGCCGGAGCTTCCTGAATTCCGCCAGCGCCTTGGCAAGTCCCTCCTTGCTCATGCCGGCGGTCTTGATCTTCTTGTCCAGTTCCTCCAGGTCGGCGCCTTCCTCACCTTCACCGAGTTCCTTCTGGATTGCCTTGACCTGCTCGTTGAGGTAATACTCGCGCTGACTCTTCTCCATCTGGCGCTTGACACGACCGCGAATGCGTTTCTCGACCTGCAGGATGTCGATCTCGGACTCGAGTTGTGCCAGCAGACGCTCGATGCGTGCGCGGATATCGAACATTTCGAGAACTTCCTGCTTCTGCTCGAGCTTCAGGGGCAAATGCGCGGCAATGGTATCGGCAAGACGCCCTGCATCCTCGATGCCCGAGATCGAAGTCAGGATCTCCGGCGGAATCTTCTTGTTGAGCTTGACGTACTGGTCGAATTGCCCGATCACTGCGCGGCGCAAAGCTTCGACCTCATGATTGAGGCCCTCGTCAGCCGCCACCGGACGAGCACCCGCGAAAAACATGTCCTCGCGCGCATCGATGGCCTCCAAACGAGCGCGCTGCGCCCCTTCGACCAGCACCTTCACGGTGCCGTCGGGCAGCTTCAACATTTGCAGAATATTGGCCACACAGCCAACAACGTACAGATCGTCGGCTTCCGGATCGTCCTTGACCGCCGACTTCTGGGCCACCAGGAGGATGCTCTTGCCGGCTTCCATGGCCACTTCAAGCGCCTTGATCGACTTCGGGCGCCCAACAAACAGTGGAATCACCATGTGCGGAAAAACCACTACATCGCGTAGAGGAAGCAGGGGTAATTCGACCGGCTCGGCTGACAGCTTGGGAGTTGCAGACATCGATTGTGCCCTTTAGGTGAGAGTTCAAGCCTTGAGATGGTGGCAAGAACCTGTATTTCAAGCCGCATAGGAAGCGGCCAGCACATCAGTTGCCGCCAGAAACCTTCGGCTGATCAGCATAGATCAGGATGGGCCGCGCATCGCCGACGATCACGTTCTCGTCGAGAACCACCTCTGAGACATTCTCCATTCCGGGAAGTTCGTACATGGTATCCAGCAACACCGACTCAAGAATCGACCGCAGGCCGCGCGCACCAGTCTTGCGTTCAATGGCCTTCTTGGCAATGGCCTGCATTGCCGCTGGACGGACTTCGAGCGCCACCCCTTCCATCGCGAACAGCTTCTGGTATTGCTTCACCAGCGCATTCTTGGGTTCGACCAGGATTTGCACCAGCGCCGTCGTCGACAATTCATCGAGCGTGGCAAGCACCGGCAAGCGCCCGATCAGTTCCGGAATCAAGCCAAACTTGATCAGGTCCTCGGGTTCGACGGTACGCAACACATCACTGACCGCCTTCTTGTTATCCTTGCTCTTCACTTCGGCGCCAAAGCCCATGCCGCCACGTTCGGATCGATTGCGAATGACCTTTTCGAGACCGTCGAAGGCACCGCCACAAATGAACAGGATGTTGGTGGTATCCACCTGTACGAAGTCCTGGTTCGGGTGCTTCCGCCCGCCCTGTGGCGGGACAGAAGCGACCGTACCTTCGATCAGCTTGAGCAGCGCCTGTTGCACGCCCTCGCCCGAAACGTCACGGGTGATCGAAGGATTGTCGGACTTGCGCGAGATCTTGTCGATTTCGTCAATATAGACGATGCCTCGTTGCGCCTTCTCGGTATCGTAATCCGCTTTCTGAAGCAACTTCTGAATGATGTTCTCGACATCCTCGCCGACATAGCCGGCTTCGGTCAACGTCGTCGCATCGGCCATCACGAAAGGCACGTCGAGCATGCGCGCCAGCGTCTGCGCGAGTAGCGTCTTGCCCGATCCGGTGGGACCGATGAGCAGGATGTTGCTCTTGGCGAGTTCAATCTCGTCCCTGCTCTTGCCAAAGTGACGCAGCCTTTTGTAGTGGTTATAGACGGCCACCGACAGGATTCGTTTGGCCGGTTCCTGACCAATCACATATTGATCGAGGAGCGCCGAGATTTCCCTGGGTGTCGGCAGATCGCTGCTGGCGCCCTTGCCACCTGTTTCGCCAGCGACTTCATCACGCACGATATCGTTGCAAAGCTCGATGCATTCATCACAAATGAATACCGACGGCCCGGCAATGAGTTTCTTCACCTCATGCTGGCTCTTGCCGCAGAATGAGCAGTAAAGGAGTTTTTCAGTGCCACTTTTCTTTTCCGTCATGTCGACCTACCTCACTGTCAAGCCTGATGTCGGCTGCCCGGATGCGAAATCAAACCGCCTCCCGATTGGTCAGCACCTTGTCGATCAGACCGTATTCTGCCGCTTCCTGCGCGGAAAGGAAATTGTCGCGATCGGTATCGCGTTCAATGCGCTCGATCGCCTGGCCCGTGTGATGGGCCATCAGGTCGTTGAGTTTGGCACGCAGGGAGAGGATTTCCTTGGCGTGAATCGCGATGTCCGACGCCTGTCCCTGAAACCCACCCATTGGCTGGTGAATCATCACGCGCGAATTGGGCAGGGCGAAACGCTTGCCATGAGCACCCGCTGCGAGCAGAAAGGCCCCCATTGAGCAGGCCTGCCCCATACACAGGGTCGACACGTCAGGCTTGATGAACTGCATGGTGTCGTAAACGGAAAGGCCAGCCGACACTGCACCGCCAGGGGAATTGATATAGAAATGGATGTCCTTGTCCGGATTCTCGGCTTCCAGAAAAAGAAGCTGCGCCACCACCAGATTCGCGGTCACGTCGTTCACCGGGCCAACCAGAAAAATCACCCGCTCCTTCAGCAATCGAGAGTAGATGTCGTATGCCCGTTCGCCACGGCCACTCTGCTCGACCACCATCGGAACCAGGCCCAGCGCCTGAGGACTCCAGTGGCTTGCGTAGTCAATGCTCATGCGGTTTCCTCTACTCGGAGAATCATGCCTATTCAGAATCACCGGATGAAGGCTCCTGCCCCATCAATTCAGCAAAAGCAATCGGCTTGTCAACCACCCTCACCTTCGCCAGCACCCAGCCAACCACGTTGTCCTCGATCGCCGCGGCCTTGAAGTCGGCGAGGCGCTCCGGCTGTGCATAGTGCCAACGGACCACCTCTTCCGGATGTTCATAACTTTGCGCCACTTCCTCGACCATCGCCCGCACCTGCTGCGGTTTGGCCTCGAGTCCGTACTGTTTGACGATCTCGGAAAGAATCAGGCCAAGACCGACCCGTTTCCTGGCTTGATCGGCAAACCACTCGGGATGCATCGGCAGTTCCTTGGCCTTCAAGCCACGCCGCTCCATATCCTGGCGGGTCGACTGCATCAAGTGCTCGCTCTCTCGTTGGATCAGCCACCCCGGCACCTCGACGGGGTTGGCCTGCAGTAGCGCATCCATCACCTGGCCACGAATTCTTGCCTGCAGACGGTGTCTCACCTCGCGTTTGAGATTGTCCTCGATCTCGGCACGCATCTTGACGAGATCGCCATCTTCAACACCCAGGGCTCTGGCGAAGTCGGCATCCACTTCCGGCAAGACCGGTTCGCCAACTTCCTTGACGGAGATGTCGAAGGTCACCGACTGACCTGCCAGTTCCTTGGAGAAATATTCGGCAGGAAAGGTCATGTCGAAAGATTTTGCTTCGCCTGGGCGCGTACCGATGACCGCACTTTCGAAGTCGGACAGCATCTTGCGTTCGCCAAGCACAAAGTGGTAGTCCTTGCCCTGACCCCCTGCAAACGGCTCACCATCCCGCTTCCCGAGGAAGTCGATACTCACCTGGTCAGCCTTTGCAGCGGCACGATCGACCGGCTCGTAACGAACGCGCTGCTTGCGCAGGATTTCGATCGTCCTGTCGATTTCGACCGGACCGACGTCAAGTACCGGGCGTTCGATTTCCACACCATCCAGATCATGCAGCACGATCTCCGGATAGACCTCGAAGATCGCCGAAAACTCGAGATGCGTCGGGCTGTCGCTGTTTTTCACCTCGATCTTTGGAACGCCCGCAACGCGCAGATTTTGCGCAGTGACGGCCGTGCTGAACAGTTGCGCCAGCGCCTCGCTCAAGGCTTCTTGACGCGCCTGCTGGCCATATTGCAGGCGGGCGAGGTTTACCGGCACCTTGCCTGGCCGGAAACCCGGCATCTTCATGTTCTTGCTGAGGCGCTTGAGGCGCTGGTCAACCTCTTTTTCGAAGTCAGCAATGCTTAGCGACAGGTCAAGGCGGCGCTCAAGAGCGCTCACAGCCGGCGTGCCTGGCGCTGATGCGTCAGAAATAACAGCGTTCGTTTCCATTAAGAATCCTTGTTCGCTTCTGCGTCCATGTCCGCGCACCAATGGCGTCTCCGCGCACGTAAAGCGGGCAATTCTACAGCAATATTGAACGACTCGAAACACTGCCGTGCAGCCAGCAGCCCTGACGCATGACCCAGCCGAATCGAGCCGGTTTGCCGGTAACGCCCGCTTTCGCCGCTGAGGCGGTCAGATGGCGGTTGGCTAGCGGTCAGGGAGCGCTTGCGGCGCAGTGGGTGGTGGGTCACAGTGGGATGCAAGAGGGTGTGGGATCTCCGGTAGGGTCACCAGGCGAGCCTTTCCCGGCGCGGTGTGCGCCGTGCTTGGGAAGCGGTCTTGGGCAGGCCCGGACAAGGTTATTCGAGTTGCAGCAGGAACGGTTCGGCGAGGAGCACGCGCATCCGCGCGGGATCGAGCCAGGGGGCGGCACAGGAGTGACGGATGAAGGCGATGGCGCCGCGCACGCCGAGTTCCTGATACAGGCGGCGCAACTGCCGAGTGAAGCGTGCCAGGGTATTGAACACATGCGCCAGGCGCATGAGGAGGTGATAGCCCCTCATGGCATTCCAGTCCAGGGCAAAGGCATGCTCATAGTGGTAGCCCTGGTGTTTCTCGACGAGAAAGCCCGCTTCGATGCCCCAACGGTGGCGGGCGCCGAGGTTGCAGCGCTCATGAACATTCTTGCGGCTGAGCGGCTGGCTGGAGAGCCAGGCGTGGCGCGATGTCTCGGTGACTGTCCTGGCCTGTTCGTCGATCCGCGCCCAGCTTTCCTCACAGACCACGACGTGCAGCTTGAGATGCTGACGCCCGTTCGAACCGAAGGCATAGTCGATGTCGTTGACCCAGGAGAAGTGCTGTCGGCGTTTTCCCCAGGGTTGCTGGCGGATCTGCGGCTTCAGGGCATGCAGGGCGTTGAACTCCTGCCAGACCGAGGACAAATCCTGGTCCTTGAGCACGATCATGAACTGCCAGTGGTGGGCATGGCAGCGCTGCATCACCGGCCCGTTGGCGTAGAGTCCGTCGAGCAGGAGCAGAATCGGCAGGCGTGGGAACAAGGTCTTCAGGCGCTCGCTCAAACGCGCAAAGCCGCGCAGCTCACAATCCTGCTTTTGCGCTTCGGTATCGCCCAGGGCGTGTTCGAGGAAC
>DIME01000131.1 GCA_002425405.1 Candidatus Accumulibacter vicinus
GAAGCCGATCGAGACACGCTGAAGTACCGTTGCCCGGCGGCTTACGTGGGGAGTGTGTGCCCGGGCGCCGAGTCCTGCCACGCCGCAGGCGACGTCCATCCCGGCACCTATGGCCGGATCGTTCGCATCAAGATTACCGAACAGGATCGCCGCATCTTCGTGCCGACGCCCCATGGCAGCCCGAGCTGGCATCGGGGCTACAACCGGCGCACCGCACTGGAACGAATCAACAACCGTATCGACCACAGCTTCGGCTTTGAGCACCACTTCATCCGCGGCATGGACAAGATGAAGCTGCGGGTAGGGCTGGCCTTCGCGGTCATGCTCGCGATGGCGCTTGGGCACATCAAGCAGGGGCGTGCTCACCAGATGCGCTCACTGGTTCAGACTCCACGACAGGCCAGCGGTTAGCGCCTCCAGGCGACGACTCCCTCGTATCAGGCATACCAGACGGCGATTCTTCGGCGGGGACGGGTGGCACCCACGGATCGTCAAAACTGGAAAAAACCGGGCGCCGACGACAAAAAAGCAGCGCAGCCTCGCCTCCGACGGCTGCCAGTAGGTCGACGCCAGCGCCAAAAATGCGTAGGGTATATTTTGGGCGCTGGAAAATCGACACATCGAAAATGTCTCCACGGCGATTGCTTACGCAAATGTCCTGAGTTTCCGCCAAAAGTGATGGGGGGTTGGCCTCAATAAAAAGCTTGCAATCGGCTTTGGAATCGCGTTTGCTACCCACCTTTTTCGGAGGCGAAGATGACGCTACCTGAGGCATTTGCGCAGATTCAGGATCACCGGCGAGGGCCGGCACGGTGCTACGACTTGCAAGAGATGATTGTGATGGCGATCTGCGCGGTACTGTGCGGTGCCGATAGCTGGGTGGACGTAGCGGACTGGTGTGAGGATGAACAAAGTTGGCTGAAAACTTTCTTGGTGCGGGCGCATGGCAGCCCGTCGCATGACACCTTTGGGAAGGTGTTTCGAGTCCTGGATGCGGCCGTCTTTGAGCGCTGCTTTCGGCAGTGGGTAGCCAGTCTAGTCGGCGTGGTCAAGGGGGTTGTAGCGTTTGACGGCAAGACGTTGAGGGGGTCGAAAGAGGGACCCCATACGGCGTTGCACATGGTCAGCGCCTACGCCACGGAGATGGGCCTCTCGCTGGGACAGGAAGGTAGCGCAGGCAAGGGCAACGAACTGGCGGCGACCCGAGCGCTGCTGGATACCTTGGTGCTCAAGGGGTGTATCGTGACGATGGACGCCTTGGGGTGCCAAACGGATATCGCTGACAAGATTACGGCTCAGGGCGGCGAATACGTGCTGGCGGTCAAGGACAACCGGAAGAACCTGTCGGAGCACCTCGTCGAGTTTTTCGAGACGGCCGAGGCGTTTGACTGGCGCAACATTAACGTCCAAAAACGCGTCTGGACCGAGAAGGATCATGGCCGCCTTGAGACCCGCCGGGCCGCCTTGGTGACGGATGTGTCGTGGATGGACCAGTCCGTCCGCGAGAACTGGGCCAAGCTGAGCGCCGTTGGCATGATCGAGTCTGAGCAGGAAATCAACGGCAAAATCTCTATCGACCGTCGCTATTTCATCGCCAGTTCCGGAGTGAAGACGGTCGAACAGTTCGCTCATGCGGTGCGTGCTCACTGGGGTATCGAGGCGATGCATTGGGTGCTTAATGTCACTTTCTGCGAAGACCACTGCCGGATCAACAAAGGCCACGGCGCACGGAATTTCTCAGCGTTGCGCAAGTTCGCCCTGTCGGCCTTGCGCAACGACCAACGTCACCCCGAGCGCAGCCTACGCCGTCGCCGAAAACTCGCCGACCGCCACCCGGACTACCGGGTTGAACTACTTGGACTTGCGGAGCGGCAGTGAGGCTGGGATAGACATTATGATATATATGTAAGCAATCGCCGTGAAAATGTCTCATGCGCGCAAACGTTGCTTCCGGTGATGTGCTCATATAAGATGACCTCCGGTTTCGTCAGGGGAGAGTCCCTCGTTCGAGGGAGCTCAGATTGTGATGCGAGCGCGTCGCCACCGGCTCCTCCGCGGAGCGCCTTCGTTCAACTGTAGGTTCAACACGGACAAAAATACTCTGCATTTTTGCCGGGTTAACCTGGGCGTCATGCATCAAGAGCACGAAATACCGTTAGCGGACAACTTGCCGCCGTTTCATGTATCCCGAAAGCTGACAACGGATCGGCCGCCCCACCCTGAAACCAGCCACCTACCCTGAGTTATGACATCTCTCGGCTTGCTGCTGTGGATTGTTCTCGGCATCGCTTTGCAGGTGGGGCTGTTCCTAGGCATCAGTTTCTGGCAGCACTGGCAGTCCTACAGCCGGCTCAAGCACGGACAGCCCGAAGCAGACGAATCGATACCCGCGGTCAGCCTGCCAAAGGCGGGAGTGGCTGGCTGGTCAGGATTTCGCCCTTTCAAGGTTGCCCAACGCGTTTTAGAAGACGCCGCAAGGCAAATCTGTTCTTTCTACCTGGAGCCCGAGGACAGGCAGGCACTTCCGTCATACAAGCCTGGCCAGTTCCTGACCTTCCGTTTGGACGTTCCCAAGGCCGACGGCAGTGGCACCGAGCAGATAACCCGCTGCTACTCCCTGTCGGATGCCCCTCAGTCCGACCATTATCGTGTTTCGATCAAACGGGTACCGCCTCCACCGAAGAGCGATCATCTCCCAGGGCGCTCCTCGAACTTCTTCCACGACCATATTCAGGTCGGTATGACACTTCAAGTCCGGGCTCCCTCAGGACACTTCTATCTCGAACCGGGCAGCAGCCCCATAGTCCTGATCGCTGGCGGTATCGGCATCACGCCCATGCTCAGCATGCTCAACTGGTGCCGGTCGTACCAACCCGAACGCGAAGTCTGGTTCTTCTATGGCGTGCGCAACAGCAAGGAAACCGCCTTTGCAGCGCATCTGGGCGCAATCGCCGCCGCCAAGCCCAACGTCCATCTACGCTTGTGCTTCAGCGACCCGCTGCCGGAAGATCAACCGGGCAGGGACTTTCACCACCGCGGGCGCGTGGACGTGAATCTGTTCCGCATGGAATTGCCGCTGAGGCCCTACCACTACTACATCTGCGGACCCACCCCGATGATGGAAAGCTTGGTGGCGGGGCTGGAGGACTGGGGCGTCCCCGATTCGCACATCCACTTCGAAGCCTTCGGTCCCGCGTGCATCAAACGCCGCAAAGCGGAGACCCCCGCTAACGGGGGCGCCATTGCTGCGCCCGCAAGCGACATTACAGTGACCTTCGCCAAATCGGGCAAGCAGGCTCGCTGGTCGCCGCAGTCGGGTAGTCTGCTGGAATTCGCCGAATCCCAGGGGATCGCCATCGACTCGGGCTGCCGCGCCGGGGGCTGCGGCACCTGTCAGACCACGATACGCTCCGGCGAAGTGTCCTATCGGCAATCTCCGGACTATGATCCCGAACCCGGCACCTGCCTGATGTGCGTCTGCACCCCGAAGACCCATGTGACGCTGGAGGCCTGAATGACGATACCCGGCACAGCCTCGCTCTGGCGGAACCACATCCTGCCGTTCACGCTGTTGGTCTCCCTGCTCGGCACGGCAACCGTCGTCGGCGACTATCTGCTCCATCGTCTCGATCTGGTCTGGGTGGGGCGCTATCTCGGCATCCCCGGCACCTTGCTGATCATCGGTTCGCTGACCTATTCCCTGCGCAAGCGGAAAGTCATCGCATCGGGGAACGTCAAATTCTGGCTCAGGATGCACGAACTCGGCACCTGGCTCGGCTCCTGGATGGTGCTGCTCCATGCCGGCGTGCATTTCAATGCCATCCTGCCCTGGCTGGCCACCATCGCCATGGGCGTCAACGTCATCAGCGGCATGGTCGGCAAGATGTTGCTGGGCCGCGCGCGCGAACATGTCCAGGCCCAGCGCGAGCAATACCAGTTGCGCGGCTTGCCCAAGGCCGAGGTCGATCAGGCGGTGTTCTGGGAATCGGTGACCTTTGACGCCATGACCAAGTGGCGAAAGGTTCACATTCCGATCTTCATTGTCTTTGCTGTGCTGGCGCTAGGCCACATCGTCAGCATCTTCCTGTTCTGGGGGTGGCGATGAGCAAGACCCTCAAGATCGTTCTGGCGACCAATCTCATCGTCCTGGCCATCCTGTCCTTCGTCTATCCTCATTTGATGGTCGGACCCGGCAAGCTGATTCCCGGCCACGGCAAGCTCGAAACAGACTGCTTTGCCTGCCACGCGCCGTTCTTCGGGACTACGACTGAACGCTGCACGACCTGCCACAAGCCGGAAGAGATCGGCAGGCTCACGAGCATTGGGCAGCCGATCCGGAAACCGCTCACCAGCACGCCCTTCCATCAGAAGCTCCTGAAGCAGGATTGCCTGGCGTGCCATAGCGATCATGCGGGCGTGAAACGTTTCCGCATCGAAGGGCGGTTCAAGCACGCCTTGCTGCAGATGGAAGCGCGCAAGGAATGCCAGTCCTGCCACAAGTCACCTGCCGACTCTCTCCATCAGCAGATCACCGGGAATTGCAACCAGTGCCACACCGATGAGAAATGGGTGCCCGCGACCTTCGATCACGCCAAGTATTTCGTTTTCGATCGCGATCACAACGTGAAATGCGCAACCTGTCACGTGCGTAGCGACTACAGCCGCTATACCTGCTACGGTTGCCATGAGCACACGCCCGAGAAGATTCGGCGCGAGCATGTCGAAGAGGGCATCCGCGACTTCAAGGACTGCGTCGAATGCCACCGTAGCGCCGATAAGCACGACATCCGGATGCCAGGGCGCGGGCGAGAGAGCGAAAAAGGACATGGCAAGGAGCGGGATGACGACTGATTTGCTAGATGCTTGACGATGGTCAGCGTCCAGCCGAAGAGGGCACGCACCCATTCCATCCGCGTACCGGCTTAAGCACTATCCGCCAATACCGTCCGGAATCGTACAGAACCAAGCGGCCAGTTGAAGCAGCACGGCTCGGGCACCCGCGCGACCCTGAATGCCTGCTGAATGGACCACCACAGCCAGCAGAGCTCCGAGCAAAGTTCAGTTTTTTTGACAGCCTCTAAGCACTGTCGCTGATGCGGGGGCCGCTGGACAAGGTGTTTTGTCCGTCCGGGCCATAGAGGCCGAAGGCACTGCGGGTTCCCAGAAGTGCTTCAAGTGCCCGGGCATTGTATTGCATGCGCAGCTGGATCAATTCGCCATTCATGCGATTCAGGTCGCGCGCCTGACTGGCAATCGACAGCAGCAAGGTCCAGGCGGCATGGGCGCGGCTCGCCGTCGGGTGCGCCGCAAACCAGGCGGACAAGCCAGCGCGATCCGCGGTCAGGCCTTCTGCCGCGAGCACTTGGTGACGCTGCTCGGCGAGAGTCGCCAGTTGGACGGCCAGTCCGTTTTTCTGCTGCACCAACTCTTGAAGATGCTCAACCTCACCTTTGGTGAGCATCTCCTGCTCAAGTTCGAGCAGGGTGACAAAGCTCCCTGCCGCGGCGACTTCGGCCTCAACCGTTGACAGAAAATCCGTCATCGTCGCCATCAAGGCTTCGGGAATCAAGCCCGACTGGCGGAAGCGACGAGTTCGCTGGCAGAGGCGATCAGCCGGTCGGCAATCGCCTCGGAATTGATCGTGAAGCGGCCTTCGGCGATTGCCTGCTTGATTTCAGAAACCCGCGACGCGTCGAAGGTCGAAGCTTCACCGGGAGACTGTAGCTGTCCGGCGAGTTCACTGAGGTGGACTTCCGTAGCAGCGCTGGTTGCCGGCTGGCTGACACTGGTGCGATGACGCACCTCGGTGAAAGCGCTGGCGGAGGTAGAGGTTGTGCTGTCGATTTTCATGGACGTACCCTTAAAACGGTTGTACTCAACCAGTGTATCGGCGAATGACGGTTAAACTTTAACATTTGTTTTCGCAATATAGAGGGGGGCTTGCGCACCAGGCATGCAAGATCTGCGACTAATACGACACCTCAACAACACCAGGGCTTCGGGCGACGCCACTGACGACCTGGCCGGAAGCTGTCCGCACCTGCGCAATCTGGCCTTCAGTAGCGTTGTTCAGTGCCTTTCCCTCATTAGTGACCGTGAACCCTGCGCCTGTCGACAGCAGCTTGACGCTTTGCCCTTGCTGAACAAGCCATGGTGCGGTCAACAGATCGCTGCGTAGCGGCTGACCTACAGCGATGCCGTTCCTGACGGTTTTGCCAATGGCCTGGGCGGGGTCGGTTACGACGTTGGCCGGCAGCGCGCCGAGATCGCCGCTTTGCGTGCGCAGGTCGGCACTGGCCACCACTTGGCCGGGTATTAACTGGCGTGCCGTAACCAGATAATTTCCCGTAATTCTGACCTGTACGGGCACATACACGGTCCATACTTTCGGAGCGAGGCAGCGTACGCCGACCATCGCTTTTCCCCAGAGCCGGCCTCCCGGCGGCAGAAAGGGCTCAAAGGCGCTACATGGGGTGTTTTGGGCATGCTGATCAAGCTGACCGACGCCATAGCTGACTTTGCCTGGCAATCCTTGGGTCTGGATACGCAGAAACTCATCGAGAGCAGCCGGCAAGGACGCTTGGCCGAGAACGCTGTTGCTCATGACGGCGAGCAGCATCGCGAACCGCCCAGGCCATCGGCCGAAGTGCGGGAAAACAGGAGAAAGACGCATCTCGCCATTCTGCCTGAATCTGCCTCAATGGCGAAGGTTAACCGGCGACGAGAACGGCCGCGCCGCGAATCTGGCCTGCCCGCAATTGCTGCAGTGCGGCATTGGCCAATTCCAAGGGAAATCGTGTCACTTCGGTGCGGACGCCGGCCTTGGGCGCGATGGCAAAGAACTCCTCGCCATCGCGGCGTGTCAGATTGGCGATCGAGCGCACGCAACGCTCTCCCCAGAGAATGGCGTAAGGGAACTCGGGAATGTTGCTCATGTGAATGCCTGCACAAACCACCGTTCCGCCCTTGACAGTGTGACGCAGCGCCTGCGGAACCAGGTCACCGACCGGCGCAAAGAGAATCGCGGCGTCCATTTCCTGTGGCGGCGCGCTGTCGGCATCGCCGGCCCAGGTAGCCCCCAACTGGCGGGCGAATTGCTGGCCATCCCTATCACCCGGCTTGGTAAAGGCAAATATTTCGCGGCCTTGCCAGCGGGCTACTTGCGCAATGATGTGCGCGGCCGCGCCGAAACCGTAGATGCCCAGACGCCGCGCATCGCCGGCAGCGACCAGCGAGCGATAGCCGATCAGTCCGGCACAGAGCAGCGGCGCCGCTTCGGCATCCGGGTATTCGTTCGGCAGTGCAAAGCAGTAGCGCTGATCGGCCAACGCGAACTCGGCGTAACCGCCGTTCAGCGTGTAGCCGGTGAACTCTGCCCGATCGCAAAGGTTCTCGGAACCGCTTGCGCAGTAGCGGCAATGACCACAGGTATGCCCCAGCCAGGGGACGCCAAGACGTTGGCCAAGCGCAAAACGTTCCACCCTGTCGCCTTTCTCGACAACGACACCGACGATTTCATGGCCAAGGACAAGCGGCAGCCTGGGGTGCTGCAGATCGCCGTCCATGACGTGCAGATCCGTGCGACAGACTCCACAGGCCCGTACTTTGAGCAGAACTTGATCAGCCTCGGGTTTCGGTCGAGGCACCTCGGCCAATCGCAACGGCTGGCCCTGGGCATCCAGAATCATGGCCTTCATGCACATCCCCCGTAGTCATTATTTCCGGTGATCCGGTCTGGAACGATATTGTTGAAACCAACTACTCGCTGGCCAGCGAGGCGCGCAGTTTGCCGAGCGCTTCGCGCAGCGGTTCGATTCCTGGGCGGTGCCGGAGCGGGCGGAACTCGTCGGCGATCAGCCCTTGAGCGATGTGCTGCCCAAGCTTGCGATAGCTTTCGAACTGCGATTCGTCAAACCATTGATCAAGTGTCGACACATGCGGAAAATCCCGGTGCTGGGATTTGTACTGCAACAGGTCGGCCGACTCATCACCCGTCAGCGACGGCTTGATGTAAAACAGCAGGCCTTCGGCCGCCGGACGCTCCTCGGTCTCCGGGTAGTGGATCAGACCGACCGCAGAGTGGCAGGCGGACACGCCGCTGGCATCGGGAATGATGCTGCGCGGATCGATGTCGATCTCGACTCCGAAGTCGGTCCGACACTTGCGGACCGCGTTGCCAAGATCCTCGAAGGTATAGTCGCCGTCCTGCGAGGCGTCGGAGGCGATGATCACCCGACAGCGCCGCCGGACGAGTTCATAGAGTCCGAGGTTCTCGAAATGGCCGCCGTCGCTGAGGTAGACCAGATCCTTGCGGTCGGAGGACAGACCAAGCAGCTCGAGAAGCAGCATCCGGCTGCTAAAGCTTCGGGAGTCTTCGCGCCAGCATGTCGGCTGGCGCGGATTCGGCAGCCACCAGCCCAGCCGGGCGTTGAAGACGGTCATCAGGAAAGCGGTGGCGGCATTGGTATGGTAGCCCCAGTTGGGACTCGCCGCCGCGCCGGAAATCGTCATGGCCATCGCCAGCGGGAGATGCTCTTTCCTGCCAACTGCTTTGACGGCGAAATCGGCCGTCTTCTGGAAGGCGTCGATGCCGCGTTCGCCGAACGCCAGTCGGTAGCCACAGTAGAGTGGGCTGAAAAGAAACGATGCCGCCTTGCGTTCCTGCCAGCCCAGGCGGTCGGTGGCCCCTGCGACCGGATCGTGGGTGATGTTGAGTGCGCAGTTGATCAGCGGATAAGGCCGCACCCTGGCCAGATCGCAGAGCGGTGGCGAATCCTTGTCGGTCATGCCGGTGTACAGGTTGGGCCGGCGTTCGCTGTTGGATGCGCCGAGGTAGCAGCGCGCGAGCCGGTTGCGATAGAAGAAGTGCAGCGAGAAGATGTTGATGTCCAGCCGCCAGGCGAGCATGAGGATCACCAAGAAAAGCAGCGCGAGTACTGTGAGCCACTGCCCAGCGGTGATGGCGCGTGCCCGGTACAGAGAAAGATTGGCGTAATCTGCAAAGGGCGTTACCAGCCAGCAGTCGATGGTCGCTGAAGGACTCTCGACCTGGGCTGCCGTTTCGCGGTCGACGATCCGATAGGCCAGGTTCCAGCCGCTGCTCTTTTCAGGGCACGCTTCGCCAGTCTGCGGCGTGGCACTTGGCGTTGCCTGGTCGGCCACGGCCGTGACGGCCGCCACCGGCGCACCGAGCTTCTTGACACCCCAATGAACGCCGAGCGCGACCAGCCCGAGCAGGCCCACGATGAACGCGTAAGGCGCCGCTCGCGCCAGCCATTCGCGCCAGTTCGGCTTGCCTTCGGTGCCGCTGCACTGGGCGCTGGTCGCCGACAAGGCCCCCATCGCGGTGGTCGCCAGCCAGGCAATACCTCCGGCCGTCATCAGGTAATCCCACGACAGGTGCCAAAGGAAGGGCGTGCCGAAAGTGATTCCGCTGGCCGCCAACCAGACAACTGTCGTATGCAGCAGACGGCCGTTGCAGCGTGCCCACCACTCGCGATACATCTCGCCGCCAAGCTGATGCAAAAGCGCGAGCAGCAAGGAGCCCGCCGAGAAGGCCGCCAGCAACGTCATCGGCGGCGCCAGCACGATGAACAGCAGCAGGTGCGCAGGTTCGGCCAGGCCAAGCCCCTTGCCGAACGCCGGCCAGATGAGCAGGAGCAGGAAGGGCAGGGTCATCCAGAGCAGGCAGAAGAACGAAGCCACGAGGAGGCTGGCCCACACGCTGCCGGATCTGCATCGGTCAGCCGTTCGACTTTCGGAATTCGCGGCGAGAAAGGTCACCAGCAGAATGAGCGCCCACGGACCCAGAACCGACACCAGGGAGAGCACGGACCCGGTCGATTCGGTGTCCGGCAGGGCAGCGATCAGACCCCAGGCAATGAACAGAACCAGGGCCAGGGCGCTCACCAGCAGTAACTGGTTGACCAGGGTATTGCGCAACCAGGTGGCCAGTGCGGTCAGCGTGTCGGCGCTGAACAGCCCTGCACGGGGTGTCAGGTAATTGCTGAAACGCCGAAGCCAGGTCACCTCGCGCGGTTCTCCAGCGTCGTTGAACTGCTCGGCCCGTTGCCGTTTTGTGCCACCCAGGCGCCCGGCGACGGCCTCGACCGCGGTCAGAGCGGGGGTGTCGCCGGTGCTCTTGCCGGTACGGTAGAGCCAGGCAGTCAGCCATGCGCCAATGTAGCCACCGCCAGAGACTGTCGACAGATAATCGATGCGCGGCAGAACCCCGCCACCGGCCAGTGCCTGCAGCACACCGAGGTTGAAGGTCGCGCTGCGGATGCCGCCACCGGACAAGGCCAGACCGACACATTTCGGCTCGGGAGAAGTTTGTCGAGTGCTTTCTGCCGGCGACGACGGCTGATCGGCAAGATCCTCCGGGGGGCTTGGCGGCCGCGCTGGTGCGCCTTCGGCGTCCGTTTTCTGCGCTGCCAGGGTGCCCCCGGGAAGCCGTTGGAGGGCCTGCCACTCGGCCCAGATCACCTGGCGCGATGGCACGGCCTGCAGCTTCTCGGCGGTGAACGAGCGATTATTTTCGAGCAGGGCGATGTATTTGGCGATGTCGTGATCGGCGATCAGAGAGAAGTGCTTGACGTCCTTACTGTCCCCAACTTGACTGAGGGCATCCTCGCATTTCTGGAGGGCTGCCTTGATCCTTGGGCCGACCAGGTCGGCGGCGCGGTCGCGCTCCTCGAGCACCCCCCTGTGATCGAAGTAGAAACGGCGGCCGACATGGCGAAAACCCGTACTCGCCAGCGGCACGCGCGGGACGACATCGTCGCGATTGACGAAGCGGAAAGTCTTCAGACCAAGCGCGTCTTCATAGGCAGCGGCGAATGGCCAGTCGCCGACCCGCGGCTGACCGTAAGTGTAGACGCCACGCACCGTGAGCCCGCTTTCGGGCCGCCCCTCACCGGTAGACAAATCGCCGAATACGCAACGCGCCGCGGCCAGCACCGCCAGCGCGCCACCAAGACTGTGGCCGGTGATCCAGAGATCACGAACCGCATGTGCTGCGAGCCGCGCGCGGATGCGCGTCCATACGGCGTCGAGTGCGTCCCGGAATCCCCGGTGTACGAAGCCACCCGGACCCTCGCTGCGGAGGGTGCTGAAGTTGACCAGCCAGTCGTTCAACTGTTGTTCGGAACCCCGGAAGACCAGCAGCCCGGTTCCATTCGCTGCGACGACGAAGGCTTGCGTGCCGATCCTGTCGTCAGTGACGAAGTCCGTCTGCGGGTCGAAAACCCACGCTTCGTCTGCCTGCTCGGTCAGGCCACCGGCAAACTCCGGTGCCGACCGGTAAGCCTGCGCACTCAGCCTGGCCAGGTCCAGCGCCACGTCGAACGAGTAGCCGTCGGTGCCGGCCGAGAAGTGCTCCGGACTGATCCTGCGGGTGTTGCGATCACCGCTGGCGTTCATCTGGTTCTCCTGGGTCTGTCCCACCCACACCAGCAAACTGAAGGGCACTGCAGGCGCTTGACCTTTACCGGCCGCTGCCGGCATGTTTGCCGATGCGGCCCAATCCGGACGTCACGCCGACGCGTCAGTCACCCGCATTGCCCGGCAGTCGCCGTTCAGGCTGTTTCGATCGGGTTGCCAGGTGGGGGGTTGTTGTGCACCAGGCGGCCGGCATCGGGCCGCGCCGACACCGTGTGGTGGATGAGGTCGGTTGCTTTGATCCGGCGCGCCGGATCAAGCTGTGGATCGAAATTTTTCGAGATCGGCGCTGTCGGATCGCACTGCGACGCATAGCTGGCCAGCTTCTGTGTGTCGAAGGACAGCCCCGCGGCTTCCGCCTGCCGGATCATCCAGCACAGCGAGATATGGGATAGACCGACGCTCTGGCCGCCGCCGACGTCGGAGTGTACGCCGCGAAACCAGACCTCTCTGAGGATTTCAGGCGGCGGCACGCTCCCGTCAGCGCGTTTGATTCGCGTCGGCCGAAAGTTCTCCCGGCGTTCGTCGAGCGCTAGTGCGTGACAACATTTCTCGACGTTATCCGGCAGGGTCAGGTGCCAGCCGATGTTGATCGGATTGCCGGGAATGCCGAATGAGGCGACCAGATCCCAGATGCCCAGGAAACGGATGCGGACATCCGGAAAGTTCTCCTTGACCTCGTTGGCGAAATGGACCGCCAGCGCCGAACCTCGACTGAATCCGACGATGTCGATCATCCGGTCGCCAGCGGCAAAGTGCCTTTCAACCGCCTCGATCGCCTCGCGAATTCGCAGTCTGCCGCCGGCGCCGGCGACACCGCCCAACACCTTGCCGATGAATCCGAGGCGAGTGCCGACCCCCTCGAGGTAGTAGATGTGGCCCTGGTAGGCATCGCGGAAGCGGACGACGTTGCTGTCTCTGGCTTCGTCCTCCTCGTCTTCGTTCCAGGTGCCATCAAACGCATAGAGTGCCATTGCTCAATCTCCCATGTCGGACCCGGCCTTGCCTGCCGGTTGCTTACGGGCAAGTTTCGTCCATTAAATTAGGGTAGTCAACGTCGATCGCCGAATTTCTCAGAAAACACCGCGGGCGTCGGCTTGTCGCCTGCCCGGGCGTCTGAGAGTTGGCCCCGGAATTTCGGAAAACAGGATAAGTGCTAGCCTTGCCCCAATGATCGGCTGCGAAAGCAGCCATCACAGGAACAAGAACATGACCAGAAGGACGAGGCGGAACCACACCCCGGCGTTGTTCCAAGGCGCAAGTGGCCCTGGCGGAGCAGCATGACATTCACCCGAATCAGATTACAGACTGGAAGCTGCAACGGCTGGATTTCCTATCTTTCGATGCAGAATTCGAACATGTCGACAAGCAGGCCGAATTGCTGTCGGCTGATTGAGGCTCTGGTCAAGGTGCACGCATGCTGCCACAATCGTTGGCGATGCCCGTTTGGATGGAGAGACTCATGTCAAGCAAGCCACACGACGATCTTCCGACACTTGTCGATCGCTTGAACTGGAACGAGGAACTCACCCGCCTGTGCGAGAGCATCGAGCAATGCACGCCCCCGCACGTCTTTGGTGTGCATGGCGATTGGGGTTCCGGCAAGACCAGCTTCATGCGCCAGTTGCAGTGGCATCTCGGCGGCGAGGCAACGAAGGAGGACGGTTCGGTCGGGAGCGACAGCAGCACTTTCAGCGGCACGCAGGAGCAGGGTGCAGCGCGCGCGAAACGCGGCAAGAAGATCGTCACGATCTGGTTCGAAGCTTGGCGTTACCAGAGCGAAGTGGTACCGGTG
The DNA here is from genome assembly GCA_002425405.1 of Candidatus Accumulibacter vicinus. GTDB lineage: Bacteria > Pseudomonadota > Gammaproteobacteria > Burkholderiales > Rhodocyclaceae > Accumulibacter > Accumulibacter vicinus. The sequence continues at coordinate 13,235 of DIME01000131.1, forward strand.
GTGGCGCTGCTCCATGAGATGCGCCGGCAGCTGTCGACGGCGGCCGCTGTCAGGGGGAAGTTCGAGAAGCTGGGTCAGGTGACTCTTCGATATCTTCTCGGCAGTCTGAGCGACGCTGCCAAGACCATAGGCGTCGAAGCCTTGCTACCGAACGCGGATAGAATCGAGAGCATTGGCGAAAAGTGGGAGAAGGCAAACCTCGCCGAGTCCTTGCCGACCGATTCGATCCGCGGCTTCCTCAGCGCGGCGATCAAGGAAATCCTGCCGGAAGACGAAAGCGCCCGCTTGGTGGTGTTCATCGACGACCTCGACCGCTGCAACTCGATGGCTGCTTTTCGCCTGCTCGAAGGGTTGAAGATTTACCTCAATGTTCCGCGTTGCGTCTTCGTCATCGGCATGAACGAGCAGACGCTGGTCGACGCCATCGCCAAGGAGTTGGCCCTGCCGAAGGAAGTGCCGCCCGCGGTGGTGCAACTGCGAGCCGCGCACTATCTGGAGAAGATCTGCACCAATGTCTTCCGCCTGCCACCGCCGCCCAATCCGCCGCAACATCTGGGGGAGTGGCTACACGATGACCATCAGCGGCAGGCCCTGCTGACGGCCATCGGCAAACTGCACTGCCTGCCACCCAATCCGCGCCGCTTGAAGGCACTGGCCAACCAGTGGTCGCGCTTCATCGCTCGGGTGCCCTGGCCTGTCGGCAACGCCGAGCAGGAAGCAGTGGCGGTGCGGGTGCTGGTCGCCGCCTACATCTGCCAGTTCCATCGCGATCTCTGGGAGCGCTGGTGTTTCCAACCCGGCTTTTGGCAAGAAATCAAGGCCTGGTGCCGCGGCGAAGTGGCCGATCGCTCATCGATCGTGAACGATCGCAAGGTCGAGGCACCGGATGCAGCCGAGCTGCCGCAGCTCAAGCCACCCGAATGGATCGGTGCGTTGCGCTTGCCTGAGCGTCGCCTGCCCAGCCAGGGCAACAGCGAAGCCTGGGGTTCGACCTATCCGGACCCGAACGCGATCGAGATTTTCTGGATCGCACCGCTGGTGCGGGAGCATCATCCGAACCTCGTTGCCAGCGACTTCGAGGCGCTGCTGAAGTGCGCGCGGCCGACAACATGAGCAGCGACACCAGCTTGAAACCGCTGTGGGACGATCTGCCGCTGCGGCGCTACCTGAGCGAAGTGGCGACCCGCATGGGCGTCGTCGAGATCCTGGCGCTCGACAATCTGCGCGATCTGCCGCGGATTCGGATCGAGACCATCTACGTGCCGCCCTTGCTCGCCGAGTACGCCGTCGATGCCGAGGGCGACCCCAAACGTTGGCCGCCGGGGCAAAGCCTGCTCGATGCCTTGACCGAACACCGGCGACTGGTCGTTCTCGGCGATCCTGGGGGCGGCAAGACGACGCTGGCCAACTGGCTGGCGTGGCGATTGTCAGCAGGACTGGCGGCGGCGCTACCCCCTTTCCTCGCAGACAAGGTGCCGTTGCCCTGCGTCCTGCGCGAACTGCCGCCAGAAGTGCTTGCGCAAGAAACCTCGCTCTCCGGGCTGGTCGAGCAGATCGTCCGCCGCCTGCTCGGCGACAAGGCCAGCGATGAGCTTCGGGCCACGCTGCATGCGCGTGTCGCCGCCGGCAAGTACGTGCTGATCCTCGATGGCATCGATGAAATCCCGCTGGTGGGGCGCGACCGGGTGCGCAACTGGGTGCGCACGGCGAGCGCGCACGACGCCTGCGTACTCGCCACCTCGCGCATCGTCGGTTACGACGATCGGCCGGTGGACCGAATGACATCGGACGATCGTATTGGAGATCCCCGTGCGGAATTCCTGCACCGGCCCATACCGCGGAATGATCCTGATGCCGAGGATCTCAGTCGGATATCGGCCACGCCAGCTACCCACCCTTTCAAGGTAGGGCGGGATGGTTTCCTCGGCAGGCCAACACTTCCTGCTACCACCGCCTCCCCGCGGGCAATGAAAATGGACCGCGACTGGAGCACGGGCGGCGACTCTGGGCCGGCAAGTCCCGATGGCGAGACGACGAGAAACGAGCCCGCCTGGGCCACACGCCGCTACCTGATGCCCTTTGACGATGCACGGATCGCCGCCTTCGCCGCCAACTGGTACGGCCAGCGCTGTGCCTCCGCGATCGAGTCGCGCGAAAAAGCGGCGGATCTGGTCGCGGCGGTATCGCGCCACACCGTTACCCTCCGCCTCGCCCGGACGCCCAATCTGCTGACCCTGATGGCGGTGGTGCATCGCGAGCGAGCGGACCTGCCCGATGGCAAGGCCGTCCTCTACGACGAGATCGCTAACGCCTACATCAACACCATCGACAGCAGCCGCAAGCTGTCGGGAGTTCCTGATCGTCTCGCGCACCACGACTGGAAGGAGCGAAAAAGCTGGCTGGCTTACGTTGCCTTTTGCCTGCAGAGGCAGCGCTCGGCGGCGGATCAACAGTCGGGCCTTCTTGCCAGAGAAAGCGAGGTTCGCGCTTGGCTCGCGGAAGCCATGCAACGCTCGGGAGTTGCCGAGGCGCCGATGGCAGCGAGCGACTACCTGGGCTGGGTCGCGCGGCGTAGCGGTCTGCTGCTGCCGCGCGGCGAGGGCATCTATGCCTTCGTGCATCTGAGTTTCCAGGAGTACTTCTGCGCCTGCCACCTGGCGCAGCGCATGCTCAGTCCGGCGTACATTCGTCATGGCGCCAGCAGCGACGGAACGTTCCGCCGCGCTGATCTGCGCGACTGGGCCAGTCAAGCCCTGTGGCGCGAGACTCTTGTCTTCCTGTTCGAAAAACTGTCGGCCGAACAGGATCCCGCCTGGCTCGAAGATCTCGCGCACGACGTTTTTCCCAAGGACGCTGGCGATTCGCCGAGCCAGTCCGTGACGGAAACGCGGCTGGCTCTTGCCGCCAGGATTCTCGGCGACCGCCATGTCCGGCTTGAAGCATCGACCAGGGAGGAGCTGAGCGCGCGCTGCGTCAGGGAGGCCTGGTTGGTGCATCGGAACAACCGTACATCGGACCTCTTGCCGCTGCTGGTTGAGGGGGGCTTGGCGTGTATCGTTCGCGGAGGCGGCAGCGACGTGCCATCCGGAAATCTGCAGGGTGTCCCGTATCGCACGTCGGCCGAACTGTACAGCCTGAAATCGCCGACGAGGCTCCGGTTGCTGATCGTTCGCGATCCCGATTGGACTTGGTCGGCCGGCACCGCGATTGTCGCCTTTCCGGCGCTCCTTGCCCTGGATCTGGAAAACACCCCGGTCAGCGACGTGT
>DIME01000199.1:0-390 GCA_002425405.1 Candidatus Accumulibacter vicinus
CGAATAGCGAGTTCAGCACTTTCTGATTGCCGAGCACGCCCAAGCTCGCCCGAACCTGCGGGCTTGGGTCTCGCGGCAACCAGGCCGATTGCTGGATCTTCAGATGAAACCTGTCGGCGACCGGCTGCAAACTGTCGGCCTGTTCGTAAACCATGTTGCTGAAGACCTCCGCTGCTTCGGCAAACTGCCGTGATGCTGTCTGGCGCTTCAGTTCTTCCACGATCTCCGAACGTACGTCGGCCAGTGCGCGCGGCTTGCCGGCCTTGATTCCGGTCAGCATGATGATGTGGTAGCCGAATTCCGATTCAACGACACCGGAGATTTCATTCTCGTGCAAGCCGAAGGCGGTCTCCTCAAACGGCTTCACCATCATCCCGCGACCAAAAAACC
>DIME01000199.1:694-13699 GCA_002425405.1 Candidatus Accumulibacter vicinus
ATCATCCCGCGACCAAAAAACCCCAGATCGCCTCCTTTTTCGGCCGAACCGGGATCCTGCGAGTACTTCTTGGCCAGTTCCGGAAAGCTGGCCGGTGACTTTCTGACTTCGGCAAGTATCTCCTCGGCCGTGGCCTTCGCTTTGGCCTTGTCGACGTTGGCATCGACCAGGATCAGGATGTGGCTCGCCCGTCTCTCGTCGGCTTGCTGGTAGCGATCCTTGTGGCTGTCGTACCAGGCGGTCACTTCGGTGTCGCTGGGCTTGAGTCTGTCCATCAGGACATCGACAGACAGGACAACGTACTCAGCCTTGGCCTGCTCTGGAACCTCGAAGCGCTTCTTGTTCTCTTCGTAGTACTTCTCGACCACGCCTGGATCTATTTGCACCTGCTTCGAAAATTGCTCCGGGGTGATACCCAGTTCGGTGATCTGGCGCTCTTCGGCCTGCATGCGCAGCACCGCCTCGGTCATTGTTCTGCCGACAATGCCGGTATCGCCGATCGCACTGACCAACTGCTGCAAGGTGAGATCCTGACGCAATTGTGCCTCGAACTGGGTTTGCGAGATGCCCTGAGCTGCCAGCGCCGCCTGATAACGAGACATCGAAAACTGGCCATTTTCCTGCAGCGCCGGAATCTTGCCGATGACGTCCCGCAGTTGATCATCACCAGCGCCAAGTCGACCTTTTGCCGCCTGAAGCAGCAAAAGGCGCTGATCAATCAGTGAATTCAGAACGGCCATCCTTGCGGCCGGCGTATCCACCGCCTCGGGACGAAAATCGGCCCCAAGGGCCTGCCGCAGTCTGTCCTGATGGGCGCGCCAGGCCTGATCAAACTGCTGCACTGTGACTTTCGAGTCACCAACACTGGCCAGATCCACACCCGCCCCGGCATTACGGACGTACGAGTCCACGCCCCAGAAGGCGAAGGGCAAGGTGATCAAGGCCAGAAACACCTGGACAACCCGCTTGTTGTTGCGAACGGCATCAAACATCATGGTCGTAGCCCACCAACTCATTTGTACATTGAAGAGACAACAAAAAAGGCGAACTTTCGTTCGCCCTTCGGCAGTGGCGGAGTGGACGGGACTCGAACCCGCGACCCCCGGCGTGACAGGCCGGTATTCTAACCAACTGAACTACCACTCCGTGCTGCTGAAAACATCCTGCGATGGTGCCGCGCTTCCCCTTTGGCTGGCGGAGGAAGCCCTCGCGCTGTGGAAGCTGCGCATTATAGCGAATTTCGGCGTGCGAGCAAGGGGGTGAGCGCATTTTTCCAGCGCGACGGCACTCTCGGCCTGCGCACCATCCGCCAGTGTAGATCTTGCGCACCGCCATCTGCTTCTCGGGCAGCGTGCCGGTCTTGTCCGAACAAATAATGGAAATGCTGGTCGAGTGTCGGAAAATTTTACACTTGCCACCGGGCCGGCCATAATGTGTCCGACAGCCGATTGATTTAAGGCCTTCATTTAAGGTCTTCATCGAGGTCGGATCGATTCTTGCTTCTATTCCCGGATGGGCCAGATCTGTAGAATGATTTTGCGTCGGACAGGATACCGGGTGGTACTGGCGGTGATGACGGTCATCTGGCTTGCGACCAGCGCGCTGGCCTACCCCATTGGTGACGATGCTGGCAGCCTGTCGGCGGCAACCGGCAGCCGCCACCGGCATCCGCTGGACTCGGCAGCACTTGTGGGCGTGGATCATTCGCCGGAACATCTGCAAGCATCATTGCTGGCGACCGATCCACACTTCGTCTCACCCACCTGGTCCGCCAGCGGCATGGAGTCGCCAGATCTCCGGTTCGGACCGCTACAGCCCGCTGTGGATGGGAGTTCAGACCCGGCCGGCTTCGAGCAAGCGGATCCATGGTTCGCGGTACCGCCTGCCATGCTCGGAGGAAAACCCCGACAGCAGCCGGCAGCCGCGATACCGGGCCGGGCGCAGGCCGCCCATACCGCAGCCGCAGCACCCGCCGACGCAATCGCCACGGTGGTTAACGAGTTGCAGGAGTCGATGGCTGAAACGATCAGCACAGCATTCGATGCCAACAAGGATTCGCAAGGGCGGGTCACTTTCTCGCTGGCCGGCATCGAGGGGTTTCACTATTCCACCCAGGGTGGGGCGCTGACTTTGGGGCACGCTGACACCTCGCTGGCCATCGTCGAACGCGATGTCCGCCTGTCCGATCAGCAACAGCGCGCAGCCATTCGCAGTGCGCCCCCAGCGTCGCATGATCCTGAAACCATGCGCGAGTGGATCGAGTTCATCAAGGAAGTCCTTGGCTACCCCTTGTTCTGGGTAGTGATCTTTTTCCTGGTGATCGGCAAGATCGTACTGTATTTCGCCAGCCGCCGGCGCAGGAAGCAAAGGCACCGCATTCGCTCCGAAAGCAGCCAGCAGGCGAAAGTCCAGCGCATCCGCAAGCGCGTGCGCATCCGGATCAAGCGCTCGCCATCCAGGGTCGGCATCCAGGAATTCTAGCCACCCTTGCAACTCCAGCAAGCGCCCTTGGCGTCCCCTGGAAATATTTTGCAAGTACCCGTTTTCAAATGAGATTGTTTATCAAGCCAGGGAGCATGGCTTGCGGTATACTGGATCCGTTGCCGCTGATTTCCGATTCGTAGCGGCCTGTGCTCACACCTCTTTACTTCCCCAGGAATCCATCATGTTGCAGAAGTCCGCCTCTTTCCCTGGAATTCAGGGCCCGATCGTGACGATCGTCATGGACGGCTACGGCATTGCCAAATCCGATGTCGGCAGCGCGATTGCGGCTGCCAGAAAACCGACCCTCGATCGCCTTTTCGCCAACTACCCGAACATCACCTTGCGCGCCCATGGCGTCGCCGTCGGCATGCCTTCCGACGAAGACATGGGCAATTCCGAGGTCGGTCACAATGCCATCGGTGCCGGCCAGGTCTACAGCCAGGGCGCATCGCTGGTCGCTGACGCCATTGCCTCCGGCTCGATATGGCAAGGCGCTGCCTGGCAGCAGATCATCGCCGGTGCCAAGGCTGGGCGTGGGGTGATCCACTTCATCGGCCTGTTTTCCGACGGCAATGTGCACAGCCACATCGATCACTTACGAGCGATGGTCCTGCGCGCCAGCGAGGAAGGCGTGCCGGTGGTGCGGATTCACATTCTGATCGATGGGCGTGACGTTCCCGAGACCAGCGCACTCGAATATGTGCTGCCTTTCGAGGCCTTCCTCGCCGAGGTCAGCCGCGATGGTTTCGATGCCCGCATTGCCTCGGGCGGTGGCCGCATGAACATCACCATGGACCGCTACGAAGCGAACTGGAACATGGTCGAGAAAGGTTGGCAGACGCATGTTCTCGGCAAAGGCGAGCAGTACCAGAGCGCGTCGGCAGCAGTGCAGGCACTGCGCGTCAAGTTTCCGGGAACGATTGACCAGGATCTGCCTGCGTTCGTCATCGCCAGTGATGGCCAACCCGTAGGGACCATCGAGGATGGCGATTCAGTGGTCTTTTTCAACTTCCGCGGCGACCGCGCGATCGAGATCACGCGTGCTTTCGAAGAAGCGGGTTTCGACAAGTTCGACCGCGTCCGCATGCCCCGCGTGACCTATGCCGGTATGCTGCAGTACGACGGTGACCTCAAGCTTCCCAAGCGCTTCCTGGTCGATCCGCCGGCCATCCTCGACACCATGGGCGAGTGGTTTGCCAAATCCGGCATTACCCAGTTTGCCTGTTCCGAAACACAAAAATTCGGACACGTGACCTATTTCTGGAATGGCAACCGCTCAAATAAATTCGACGGCGAGACCTACCAGGAAGTGCCCAGCGACGTGGTGCCCTTTGAACAGAGACCGTGGATGAAGGCCGCGGAGATTGCCGACGCAATGATCGAAGCCTTGCAGAGCGGCCAGTACCGGACCTTGCGCTGCAATTTTGCGAATGGCGACATGGTCGGCCACACGGGCAGTTTCCGTGCGGCGACAATGGCCATCGAGGCCGTGGATCTGCAACTGGCGCGCATCCTGCCGGTCGTCAAGGCGCTCGGTGGCGTGGCGCTGATTACCGCTGACCACGGAAACGCCGACGAAATGTACGAAATCGACAAGAAGACCAGGCAACCGGCACAGAACCCGGACGGATCGTTCAAGGCCAAGACCTCGCACACCCTCAATCCGGTGCCGTTGATCCTCTATGACGCAGTCACTGGCGGCAAGCTGGGTCTCAGGCCGTTGCCCGGCGCTGGTCTGTCGAACATCGCCGCGACGATCACCCATCTGCTCGGCTTCGAAAAGCACGCCAAGTGGGATGAAAGCCTGCTGGAGGTCAGGCAGGGGTAGAACCGGCCAAGGCCGGGAAGCCAGTCAGTCGAACGGCGCCGGGGAAACCCGCGCCCAAGGACGCGAGCGGACAGCCAACCCGCTGTATATACCAGAAGACACAAGGAGCAGCGACTGATGGCTGAAGAAGGTCAGTTTTTTCGCCCGGTAAAGGATTTCTGCCAGCGCACCGTGGTTACCTGCGAACCGGATGATGCGCTGGTCGAGGTGGTCGGAACCATGCGGGAGAAGAACATCTCCAGTGTCGTGGTCTGCGAAAACCATCTGCCAAGCGGCATCATGACCGACCGTGACCTGCGCAACAAGGTCGTCGCTGCCGGCATCGATCCGTCTACGCTCGCCGTCCGGGCGATCATGAACCGCCCATTGTCGGTGATTGGCGAGAACGATCTGCTCTACGAAGCCCTGTATCGGATGTCACGCGAGCGGATCCATCGCCTGGTGGTCGTCGACGGCCAGGGCAAGCTCTCGGGAATCATTACCGACAGTGACATCATTCGCCTGCAATCGCACTCTCCGCATCAACTGGTGCTCGACATCGAGAATGCCAGAGACCTCGAAGAACTGAAAACGGTTTACACGAGAATCCAGGACCTGGTCCTTCACCTCAGCGGCAGCGGCACCAGGACGCGCGACGTGGTGCGCATGATTGCCCATCTTAACGACCAGATTCTCCTGCGCCTGATTGCCCTCATTCGCCAGAATCGTTTCTCCGACCTGCCGGAACGTTTTGCCTTTGTCGTGCTCGGTAGTGAGGGGCGCGGTGAACAGACCTTGCTCACCGACCAGGACAATGCCATCATCTATGGTGACGAACTCGGGCCTGACGAGATCCGGAAGATCGAAGAATTCTCGCAGGTGCTGATCGATTCGCTGATTGCTATCGGCATTCCCCCCTGCACGGGCGGAATCATGGCGAACAACAAGGAGTGGCGACGCAGCCTCGGCAAGTGGAGCGATCAACTCGACCGCTGGTTACAGGCACCCACTCCGAACCATGTCCTCAGTTGTGGCACGTTTGCCGACATTCGCACCATCTACGGCGACCCTTCCTTTGAAGAGCAACTCAAGACGCAGGTCTACAAGCACGTGCAGCGAAACGAATTGTTCCTGATGCGCATGGTTGAGAACACCCTGCGCTTTGTCCCCCCGATCGGCTGGTTTGGCAAGATCAAGAGTGAGAAGGACGGTGAGCACTCAGGCATGCTGGAGATCAAGAAAGCCGGCATCTTTGCCCTGTCCGAGGGCGTCAAGGCACTCGCGATTCAGGCCGGCAAGCTCGAGGGCAGCACCCACCAACGCCTGGAAGCGCTGCTCAGGGACAAGGTGGTCAACAAGAAAATGGTGGCCACCATTGCCGAGAGCTTCGACTTCCTGGTTTTGATGCGCCTGCGCGGACAGGTGGAAGCGCTGAGCGAAGGGCGCAAGCCCGACAACTACATCCCGCTCGAGCGGTTGAACATGATGGAGTTCGGCAGGCTGCAAATCGCCTTGAAAGGCGTCGTAAAATTCCAGGAGTTCATCAAGGGCCATTTCAAGCTGCATCTGCTCAGATGACCCGGCAGCAGCGTCATGCCGGGCACGGGCATGTCGCGCGTCGGGTGCATTCTCGCCTGACCGCAGGTTGTGAAAACGCATGGCACGGCTGCGTGCGCCCGCTCAAAACAGGTTCACCTCCGAATCGTCGTCCTTTTTTACGCCCGGTTTGCGCCCGCGCGCCGGCGTCGGCGGATCGCACGAGAGGCGGCAACTGATGCCCTCGATCTTCCGGCCATCGATGAAGCGAGTGACCCTGCAACAGATTACGTCTCCCGATGCAGCGAGCCGAGCGATCTGCTCGCGTAACTCGACGATCGGGATATTGAGCGCCTCGGCCATATCCACATCAAGTTGTTCCGCATTGGCTCTCAGGTAAGCAACAATCGTTTCGGTCATCTGACTATCCCCAAAAAATGCCTTCGCGAACTGGAAAGGTATGGCAGTTTGCGCCGCAGATTCAATTCTGGCAATTCAGCAGGATTTGATCAGCCTGGCTGCTGCCACCTGACCGACAGCTGCCGAGCTCTCCGTCAGCAATTTGACGTCTTTGCCATCATTCTGGCCGTCCTTCGAGAGCAGCGATTTCACGGTCCCGACCGCGAAATCGACAACCGGGGAAAGATTCTGGCGGCCCTTGGCGAGTGTCTTCACCAGACCGCGACCGAGGCCACCGACCTGGCCTTCGTAGACATTGACAAAGACATTCGACGACTCGTTCCAGATTTCGTATACACGCCGCGAGTAGGCTATCGACTGCTCGACGGCGGCCATGGCGATCGGTTGCCGCAGGGCCAGCAGACCCGACAGATCCCTGACCGCGGTCAGGGCGTTGAGGTTTTCGTGACCGCGCTCGGCGACGGCCCGTGCCGTCTGCAGATTCAATGCCGCCAACTGGCCGACGCCGTCCAGCGCAGTATTGACCACTGTCATGAGCGCATCAAAAGTGGTGACGCTGGTGAATTTCTCTATCGGGTTGTACATACCATGCTCCTTGAGGTTGCGAAATATTGCCCCGGCTTCGCATCACCTGAGGTCAATTGCTGCGGTGCAGCGAAGATATGATTCTAACGGTTAATGAGCGCTTGTCAAGCTTTTGTTGCGCTGCAACATGACTGCTTGGACTGCCAACCTGCCGGTGCCTGGCCATATGCAATTGACCGGGATCGCAGAGGCGCTGCGCGAAAGGATGCTGACCGCCTCTTTCAGCACCGTCGATTGCATGCGCAGGCAGTCGGCCTGGCGGCAAGGCGATGGCGCGCCGCTGCCGCCGTTTCTGCGGCGCAACAGGCAGCCCCCGCCCGTGCTAGAATAGCGCCCCTTCTTCAAAGGCTTAACCCAATATGTCCCGCGCCGTCCGCAACATCGCCATCATCGCACACGTAGACCATGGCAAGACCACTCTGGTGGACAAGCTGCTGGTTCAGGCCGGCAGCTTCTTGGCCCATCAGCAGATCACCGAGCGGATGATGGACTCGAACGACCTCGAAAAGGAACGGGGAATCACTATCCTGGCCAAGAATCTGGCGGTCGACTATGCGGGCGTACATATCAACATCATCGATACGCCGGGACACGCCGACTTCGGCGGCGAGGTTGAGCGGGTTCTGTCGATGGTCGACGGTGTCCTGCTGCTGGTCGATGCCGTCGAAGGACCGATGCCGCAGACCCGTTTCGTCACCAAGAAGGCGCTGGCCCTCGGTTTGAAACCGATCGTGGTGGTCAACAAGATCGACCGCGACGGCGCGCGGCCGGACTGGGTGATTGACCACACCTTCGACCTCTTCGACAAACTCGGTGCCAACGACGATCAGCTCGATTTCCCGGTGATCTACGCGTCCGCACTCAACGGCTATGCGACATTGGATCTGTCGAAGCCCTCGCCCGACATGCGGCCGATGTTCGAAACCATTCTCAAGCATGTTTCGCCGCCGCATGCCGACGAGATTGACGGGCCGCTGCAACTCCAGATTTCCGCCCTCGACTACTCGAGCTATGTAGGACGCATCGGGATTGGCCGCCTGCAACGCGGGCGTCTGAAACCGGCGCAGCAGGTGATCGTGATGTACGGACAGGCTGACGACCAGGGCAGGTTCGAACATGGCCCGCCAAAGACTGCCAAGGTTGGCCAGGTGTTCGGTTTCCGCGGTCTCGAACGGGTGCCGCTCGATGAAGCGATTGCCGGCGACATCGTGCTGGTGACGGGAATCGACGATCTCTCGATCGGCTGCACGATCACCGATACCGAGCAGCCCGAAGCACTGCCGATGCTGCGCATCGACGAGCCGACGCTGAACATGACCTTCATGGTCAACAACTCGCCTTACGCCGGCACCGAGGGCAAATTCGTCACCAGTCGCCAGATCGGCGAACGCCTGCGCAAGGAACTGCTGACCAACATGGCACTACGTGTCGAGGAAACCGCCGACACCGACAGCTTCCTGGTCTCCGGCCGGGGCGAGCTGCATCTGACGATCCTCCTTGAAACCATGCGTCGCGAGGGTTATGAACTCGCGGTCGGGCGTCCGAAAGTGATCATCAAGGAGATCGGGGGGGAGGCCTGCGAACCCTACGAACTGCTCACCCTCGACGTCGAGGAAGTGCACCAGGGAGGCGTCATGGAAGCGCTCGGCTATCGCCGTGGCGAACTGCAGGACATGTCTTCCGATGGACGGGGCCGTGTCCGTCTCGAATATCGCATCCCGGCGCGCGGACTGATCGGTTTCCAGGGGGAGTTCCTCAACCTGACCCGCGGTACCGGCCTGATGAGCCATGTTTTCGACGAATATGCGATAGTCAAAGGAGAAATTCCGGGCCGCCGCAACGGCGTCCTGATTTCCGCCGAGAAAGGCGAAGCCGTCGCCTATGCGCTTTGGAAACTGCAGGAGCGCGGACGAATGTTCACCGTTCCCGGTGACAAGCTCTATGAAGGTATGGTGATCGGTATCCACAGCCGTGAAAACGACCTGGTCGTCAATCCGATCAAGGGCAAGCAACTGACCAACATACGTGCTTCGGGAAACGACGAAGCGGTTCGCCTGGTGCCGCCGGTCGCACTGACGCTGGAGTCGGCGGTCGAGTTCATCGACGACGATGAACTGGTCGAAATCACGCCGAAGAGCATCCGCATCCGCAAGCGCCTGCTCACCGATAACGAGCGCCGCCGGGCTGCACGCGAATAGATGACCCGAGTGAATGTGTCGTCCGGACACGCCTCGATCAGCCAACACCAAGTCAGGGTAAATCGATGACCGACAGCAATGGCAATGGCAGGCCATCCAGCCGACTGATCAGCGGCGCCGAGTACCGCGACTCGCTGCGCCGCTACACGCCGAAGGTCTACGTCGATGGCGAACCGATCGCTTCGGTTGCCGATGCACCGACGCTGCAGCCGGGAATCAACGCGCTTGCCGTCAGCTACGATTTCGCGCTCGATCCGGAGAAAATCCCACTGATGACTGCCGTGCAGACCGGCAGCGGCGCGACCGTCAATCGCATGCTGCATATCAACGAATCTGCAGGCGACCTGTTGAACAAGCTCGAAGCGGTGCGCATCCTCTGTCAGGAGACCGGTTGCGCACAACGCTATCTGGCCCACGATGCACTCAATGCGATCCATCAGGTCAGCGCCAGAATCGATGACGCGCGCGGCGGCAACGAGCATCGGGCGCGCTTCGCGGCCTATCTCGAAGAGGTGCAGGCGAGCGACTGGTCACTGGGAATCGCCATGACCGACGCCAAGGGCGACCGCTCGAAGCGACCGCACCAACAGGCAAACCCGGACACCTACGTACACATCGTCGAGCGCAACCCTCGGGGGATCGTCATCTCCGGCACCAAGGCAATCGTGACCGGCGCACCGTACATGCACCAGTTCCTGATCATGCCCAGCCGCAACATGGGTCCGGCCGATGCCGATTTCGCGGTTTGCTGCGCGCTGCCGGTCGATGCGCCGGGGCTGACGATCGTCGCCCGACCGGCCGGACGCCCCGGCGATAAGCTTGAACACGGCGCGGCACTGTTTTCACGGCGCTACGGGCAATCGACCGCGGTGCTCGTTTTCGATCGCGTCTTCGTCCCCTGGGAGCGGGTATTCTTCGCCGGCGAGTGGGAGCATTCCGGGTCGCTGACCTACCACTACGCCACCCACCACCGTCATAGCTGCATCGCCGCGCGCGCCGGCTTCGGCGACCTGCTGATCGGCGCCGGAGCCCTGATGTGCGAAGCCAACGGCTTCGATCCGGGCCGCAAGGCGAGCCTGCGCGAACCAATGGTCGAACTGATCAAGATCACCGAGGGCTTTTTCGCCTGCGGCGTCGCCGCCAGCGTCTACGGGACACCAGACCCCTACAGCGGCAGCTTCATGCCCGAAGCGGTGTTTGCCAACATCGGCAAGCTGCTGCTGGCCACCCAGATCTACGACATGCATCGCCTGGCGCACGAAGTGTCGGGCGGCTTGATCGTCGCGCTGCCCGGCCCCGACGAAGACCACAACCCGGCCACCGCTGCGACCCTTGCCGAGGTGCTGCGCGCCCACCCCGACGTGCCCTACGACAAGCGCATCGCAGTCGCCCGCTTCATCGAGGATCTGACCGTGTCGTATCAGGGCGGCTGGTATTCGGTGATCAGCCTGCACGGGGGCGGCTCGCCGGCCGCCATGAAACAGGAGATCTGGCGCAACTACCCGCTCGGCAGCAAGGTCGAACTGGTCGAAAGGCTGCTGGACCGTGGCGTACTGCATGATGCGGCGCGTGCGATCACGCGTAACCGCCAACCCGGACGCTGTTGCGACGCCGGCTGTTCGCCACCGGGGCAGGCGATCATGGTGCCGCTGCCGCGCTCCGGCAAGGCTTGAGAGCCCGGTGTTTCAAGCCAGTTTACCACCAGACCACAAGCAGTTCCCGCAGGCTAAAAGAAGTTGTAATTGAGCTGGAAGTTGATCCCTTTATCCTGAAGATTGCCGCCGTTGCTCCGGACAAAATCGGGATGATTGAGGCGTTTGGCGAAGCTGAAATCCAGGCTGACGCCCTCCCAGCGCATGCGGGTGACCAGACCCATCGAGCTCAGCGTATCGGCGGGTTCACTCTGGTTCTTGCCGCGGCCGTAGTCGTAGAACGGGATCAGCGACAGGTTGAATCCCTTGCCCGGGTTGCGCACCAGCGGATAATCGAATTCGACATTCACGATGGTTCCGGTGTCGCGGATCATCTGGTTTTCGCGATAACCGCGTACCGTATGAACACCGCCGATCGACATCCGGTCAAGCGGCAACAGCCGGTCCTGGGTCTGCTGGAGATTGCCGATCAGGATGAACTGGGCGCCGTTTTCCAGGACTCGCCGCGCATATTGCGCCTGGCCGAGCCAGATCGTGTAGTGGCTGTCCGGTTGCGGCGTTCCTGCGGGAAGCCCGGCGATTTCCTGAGCATTGTTGCGGGCCGAAGTGAATGTCGAACGCAGCGCCAGCACCTGACTTTCGGAGCGATAGGCGTACTCCTGCCAGAAACGCCAGGCCGACACCCGGGTGACCCCGTCGGGCTCTCCCGGGATGAACGAGAACCGCCGTCCCAACAGGGTGGTGCTGTTCTTCCTGTCGACGCGGTTGACCCCCAGGGTCAGCTTGTGCTGGAGCGTTTCGACAAAGACCTGACTGAGACCGAAATCCCGAGTGTCGAGGACGCTCTTGATATCCAGATCCTGCAAGGGGTCTTCGATGACCGTCGAGTCTTCATGATCGTACTGGAACGAAAGCCGGGTGCCGATCTGGTTCAAAGGCATCTGCCAGCCGACACTGTAGCGGCCGTTCGCGCCACCCTGGGTCGAGTCCTGTACGCTGCCATTGAGCACGTCGCCCTGACCGGTCAGGTTTCGCAGCCAGCCGCTGAGACCATAAACGTTGGAACCGATCGAGGGCGGACGGTAGTTGTTGGCAAAAGCCGTGAGCTGGTACGGGCGCGCCCGCAGCACCTCGACGTCCAGAATCGCCTCGCCAAGGCGGGCATCGGGGATCAGGCGAGCATTCAGGCGTTCGAACAGCGGATCGTCGAGCAGCAACTGGAAGCGTTCGCGCAGGGTATCGACGTTCAATGCCCCATCACTGCTCCTGGTGAGCCGCTGGCGGAGATAGTTCTCGTTCAGGCGCTCCAGGCCATGCAGGCGGACTTCGCTCAAGCGGCCCTCGATGATGTCGAAGGTGACGGTGTCGCCGTCGATGGCCTCCTTGCCCAGCAGGGCGCCGGAATTGATATAGCCCCGATCGACGTAATGGCGGCTCAGCTTCTGCCGCAGATCCTCCAGTCCGGCCGCATCGAGCGATCGGCCGGCATACCCTGCGGCGACCGCAGCAAGTTCGCTGGTCGGGATGACGCGATTGCCGCGAAAGCGGATTTGATCGATCCATACCGACTCGCCAGCCGCTCCCGGTGCAGGAATCGCTGGCTCCGGAGAAACCGGCGGCAATTGAAAGCCCTCCTCAGGTTTGGCCGGCAGGTATTCCGGTCGCGTCGGTTCCTGGACGTTGAGATGGTCGATCGCCTCGGCCGCAAAAGCAGCTGGCGGCAGCCCCATCAGTAACCCGAACAGTGCCACGGGAATGAACGTGCAAGTCGTATGAGCGCGCATGGGAATTTTCCGGGTCATCAACTGGCACACCCCCAGGAGGCGAAGGTCAGCCGCGGATCATCCGGCGAGGGCGACAGCACGCGATCAGCAAGCGGCGTTGCGGTGAACAGCGGGCCGGGGCCGAGCAGGTCGCGGGCAGAGGGCGCCAAACCGCCGCGGCCGGTCTGTACCAGCGAACTCCCGCCGGTGATCCGGCACGAGTGGTGTCCCAGTCCGCCGCTGTCGAGCAGTTGCACGTTGAATCCGCTCAGCGCGCCCGAGATGTCCAGCAGGGGCGTGCTGATCTGGACCACCCCGCTCACCCCGGTTGGCGCGGCGGCCTGGATGACGTTGAAGCTGAAGACCCCCGGCTGGAAGGTGTAAGGCGTCTGCCCGCCGATGAACGGGGTGTCACCGCTCGGCACCAGTGCCTGCACGTCGATCTGCACATGGCCGCCGGCGGCGTTTCTGGCGGCGGTATTGGCCTGGATGAAACCGGGGTTCCTGATCAGCGTATGCGCCTGGCGATGGATGTCGCCGCCGTTGCCCGCAGTCCCCCG
>DIME01000165.1 GCA_002425405.1 Candidatus Accumulibacter vicinus
AGGCGCTGGTCGCCGTCGCGGATGAGCAGCGCGCGGCGCTGGCGCGGGGCATGCCGCACCGGGATCTCACGGTGTGTGAGGATGAGACTTTCCATCCACAGGTCTGTCTGGTGGCGCTGGAGCCGGTGTCGGGCTTTCTTCTTCTGGAACAGTACGCGGCGGATCGCAAGGCGGCAACTTGGACGCAGGCACTCCAGTCGGCCTTGGTCGGGTTGAACGTCACCGTGATCCAAGGCACCAGCGACGAGGCCACGGCGTTGCATCGGCATGTCGAGGTGGACCTGGGCGCTCATCATTCGCCGGACCTCTTCCATGGCCAGCACGAGGTGTCGAAGGCCACCAGTCTGCACCTGGCCCGCCAGGTCCGACAGTCCGCCGCGACCGTGGTGGCCGCCCAGACGCGCTGGGCGATTGAGCGGGCGGCCCAGCAGGCATACGAAGACCTGTCGCCTCGTCCCTGCGGTCGTCCGCCCGCGTTCGCCACCCGCCTCCAGGCCGCCATGAGCGAGGTGGTGCAGGCCGAAATCGCGCACACCCAGGCGCAGGCGCGTCAGTGCGAGGCCCGCGAACGGGTGCGTGAGCTGGGCATCCTGTATCACCCGTATGACCTGGAGCGCGGACAGGCACAACCGGTCGAACAGGTCGCGCAGCGCTTCAACGGCGTCTGGGCGCAGCTCGAGCGTATCGCCCAGGCCGCTAACCTGCCGACGCGCACCCGTGAACGCTTGGCCAAAGCGCAACGTTTGACCACCCAACTGCTGGCCACCCTCACCTTCTTTTTCGCCACCCTGCAGGGGCAGGTCGAGGCCCTCGCGCTGCCCCCCGACCTAGAGCGCGCCCTCGTCGAAGAACTGATTCCCGCTCTGTATCTGGAGCGCGTCGCCGCGCGCAGCACTCTCGCCGAGCCGCGTCACCGACTACGCGCGCTGAGAGGCTGTGAAAATATCCCGCGAGTCGGCCCGGGCACGGCGGAGCAGGTATAATGCTGGGGTCATTGATATTGTCAGGCTACGAGCATGATCGAGACTTCCCTGCTTTTTCCCGACGAGCCGACGACGCCAGCGAAGCCGACGAGCCAGAGTTGTGCGAAGGCATCGTCACCGAAGGCGGCGGCGCGCGTACTGATGCCGAACCGCAATCAGCTGGAATGGCGGGCGAGTGACCTGGAATCGCTGCTACCGCCTGGGCACCGAGCCAGGATCGTCTGGGGGTATGTTGAGCGGCAGAACCTGGAAGGGCTGTATGCCGGAATCAAAGTGGTTGAGGGCGGAGTAGGACGAGCGGCAATTGAGCCGGAGATTCTGTACGCCCTGTGGCTTGACGCCACCCTGGAAGGAGTCGGTGGTGCTCGTGCGCTGGCCAGACTGACGCAGGCTCATGACGCCTACCGGTGGATCTGTGG
Organism: Candidatus Accumulibacter vicinus; assembly: GCA_002425405.1. Classification (GTDB taxonomy): domain Bacteria; phylum Pseudomonadota; class Gammaproteobacteria; order Burkholderiales; family Rhodocyclaceae; genus Accumulibacter; species Accumulibacter vicinus. The sequence continues at coordinate 1,403 of DIME01000165.1, forward strand.
TGGCGTGCAAGTCAATGACCACACCTGGGCCGATTTTCGCAGCCACCCAGGGGACGCCTTGGACGATCTGTTGACCGACAACGTCGCGAGTCTGATGGCCGCGGGAGCCGTCAAGCTCAAGGCGGCGGCGCAGGACGGGATGCGAGTACGAGCGAGTGCCGGAGCCGCCTCGTTCCGGCGAGAAGAGAAGCTCAAAGCGTCCCTCGAAGCGGCGCGGGAGCAGGTGAGCCGCCTCAAGGCGCAAGGGGATGACGACCCGGTCGGCGAAACAGCGCGCAAGCAAGCCGCACAGCGGCGTGCGGCGGCGGAACGGGAAGCGCGCATCGAAGCCGCCTTGGCTCGGCTGCCCGAGCTGGCGGCGATCAAGAAGGGCCAAGGAAAGGACCCGAAGGAAGCGCGTGCCTCGACCACCGATGCTGACGCAACGGTCATGAAGAGGGGGGATGGGGGATTTCGGCCGGCGTTCAACTTTCAGTACGCCACCGACACCGAAAGTCAGGTGATCATCGGGGTGGAGGTGGTGACCGCCGGCAGCGACCCGGGACAGATGTCACCGATGGTTGAGCAGGTCAGCGAACGCTGTGGTCAGACCCCGGAGAGTTGGCTGGTCGATGGCGGCTATCCTGGGCATGGGCAACTCGACGCGGTGGCCGAGGAGACCCCCGTCTATGCGCCCGTGCCGAAGACCAAAGACCCGACAGTCGACGTTCACCAAGCGAAGGCAAAGGACAGCCCGGCGGTAGCCCAATGGCGGGAACGTATGGGAAGCGATGAGGCCAAGGCTCTCTACAAGGATCGCGCGGCGACGGCCGAATGTGTGAATGCGCTGGCACGCAACCGCGGCCTGAAGTGCTTACTAGTTCGCGGGCTGAAGAAAGTCAAGGGCGTCGCGTTGCTGTTCGCACTGGCGCACAACCTCATGCGCGCCGCTACGCTCGCACCCGAACTGGTCGGCCTAGGGACAGGAACGTCCGCCGTACCGCAAATGGCAGGGTAATCGCGAGAAAAGCGCGGAAAAGGGGTAGATCCAGGCCAAAAGGCTAGCCACGACATGCATTAAGCATAATTTGGCCCAGGCGGGCGCCAGCCGCCTAATTGTGCCCAACGCGGTGCGGAAGTGAAAAATTCACAGCCTCTGAGCCGCCAGTTGCTCGAACCGCTGCGTCACGGCGCGCATCCGATCTAGGCCTTACCATCCACCGAGATCGCGCGCCTGGAACAGGTGGCCGGCGAATGCGCCGATCGCTTCCAGCGCAGCAGCTCCGGGGTGGAAGGCCGCAACGGCCAACTGGCCCTGCATCACCATGGCCGACATCGCCTGAGCGACCGCAAGCTCGCGGCGCTCACCGCCGTACACAACTATCACATCCGTCGCGCCGACGACCTCGACCACCCAAGCAGCCCTATCTGATGCAGGTGGCGGCGTAGCGGGGGCGGCCGGAACGATGATCGAGGCCGCCTCCAGCCAGTTGGGTGCACAGATCACCGGCATTTCCGCGCCGGCGAGCGCGAGAGCCAACGCGTCGCCTTCCGGCTCACCCAGCAGGATGGCGACCAATGCCGAGCTGTCGACGACCATCGTCAGCGCGGCAGTCCGTCCGCTCCCAGCCCAAGGATCTCGGCCTCGGGGCGCTCATCGAGCACGGGAAGGCGAGCGCTGCGTCTGGCAATCGCGCGGATACGGGCCAGCCGCAGGTCGGCATCAGACCGGCTGGCAGGAAAGCTCCGCAACGCATCGAGTTGACTGATGACTTCCTGGTTGAGTGAACGGCGGTGGGCCTCTGCCTGTTCCTTCAACCACTGGTGCAGATCGGCAGGCACATCGCGCACAGTGAGGGTCGGCATAGGCTTTCCAGTGACATCGAAATGACTGCAGTTTAGCATCAGTGAGTAGCTACAGGCGAAACGCGGCTGGGCAGTCCTTCAGGCTTCCAGTTGACTGCGACGCTGTCTGGCGGCGGGGCAGGAGGCATGGCCGGCCCCCCCGGTCTTGTACTTGCTTACTCGCGCTCTGTCTGAACAGGCTTGTTCGTACCTGCTCCCGTTTTTTTCTCCTCGTACTCAGCGCGCTCGTGCGCCTCGCGCCTCTTCGCACGGAGTTCAATTTTGGCTTTGGCCTCGGCCATGTTGGTGAGGAGATCCTTACGGCAGCCGATTTCCTTCTGAAAATTCAGCCCCAAGGGGGAGTTCTTCATGATTGAACTGCCCCTGGAATCGCTTTGCTTATTTGATTTGCATCAAGCGCGTTGAAGTCCGACAAGCTGCCAGGCGTCACTCACTTGACGCGCTGCAACTTGGCACGGCTGACTGGCGGCGGCGGTGGATCCGGTGGACTGTCCCGGTGGGGTTCGCTGCTGGCCGTGTCTTCGGAAACGGTTTCGTCTTCGGGTTCAAAAGCCATGCCGGCGCCGTTTTCACGGGCATAGATTGCAGATACGTTGCCAATCGGGATCGCGATGTCGCGGGCCACGCCACCAAAACGAGCCTGAAACCAGATGCTGTCGTTATTCATGCTGAGATGCGCGGTGGCATCATAGCCAACATTGAGGACGATCTGGCCGTCGCGGACATGCTCGAGCGGTACGCGCGTGCGAGCATCGACGGCGACGACCAGATAGGGGGTGAAGCCGTTGTCACAGCACCATTGGTGGATGGCGCGGATCAGGTAGGGTTTGGTCGACGGCAGGTCCACGTTCACACTTCCTCAAGGGGTATTGGGGTAGGGAAGCCGGGAGATGCTGGTGCAGGTCATCGCCGGCGGCTATTTGCGCATCGCTTTTTCGGATGGCGTCAGCGCATCGATGAAGCCCTGACGGCTGAAAATCCGTTCGCCGTACTTCATCAATGGTGCGGCCACCCTCGACAGCTCGATCCCGTAATGGTCGAGCCGCCAGAGCAGGGGCGCAATGGCGACATCGAGCATCGAGAAGTCTTCCCCGAGCATGTGCTTTTGCTTGACGAACACCGGTGCCATTTCGGTAAGGCGATCACGAATCTGCTGACGCGAGCGTTCGGCAGCCTTGTTGTTCTTTTCGAGTGGCTCGATGTAGGCGAAGACCTCTCGCTCCATGGTGATCAGGAGCTGGCGCGCGCGCGCGCGCATGATCGGATCGGCCGGCATCAGCTGCGGATGCGGGAAGCGCTCGTCAATGTATTCATTGATGATGTTCGGCTCATAGAGGATGAGGTCGCGTTCCACGAGTACCGGCACCCGCCCGTAAGGATTGATGATGGCAATCTCTTCGGCCTTGGCGAAAAGATCGACATCGATCACCTGAAAATCCATACCTTTTTCATAAAGGACGATACGGCAGCGGTGACTGAAGGGGCAGGTGGTTCCCGAATAGAGATTCATCATGATCAATACCCTCAAAAACGAATCGGCATCGCG